>NZ_SCNZ01000091.1:0-13631 GCF_005502655.1 Burkholderia sp. 4NA327C6 | reverse complement strand
CGGCCCGCGGGCCGCTGCCTGACGCGCTACGGTTTGTCTTTTCTTCTTCATCGGCATATCCATGGCTTTTACACCTCATGATATGCCCCGCCCACAAAATGACGGATAGGTCCGTTCTATGCGCCGCACCTGTCGCACCGCGCCGACCACCTGATGCGCTGGGAGCAGCAACTGCGCGTCGCGCTCGCCGAGGGGCAACTGTTCCTCGCGTACCAGCCGAAGATCGACCTCACGCACCGCCACATCACCGGCTTCGAGGCGCTCGCGCGCTGGGATCACCCCGAGCACGGGATCATCTCCGCGAACGAATTCATTTCGATTGCCGAATCCACCGGCCTGATCGTGCCGATCGGCGACTTCGTGATCCGCACCGCGTGCGAGCAGATCGCGCGCTGGCGCGACGACGGCCACGACACGCTGACGCTCGCGGTCAACATTTCGCCCGTGCAGTTCTGGCGCGGCGACCTGATCGAGACGATCTCGCAGGCGCTACAGGACACCGGCATCGACGCGAACCGGCTCGAGATCGAGATCACCGAGACCGCGATGATGGAATATCCGGAGCTCGTGTCGGAGAAGATCGTCGCGTTGAAGAAGCTCGGCATCCGCATCGCGCTCGACGATTTCGGCACCGGCTACTCGTCGCTGTCGTACCTGCACCGCTTCTCGGTCGACACGCTGAAGGTCGACCGCTCGTTCGTGCAGGCGATCCCGAACGATCGCAGCGTGTGCGTGATGGTGTCGTCGATCGTGCATCTCGCGCGTTCGCTCGGCCTGACCGTCGTCGTCGAAGGCACGGAAACCGAGGAGCAGATCACATGGCTGGCCGCGCTCGGCGAGATCGAGGCGCAAGGCTTCCTGTTCTCGCGCCCGGTACCGGCCGACGCGATTCCCGCACTGATCGCACGCTTCGGCGTGCGTGGCGACGCGCCGAACGTAATCGCGCACCGCGCGACCGGCAGCACGGGCGCGTAAGCACACCGCGGCTGCGGCCTGGTTGGCGATTGCGCGCGCCGTCATTGTTTCGTTTTCCGATCCGATCGTTTAGTTCATGAACTAGCGTTTTCGCGCATGGCAGTGTCACGATGCGCGGCGGACAATCGGGAGGGCCAACGTGTCGGCGGGCCGCCGGCATGGCTACACGCGAGAGATCGGGCCCCGCGCTCACACCACCAACATGACTACCGTCGAAATCGAAGCGACCGCTGATATCGAACAGGCGCAGGCGTCCCTGTGGGACCTGTTCAAGGTCGTCGCCAGCATTTCGGCTGTCTCGTGGGGCGGGCTGTCGATGATGGCGCAGCTCGAACGCCACTACGTGGAGCGGCTGAAGCGCATCGAGCCCAACGTCTTCGGCGACCTCGTCGCACTTGCCTGGCTGGTGCCGGGCCCCGTGGGCTGCAATGTCGCGATACAGGTCGGCCAGATACTGCACGGCCGCGTCGGCGCATGGGTGGCCGGCATCGCGAGCGTGCTGCCCTTCTCCCTGCTGATGACGCTGTTCGCGATCTTCTATCGCACGCCGTTCGTGCGCTCGCTGGCCGCGCCGATGCTGATCAACCACTTCGGGATGGTGCTCGCCGCGCTGATCGGCGTCACGTGGGTCAAGCAGCTGCGCTCGCTCGCGCGCACGCGGCACGAACAGCTGATCGCCGCGTTGTCGACGATTCTGCTCGGATTCGCGCATAATCCGGCCGCCTTCGTCGGGATTCTGTTCGCCGCATTCGCGGCCGGCTGGCTGACGGGGCCGCCGCAACGCGACGCGGTCGATTTCACGCTGTCGACCCGCGACCGCAACCTGCTCGTGCTGCTCGGCGTGCTCGTCACGCTGTTCGCGGTGCCGCTGCCCGGCGACTACCAGGCGACGCTGCTGTGGCCGCGTCTCGCCGGCGCCGGCATGACGCTGTTCGGCGGCGGCTTTTCCGCACTGCCCGTGCTCAAGACGCTGTTCGTCACGCCCGCAACGGGCATCTCCGATCATGACTTCACGCTTGCGTTCGCGCTGTCCCCGGTCGCGCCGGGGCCGCTGCTGAACGTCGTCCCGTTTCTCGGCTACCTGACCGACGGCTGGGTCGGCGCGCTGCTCGCGACGGCCGCACTGTTCATTCCGTCGGGATGCCTCGTCGTGTTTGCGCAGAACCATCTGCTCCGACTCAAGCGCCATTCACGCTTCGAGCACGGGATGCGGCTGCTACGTGCGGCGACCACGGGTTTTCTCGTCGTCGCCGTCGTGAGAATCCTGCACCGGGAACCGGTCGACCCCGTTTACTGGCTGACGGGCGCCTTCGCGACGCTGTGCTTTGCGCGCTTCAAGGTGCCCGTCTATGCCGTGTACGGCACGGTCGCGGTTGCGTGCGGCGTGTGGCTGCTGGCCGCCGCGCGCTGACGGGCGGCCGCTGCCGCCCCGCCGGGTTCGACCGGCGCTCTCCCCGTCCAGCCCCTCCTCAACCTGCCTGCACCGCGACCCGGCGCGCGATCCAGCGGGCGCGCAGCGCGTCGTAAGCGAGGTTGAAGCAGAACGTGTAAGGCAGGAAGAACAGCACGATGCCGAGGTCGAGCAGCAGCGCCTCGACGAGGCTCACGTTCAGCCACCATGCGGCCACCGGCACCACCATCGCGACGAGGCCAAGCTCGAACGTGACCGCATGCGCGATTCGCATCCCGAGCGTGCGGGTCAGCCCCGCGCGACGCTCGAAGCGGTCGAACAGCGTGTTGAACGCCATGTTCCATGCCATCGCGATCAGCGACACCATCACCGTCAGCACGCCGACGTGCGACACCGGCATGTCGAGCAGCCACGCGCCGATCGGCGCGCACAGCGCGATCGCGACCAGTTCGAACGTCAGTGCATGCAGCAGCCGTTCCGTCACCGTTTTGTTGACCTGTTTCATGTTTCCCTCCGATTCGTCTACTTCGTTCATGGCCGCCATTTTGATCGGCGTAACCGTATGAATCCAGTTTGATATCATCGGTTTCACCGATATATCGCCACCAGGAGCGCCGCATGCGCCACGCCCCCGAAGCCCTGCTCGCCTTCGCCGAAGCCGCGTTGCTCGGCTCGTTCACGGCCGCCGCGCGCAAGCTCGGCAAACGCCAGTCGACCGTGTCGGAGGCGATCGCGAATCTCGAGATCGATCTCGGCGTGCAGTTGTTCGACCGCTCGACGCGCGCACCGACGCTGACCGACGCCGGGCGCGCGCTGCTGCCGCGGGTGCAGCGCGCGCTCGAAGCCGGCGCGGCGATCGACCGCACGGCCGCGCGGCTCGCGCGTGGCGAGGAAGCGCGGCTGACGCTCGTCGTGTCCGATACGTATCAGTCGAAGCGCTACGAGGAAACGTTGATGGCGCTCGAACGGCGCTTTCCGGCGCTCGAGCTCGAATGCCAGATCGCCGAGCACGAAGACGTGCTCGACCTGATCCAGCAGGGGCGCGCGCAGCTCGGGCTGATGGCCGCGCGCGCGGCCTACCCGGCCGATATCGGCGCGGCGACGATTGCGGAGGAATCGGAAATCGGGCTGTTCGTCGGCCGCACGCACGCGCTCGCCGACTACGGCGACGCCGACGTGCCGCACGCCGCGCTGCGCGACGTGCGCGAACTGCGCCTCAATACCTATGTGAAAACGGAAGGCCGCGGCGCCGATGACCGGATCGTCGTCGGCACGCAGCACTGGCTCGCGCCGAGCTATCTGATGCTGCTGGAGATGGCCGTGCTGGGGTTCGGCTGGGCGGAACTGCCGCGCTGGATGGTCGACCACTTCGCGCGCGATCGCCTGTGCGAACTGCGTGCGCGCGGCTGGCCGCGCCGCGTGCGGGTCGATGCGGTCTGGTCGCGCAACCGGCCGCTGGGCCCGGTCGGCTCATGGCTGCTCGATGCGATGCTGGCCGCGTAGCGGCGCTTGCCGGCGCACCCGCGGCTGCGCGCGGGCCGGCCGGCTGCGGTCAATCAGAAGCCGCGCGACAACACCGCCGCGCCGATCGTGACGACGCCGAGCACCAGGTTCACGAGGACGAGCAGGCGCACCGTATTCACCGCGCGCGCGCCGTCCGGCCACTTCTGCGCCTGCACCGCACGGCGGATGCGCGGGAACAGCGCGAACCGGATATGCCCGAAGATCAGCATCATCACGACGCCGAGCCCCGCCATCGCGTGCAGCGACCACGTTGCGTGCGCGCCGCCGAATTCCACCAGCAGGAAGCCGCCGGTCAGCAGGATCACGATCACGGAACCCGAGACCCAGTTGAAGAAGCGGCCGAACACGCCTTCGATCAGCGGCAACCGCAGCTGCGGCGACAGGTCGGACAGCGCCGGACGCAGGCAGAAGTTGGCGAAGACCATCCCGCCCACCCACACGGCGACGGCCAGCAGATGAAGAAACAGCGCGACGGAGACAGCATGGGACATGACGGCAATCCTGTGAGGAGTGGGGTGCGGCGAACGGCCGCGTCGCACGCGGCATCGAGCGACGTTCGACCGGATTGTCGCCGAGCGGTTCAGACCCCAGGCGCGATTTCACATTATTTTGCAAGTTCCGCGTGACAACGCCACGCTTGCTTACCCGAATCCCCCTCCAAAAGAAAAAGGCCGCACGTCCGCCGAAGCGGAGGTGCGGCCTTCGATCGCGGCCGAACCGGACGATCGATCGTGCGCAGCGTCAGCCGAGCAGCGGACGCAGTTCGCTGACGACCTTGAGCTTCGTCTCGGGCGCTCGGCCCTTGCGTGCGCGCTTGCCGACGTGCGGCGCCAGCCCTGCATACGACAGCGTCTCGTCCATCGCCTTGCCGCCGCGGCCGGTGCCGATCAGCACGACGCCGGCCGGATCGATCGCGAGTGCCTGAACGAGCGTTTCCTTGTCGTCGAGCGCCATCAGGATCACGCCGCGACCGCCGCCTGAGAGCGTCTTCATCTCGTCCATGCCGAACACGAGCAGGCGGCCGCCGCTCGACAGGCACGCGACCTGCGTTGCGTTCGGCAGCACGGGCATCGGCGCGAGCGGCACCGCGCCCGCATCGATCGTCATGAACGCCTTGCCGGCCTTCACGCGGCTCACCATGTCGCCGACCTTCGCGAGGAAGCCGAAGCCGTTGCTCGACGCGAGCAGCAGCTGCTGGTCGGCCGGCGCCGCGAAGTAATGCATCAGGTGCGAGCCCGATTCGAGCTCGATCAGCGACGTGACGGGCACGCCGTCGCCGCGCCCGCCCGGCAGCACCGACACGTCGACCGAGTACACGCGGCCGCTGCTGCCCCACGCGATCAGGCGGTCCGGCGTACGGCACTGGAACGCCGCGTACAGGCTGTCGCCGGCCTTGAACGAGAAGCTGGCCGGGTCGAGCCCGTGGCCCTTCAGCGCACGCACCCAGCCCTTCTGCGACACGACGACCGTGACCGGCTCGTCGACCACCTTCGCCTCGAACGTCGCGCGCTTTTCCTGCTGGATCAGCGTGCGGCGATCGTCGCCGTACTGCTTCGCATCGGCCTCGATCTCCTTGATCATCAGCCGCTTCATCGCGCTTTCGTTCGCGAGCAGTTCCTCGAGCTTCGCCTTTTCGTCGCGCAGCGCTTCGAGCTCCTTCTCGATCTTGATCTTCTCGAGACGCGCGAGCTGGCGCAGCCGGATTTCGAGGATGTCTTCCGCCTGCCGTTCACTGAGGCCGAACGCGCTCATCAGCGCGGCCTTCGGCTCGTCCGACTCGCGGATGATGCGGATCACCTCGTCGATGTTCAGGAAGACGATCATCCGCCCTTCGAGGATGTGGATGCGGTCGTCGACCTTCGCGAGACGATGGCGGCAGCGGCGCGTCATCGTCAGCTGGCGGAACTTCACCCATTCGTCGAGGATCGTCAGCAGGCCCTTCTGGCCCGGCCGGCCGTCGGCGCCGATCATCACGAGGTTCAGCGTCGCGTTCGATTCGAGGCTCGTGTACGCGAGCAGCGTGTTCACGAATTCCGTCTGGTCGATCGTGCGCGACTTCGGCTCGAACACGAGCCGCACCGCCGCCTCCTTGCCCGACTCGTCGCGCACCGCGTCGAGCAGGTCGAGCATCGCCTTCTTGGTATTGAGCTGCTCGGGCGTCAGCGTCTTCTTGCCGAGCTTGAGCTTCGGGTTCGTCAGTTCCTCGATTTCCTCGAGTACCTTCTGGCCCGACGTGCTCGGCGGCAGCTCGGTCACGACGAGCTGCCACTGGCCGCGCGCGAGATCCTCGATCTTCCAGCGCGCGCGCACCTTCAGGCTGCCGCGGCCGGTTTCGTAGGCTGCCGCGATTTCAGTGTCGCTCGAGATGATCTGCCCGCCGCCCGGGAAATCCGGGCCGGGAATCAGGTTCATCAGCTCCGCATGCGAGAGCTTCGGATTGCGGATCAGCGCGACCGCCGCCGCCGCGACTTCACGCAGGTTGTGCGACGGGATTTCGGTCGCGAGGCCGACCGCGATGCCCGACGCGCCGTTCAGCAGCACGAACGGCATGCGGCTCGGCAGCGTCTTCGGCTCCTCGAACGAGCCGTCGTAGTTCGGCATGAAGTCGACCGTGCCCTGGTCGATCTCGTCGAGCAGCAGCTTAGCGATCGGCGTGAGGCGGGCTTCGGTGTATCGCATCGCCGCCGCGCCGTCGCCGTCGCGCGAGCCGAAGTTGCCCTGCCCGTCGATCAACGGGTAGCGCAGCGAGAAATCCTGCGCGAGACGCACCAGCGCGTCGTACGCCGACTGGTCGCCGTGCGGGTGGTATTTACCGAGCACGTCGCCGACCACGCGCGCCGACTTCACCGGCTTGGCGTCCGGGCCGAGGCCCATTTCGTTCATCGCGTAGAGAATCCGGCGCTGCACCGGCTTCTGGCCGTCGCACACGTCGGGCAGCGCGCGGCTCTTCACGACGCTGACCGCGTAGCTGAGATACGCCTGCTCCGCGTAGTTGCCGAGCGTCAGCGCTTCGGCGTCCGGTGCATCGGAGCTGGCGAAGAGATCGGAAGTGTTGTCGTCCATCTGAATTCCGTATTCGTAAGTGGCGTGAGGCCGGGCCGGGCGTCATGCCCGGCCGCGCAGGTGTTCGGCTTAGATGTCCGCTTCGACGTCGTTGCCCTTTTCCTCGAGCCAGCCGCGCCGCGCGGCTGCCTCGCCCTTGCCCATCAGCATCGTCATCCGTGCGACGGTCGCCTCGTAGTCGAGCTCGCCGAGCTTCACCGGCATCAGGCGGCGCGTGTCGGGGTTCATCGTCGTATCCCACAGCTGCTCGGCGCTCATTTCGCCGAGACCCTTGAAGCGGCTGATGCTCCATTGCGTCTCGCGCACGCCTTCCTTGCGCAGCTTGTCGAGGATCGCCTCGAGTTCGCCTTCGTCGAGTGCATAGAGCTTCTGCGCGGCCTTCTTGCCGCGCGCGGGCGCGTCGACGCGGAACAGCGGCGGGCGCGCGACGCACACATGGCCGCGCTCGATCAGTTGCGGGAAGTGCTTGAAGAACAGCGTGAGCAGCAGCACCTGGATGTGCGAGCCGTCGACGTCCGCGTCCGACAGGATGCAGATCTTGCCGTAGCGCAGGTTCGACAGGTCGACGCTTTCATCCGGGCTGTGCGGATCGACGCCGATCGCGACCGAGATGTCGTGCACCTCGTTGTTCGCGAACAGGCGGTCGCGCTCGGTTTCCCACGTGTTCAGCACCTTGCCGCGCAGCGGCAGGATCGCCTGGTATTCCTTGTCGCGGCCCATCTTCGCGGAGCCGCCCGCCGAATCGCCCTCGACCAGGAACAGTTCGTTGCGCGCGATATCTTCCGTCTCGCAATCGGTCAGCTTGCCGGGCAGCACCGCGACGCCCGAGCTCTTGCGCTTCTCGACCTTCTGGCCCGCTCGCGTGCGCGCCTGCGCCTGCTTGATCACGAGCTCGGCGAGCTTCTTGCCGTGCTCGACGTGCTGGTTCAGCCACAGCTCGAGCGCAGGGCGCGAGAACGACGACACGAGCTTCACCGCGTCGCGGCTGTTCAAGCGTTCCTTGATCTGCCCCTGGAACTGCGGATCGAGCACCTTCGCGGACAGCACGAACGACACGCGCGCGAACACGTCTTCCGCGAGCAGCTTCACGCCCTTCGGCTGCAGGTTGTGCAGTTCGACGAAGCTTTTCACCGCCTGGTAGAGACCGTCGCGCAGGCCGGATTCGTGCGTGCCGCCGGCCGGCGTCGGGATCAGGTTCACGTACGACTCGCGCACGAGCGAGCCTTCCTCGCTCCATGCGACGACCCACGACGCGCCCTCGCCTTCGGCAAAGGTGTCGTCGCCCGAACGCGAATCGGCGAAGCGCTCGCCCTCGAACAGCGGGATCAGCAACTCGCTGCCGTTCATCTCGTCGAGCAGGTAGCCGCGCAGCCCGTCTTCATATTTCCACGTCTGGCGCTCGCCCGACTTCTCGTTGACGAGCACGACCTCGACGCCCGGCAGCAGCACGGCCTTCGAGCGCAGCAGGCGCTGCAGTTCGCCGAGCGGCAGGTTCGGCGAATCGAAATACTTCGGATTCGGCCACACCTGCACGCGCGTGCCGGATTTCTTCTCGCCGCGGCCCGCGCCCTGCGTCGTGAGCGGCTTGACGACATCGCCTTCGGCGAAGCCGAGCTCCGCGATCTTGCCGTCGCGCCAGACCGTCACGTCGAGGCGCGTCGCGAGCGCGTTCGTCACCGACACGCCGACGCCGTGCAGGCCGCCCGAGAACGTGTAGGCGCCGCCCGCGGCCTTGTCGAACTTGCCGCCCGCGTGCAGGCGCGTGAATACGATCTCGACGACCGGCACACCCTCTTCCGGGTGCATGCCGAACGGGATGCCGCGGCCGTCGTCCTCGACCGAGACCGACTGGTCGGCGTGCAGCGTGACCGTGATCTGCTTGCCGTAGCCGCCGAGCGCCTCGTCGGACGCGTTGTCGATGACTTCCTGGATGATGTGCAGCGGATTCTCGGTACGGGTGTACATGCCGGGGCGCTGCTTGACCGGCTCGAGACCCTTTAGCACCTTGATCGATGCTTCGCTATAGGCCGCGCTGGGTTTCTTCGTTGACATAGGCGCTGAATTTCGTCATTCATCGGGACGTTGTCCACACCTGGTGTGGATAACGTCGTGGACAAAACGTTGAGTTCCGTAAAAAAGCGAATCGAAACAACGGTGTGCTTGGACTGCTCCGAAAGCGGGCGCGCGGCGTGCGCTGCGCTGCCCGGGACGCGCGGTATTTTACTGGTTCCGCGTGGCACGCCAATCGCGGAATCGCGCGCGGCGGCCGCCGGCCGCGCGACGCGCCTGCGTTTTACGCGGGCTTGCGCTTCGCCTCGAGCGTTTCCCACCGTTCGAGCGCTTCGAGCAATTCGTCGTCGATCGCCGCGAACCGCTCGGTCAGGCGCGTGCCTTCCTGCGGATCCTTCGCGAAAATCGAACCGTCTTCGAGCCGCGCGTTGATCGTCTTCTGCTCCTCTTCGAGCGCGGCGATCTTCTCCGGCAGCGAATCGAGCTCGCGCTGCTCGTTGAACGACAGCTTGACCGTGCGTTGCGCGTTGCGGCCCGCAGCGCTTTTCGCCGAATCTTCCTTGACGGGCGCGGCTTCCTTGACCGCGCGCTTCGCGGCTTCCTGCTGCGCGAGCTGATCGGCGCGCGCACTCTGGATCTGCCAGTCGGTGAAGCCGCCGACGTATTCGCGCCACTTGCCGTCACCCTCGGCCGCGATCACCGACGTCGCGACGTTGTCGAGGAACGCACGATCGTGGCTGACGAGCAGCACCGTGCCGTCGTAGTCGGCCAGCAGTTCCTCGAGCAGTTCGAGCGTCTGGATGTCGAGGTCGTTGGTCGGTTCGTCGAGCACCAGCACGTTGGCCGGACGCGCGAACAGGCGCGCGAGCAGCAGCCGGTTGCGTTCGCCGCCCGACAGCGACTTCACCGGCGAACGCGCACGTTCCGGCGCGAACAGGAAATCGCCGAGGTAGCTCATCACGTGCTTGCGCACGCCGCCGATCTCGACCCATTCGCTGCCGGGGCTGATGGTATCCGCGAGGCTCTTTTCCTGGTCGAGCTGCGCACGCATCTGGTCGAAATACGCGACCTGCAGGTTCGTGCCGATGCGCACCGTGCCTTCGTCGGGCTTCAGTTCGCCGAGAATCAGCTTGAGCAGCGTCGTCTTGCCGGCGCCGTTCGGGCCGATGAAGCCGATCTTGTCGCCACGCATCACTGTCGTCGAGAAACGATCGACGACCGCGCGGCCGCCGTAGCGCTTCGTCACGTCGGTCAGTTCCGCGACGATCTTGCCGGACTTCTCGCCCTGCGCGACATCCAGCTTCACGTTGCCCAGCGTGTTGCGGCGCTCCGCGCGTTCGTTGCGCATCTGCACGAGCCGCGCGATGCGGCCGACGCTGCGCGTGCGGCGTGCCTCGACGCCCTTGCGGATCCACACTTCTTCCTGCGCGAGCAGCTTGTCGAACTTCTCGTTTTCCACGCGCTCAATTTCGAGCTGCTGGGCCTTGCGCGTCTGGTACGCGGAAAAATTGCCCGGGTACGACAGCAGCCGGCCGCGATCGAGATCGACGATGCGCGTCGCGACGCGGTCGAGGAACGCGCGATCGTGCGTGATGAACAGCAGGCCCGCGCGCTGCGCGACGAGCAGCTCTTCCAGCCAGCGGATGCCGTCGAAGTCGAGGTGGTTGGTCGGTTCGTCGAGCAGCAGCACGTCGGGCTGCAGCACCAGCGCGCGCGCCAGTGCGACGCGCTTCTGCATCCCGCCCGACAACGCATCGACGGGTGCATCGACGTCCGCCAGGCCGATCTGCGCGAGCGTCATCGACACGCGCGTGCGCCAGCTCCACGCGTCGTGCGCATCGAGCGACGACTGCAGCGCGTTCATCCGCGCGAGCAGCGCATCGTGTTCGGCGCCTTCGGGGATATCCGCGAGGCGGTGCGCGATCGAATCGTACTCTTCGAGCAGTTCGCGCGTGTGCGCAAGCCCCGATGCGACGGCATCGAACACCGTCGCGCCCGGCTCGAATTCGGGCTCCTGCGGCACGTAGACGGTCACGAGTTCCTGCTGGCGCGTGACGAGCCCGTCGTCGGGCTTCGCGAGCCCGGCGACGATCTTCAGCAGCGACGACTTGCCCGCGCCGTTTCGGCCGATCAGGCCGACGCGCTCGCCGGCTTCCAGCGAGAAATCCGCGTGATCGAGCAACGCGACGTGACCGAACGCGAGCTGCGCGCCGGATATGGAATAGAGCGACATGGGGAGACGGCGAAGAGAGGAATCGGAAGCGCCCATTGTACCGGTCGCGGGCGGCGTTACCGGCATGGCCGGACGGACAAGGCCGGCAAACGGGTCGGGAGGCGGGTCGGGAGGCGGGTTGGAACCTGCATTTGACGGCTGGCAGGCGGCCATCGACGCGAAGCGACGCGATGCGATGGCGCGCCGGGTGCGGCCGGCTTCCGGTAGCGGACGCCGGCCGCGAATTCCGAGCGAAAGGGCCAACGTCGGCCGGATGCCTGCAACCGGCCGATCGCCCCTCCCGCACCGGACGCCTCGGGCGCCCGTACGCGGCACACGCAGTTACTTCACGTTGATCGTGATCGTCGAGCTCAATTCGGGACCGTACGAGCGGTGTATGCCGTCGCCCAACTGCAGCGTCAGCGTGTGCTGGCCGGGCGGCAGATTGATGTCGGTTTCGGTCTGCGCCTTGCCGAAGTGCAGCGAACGCTCGCTCGCGGGAATCACGTCGCCCTTCGGAATCGGCCGGCCGTCGATCAGCAGGTGATGATGGCCAGTGTTCGGCGTGTTGTCGCCGGCCGGTCGAAGCTCCATTCCTTCGAGCCCGAACTTCACATGCACCGGGTTCGACACCGTCGCGCCTTCGCTCGGCGCTTCGAAATACACGCGCGCCTCGGCCCGCGCCATCGTCGACACGGCCATCGCCGCCACACACAGCGCACCTGCGATCCACTTTCTGTTCAGCATCGCATTCTCCTTATGATTGGACAGCCTCGGAAGCATACACCGCACGAACGGCATACGCGTTTCGGTTGCGTTGTTCGCGATGCGTACGTTTAAAACGACGTTGCAGAGCCGTTCGACGAAATTCCGGTACCATTGCGCCTTTCGTTCGCCGGCCAGGCTGCGGACGGCATTACCGAATTTCCATTTTCCCGAGCGCTACATGAGCGAAGTAACCGAATACCAGAGCTGGGTCTGCCTGATTTGCGGGTGGGTCTACAACGAAGCGGAAGGGCTGCCCGACGAAGGCATCGCGCCCGGCACCCGTTTCGCCGACATTCCCGCCGACTGGCGCTGCCCGTTGTGCGACGTGGGCAAGGAAGATTTCGTCGTCGTCGATTTCTGATTCGCTGACGCGCTGATTTCCGATCGCGGCTGATTGCGCGATCACGCGCGTCGGCGCGTATTCCGCCCCGCCGACGCGCCGCGCGTTTGCTATACTCTGCGCGCTGTCCACACTGCCGTCCGGTTCGCGTTTTTTCGCGCGTGTCGCCCGGACATGGCTCTCCCCGTAGTTCAATGGATAGAACAAGCGCCTCCTAAGCGCTAGATACAGGTTCGATTCCTGTCGGGGGGACCAGCCAAGCCCCAAGCCATCCCCAATATTCACAAGAAATCCCCCGCTCAAGCCCGTCCGGCGGCCCTCTCGCGCCTATCGTTACCCAACGTTGCTCAGTGACAGCCAGAGAAAGTGTTGGTATTTTTGTTGGTATCAGCAGATACCAACAACACAGATACCAACAATGCCTCTCACTGACGTGCAGGTACGGAACGCGAAGGCCAGCGCGGCACCATACAAACTGACGGACGGCAACGGGATGTTCTTGCTCGTCCAACCGAACGGCGCGAAGTACTGGCGGTTGTCCTACCGCTTCCTTGGCAAGCAGAAGACGCTCGCCCTCGGCGTCTATCCGGCCGTCACGCTTGCGACGGCACGGAAGAAGCGCGACGAAGCACGCGAGCAGATCGCGGCCGGCATCGATCCGGGCGAAGCGAAGAAGGACGCAAGACGAGCCGCCGAGATCGCGGCGGCCAACTCGTTCGAAGCGGTAGCCCGCGAGTGGTTCGACTCTCAGCGTCCGGGCTGGAGCGACAGCTACGCGGAGAAGGTGCTGAATTCGCTTGAGGTCGACGTGTTCCCGAAGATCGGCCCTCGCCCGATCACGGAGATCGATTCGCCGCAGATGCTCAGCATCGTTCGCGAGGTCGAGGCGCGCGGCGTGCGCGAGACGGCGAAGCGGATTCTCCAGCGCTCGCGCGCGGTCTTCCAATACGGGATCATGACGGGGCGGTGCTCCAGGAATCCAGCGGCCGACATCGATGCGCAGACGGTCTTGAAGAAAGGTCCGGGCGTACAGCACATGGCACGCGTCAAGGCGACGGAGATCCCGCAGCTCATGCGCGACATTGACGCCTACCAAGGCGACCTAGTTACCCGACTCGCGCTCCGCCTGATGGCGCTGACCTTCGTGCGGACAACGGAAATGATCCGTGCGGAATGGTCTGAGTTTGACGAAGCCGCCGCAGAATGGCGCGTGCCTGTTGATTTCCACCGAGTCTTAACCCACCGATTTCATCTAAATCTGACCCACCCCGAGACAGCGTAGTACATCTATTCCGGTGTGGATAACTCTTCGTTACCCGCTGGTTTTG
>NZ_SCNZ01000090.1:0-16135 GCF_005502655.1 Burkholderia sp. 4NA327C6 | reverse complement strand
GCGGCCCCCGCCCCCGTCGCAAGCGCATTCGCCACGATATTGCCCAGCGCCTGATTCATGTTGGCGTTCCCGGTCGGATCGCTGCCCGCTATCGCACTGCTCAACTCGTTCAGCTTGCCTGACGCAATCGACGCAATCGCCGCACCAGCGGCGCCACCTACCGCGTTGCCACCCGCCAACCCCGTCACCAACGCCGCGCCGGCACCTTGCATCAGTGCGCGGTTCGCTCCGCCTTCCTTCCAGGCGTCAACGCCTGCCTGGTCGCCATTCTTCTGGGCTTGCCGTTTCATCTCGTCAGCATAGTCCCCAATCCGGCGCGACACGGCTTCGCCAGCCGCGCTGGCTGCAGCCATCATGTCCGACTGGTTGGCCAGCAGGTTCTGCATGTCGGGAAGCTTGGCAACCGTGCCGTTCGTATTCGTCGTATCGCGGTTCAGGCTCGCCACATCCTGCTTCTGATTCGCCGAATCCGTGATCGTAACCGCCCCCACGCTGACGCCGCTCTTCGTCGTCGCACTGTCACTGCCGCTGTCGTTCTGGCCGAGCATCGGCGCGGCACCACCGGCATTCTTGCCCGACGTGCTGCCGTGCGTGCTGTAGTTCATCCCGCCGTCGCCGGTCGTCGCGCCCGCGCTGAAGCCGCTCGAGCTCGCATCGTAATGCGACTGATTCTGGATGTCCGAGAAGGAGAGAGAACCCGTCGTTAGCGAATTCTTCGACGCATCTGCGCTGCTCGCAATCAGTGCGCCTTTCAGGTCGGTGTTGCCGGTGACGTTGATATTGAAGCCGCCTTCACCCGCTTGGATCCCGGCTTGCTCATTGACGCCCGCATAACTGCCCGACGCATTGCCCTTGCTCTGGCTGAAGCTCGCGCTGGCGCCACCCTGACTGATGCTGAAGCCGCCGCCGGAACTCGACTGATGCGCCGCGCTCGACATCGTATCCTGCACACTCGCGATGTTCAGGTTCCCGCCCACATCGGCGTTCACCTGGTTGCCCTTCACGTTCGACCCGATGATGTTCGTATCGCCGCCCGAAATGATCGTCACACCGTTTGCCGCGTTCACGTGACTGTTGTTCTGCGTGGCCAGATCGCTGTTGCCGTCGCCGTTGGCCTTCGACATCGCCGCCGAAATCCCAAAGCCTCCCGTGCCAAACGACACGCCCACGCTCGCGCTCTTCGACTCGTTCGTGCTGCGCGTCGAGTCGGTGTCCGTCGTATTGACGATATTGACCTGATTTTTTGCCGCCAGGATCACGTCGTTTGCGTTCACGTTCGAGCCGGCGATAGTCACATTGCCGCTACCCGGCTGCCCGTTCCCCGTTGCCGCAAATGCCACCGTTCCGCCCGCATTCACGTTCGATCCGCGATTCGTCACGCTGTCTTCGGAAAACGCGCTCCTGCTATGGCTGCTGCCGACGCTGACCTCGACCTTGAACTGAGGCGTCTCGCCAGCCCCGAGAGATCTAACCAGATCGCCTGCGGCTAAGTTCGCATCCCACGCCGCACTCGCCGCGGCCATCCCATGCAGCGCTGCTGCACGGCCATCCTGGCTATTACTGGATGCACGCGATTGACCCACCGCATTCGACACCGCATCGATGACCGGCGCCTTCAGCGCCAACGTCAGGCCGCTCTTCGACACTTCCTGCGTCTCGCCGCGGTGGTTCGTGTCCTGCGCGGCGTCGATCGTCACGTTTGCACCAGTCCCGCTGAGATTCTTCGCTGCGATCAGGTCGCTACCCGTCACGTGCAGGTCGTTTCCAGCGGTGATGCTGACGTTGCCCTTCAGCGAACCGATCGTGCTGCTGTTGTTCGACACCTCGCTCGTCTGGCTGGTCGTCTTCAACGAACTGCTGCCGATCGACACGGACAGGCCACCGCCCGACATCAGCCCCGACTCCTTCTTGTCGTAGTAGCTCGACGACTGCAAGGTATCCAGCGACGTCGTCACCGTCACGTTGCGTGCGGCAGTGAGCGTCACATCGTTCGTTCCGACGATGGTGCTGCCCCCAACATAGACGTCCTTTCCGCTGACAATGTTCACGCCGTCTGCCGATACCAGACTGCCGCGATTGAGCGTCATCGTCTGGTCGATCCCGCTCGCAACCTTCACGCCGCTTACGACATTGCTGTGGCTGTGCGTTTCGTGCGAGTTGAGTTCATGTGTCTCGGTCGCCGCGCCGACATTCACATCGCCGGCCGCAAGCAGGTTTGCGTTGCCCTTGTCGAGGCTGAGCGAGCTACCGGAGAGCGTTATATCCTTGCCCGACACGATATTGACCGTGTCGCCGCCCTTGAGCATCGTGCCGGTCAGTGCCTGATCGGACGTGTGCAGCGTCTCCGCATAGCTGCCGTGACTGTCGCTGCCCGAACTGTTGCTGTTCACGGTCGACGTCGCACTCGCCGCGCCGAGCGTCACGTTGCCCTTGGCGGCGATGGTCCCACCCTGGCCGAGGTCGATCTGCGCCCCCTTGGCCGTCAGGTCTCCGCCGACGCCTATGCTTGATTGCCCACCAACCGTCACCGAGCTGCCGGTGACCTTGTTGATGTCGGTATTCGACACACCGTTCGCCCGCTGCACGATCTTGTGCTCGCCGGTCTGCACCGCACCGAGATCCCAGTTGCCACCGACGTTCATCCCGAGATTGCCGCCGACCGACAGGTTGCCCGCGTTCTGCTGGAAGTTGCCGCCGGTGACGATAGACGCATTGCCCGCTACGTCCAGTTTCGCGGTCGGCCCAAGCGTGGTCACCACGCTCGTCGCGCCGTCGCGGCTCACCCGTGTGTTCGTCTTCGTCGCCGTATCGAGAATCAGGTCGTTCCCGGCGTCGAGCTGCAGACTGCCGGCTTTCACATTCGCCGACGTCAGGTCGATGTTGTTCTCGGTCTTCAGCGACATCAGCCCGCCGCTTTGCAGCGCACCGAATGCGTTGTCGATCTGCTTGCCCTGGATCGCAAGCGTGTTGTCCGCCTTGATCGTTCCGCTGTTCGTGAACGACTGCGCATTCTGGAAATCGATGTTCGTCGCACTGATCAACGGGCCGTCGATATTCTGCTGGCTGGCCTTCGCGAGATAGACGACCGGCACGAGCACCGACTGACCGTCGACCACCCGCGTTTCCATCATGACCACGTTACTGGTCAGCTTCGACACCTGATCTGCCGACAGGCTTGCGCCGATCGGTAGATCGAGCGACTTCGACAGATCCGCGCCGGCCGCCATCAACGATTGATACATGGTCTGCAGGTCCGCGTACGGCCCGAGCACGGCCTTGCCGGTCAGCGCCGTGACTTCGTTGCGCACGAGCTGCTGCTCGTAGAAGCCGTCGCCGAGCCGCTTCGGGATATGCGTGAGGTCGACGCCGAGCTGACCGAAGAAGTAGTCGCTGGAAATGAAATTCTTCTGGTTCGTGAACGCCGGATTCGTTTCGATCACGTAGCTCGCATTCGGCGCTGTCGTCGGCTTGAACAAGCCGCCTTGCGGAATAGTGAGGTTGTTCAGGACGTTCAGCGCCGTCGCGCTGGCGATGATCGGATCGACCGGCGCTGGCGGACCGCCGTGCACGGCCGACGCACCCGATTTCGCACCGCTCGCGTTACCGCTCAGGTTGGTCGGGGTAAGGCCCGGTACCGACTGCCCCGGCAGCAAGCCAAGCGACGGAATGGATGCATTGCCCGCCGTGTTGTTGACGCTGACACCCGTGCCCGAAATCGTGCCGTTCGAACTCAACGTCGAAAAGTAACCCGGCAGCGTGTAGTCCTTGATCGACGCCGGCGCCGCCTGAGTGTAACCGCCCGGGCGACCGGTCACGAACGGCGCGTTGCCGAACGGCAACTGCCAGTCGTGTTCCGAGTTGTCGTAGTTGTTGTAGTGATACTGGCCCGAGTAGGAAACCGACACGCCCGGCAGCTTCTGGCCGGACGCCGCCCAGCCGTCGGCGTCGTAGTGGGACGGCATCTTGATATCGCCGACCGCCGCGATGTTGCTCCAGTAGTTTTGCAGCGTGCCGACCGACGACGCATCGATCCTGCCGCCCGACACAATCTGCGCAGCCGGGCTGATGTCCGTCACGGTCGTCGCCGTCGCGCTGTCCGCGTAGTAGGTCGTGAACTGATACGTGCTGTTCCATTGACCGCCATGAGGCGGCTCGGTGTAGACGCCGCCGATGCTGTCCGGATCCTTCACGCCGATCTGGCCCGTGCGACCGCTGATCGGAATGCCGAACTGCGCGAGCGATGCCGGATCGATCTGGCTGGTAGACGTCTTCATCGCGCGGCGCGTGCTCGTCACCTTGTCAGCGTGCAGTTCCATGTCGCCGCCCGACTGGATCAAGGCCGACACGTTGTTGACGAGTGCCGCGTTCGTGTAGTTGCCGCTTGCGTCCTTCCCACCCGCCAGCACGACCTTGCCCATGCCGAAGATGGCCGTCGTCGCCATCGAATCGGACGCAGTCGTGTCGTCGCGGTTTTCGATATCGCGCGCGAGGATTTCGAGCGTGCCGTTGCTGTCCGATCCGCCGATCAGCGCGGTCGGGCCGAGGTTCGAGATCGTATTCGTCGCGTTGAGCGACACGCTCGCGCCCACGAGCGCGCCGGTATTGGTCAGGTTGGTCGATTGCGTATGCAGCAGGCCGCCGGCAGTCAGGGCGCCCACGTTGACGATGTTGCCCGCGTTGACGCTCAGGTTGTTGACCGACTGCAGGTTCGCGTTGTTCGTGAAGGTGCCGGGCAACGTGAAGGCCAGATCGTGCCCAACGTTGAACTGCGTGTCGGACGCCGCCGTGTAGTCGCCCTGCAGGTTCACGTTGGCATCATGCGTCGCGCTGTATGTGCCGCCGCCCTGCAGCGTAGCTGCCGCGACCGACAAGTCGTGAGTCGAGCTGATCTGACCGCCCGTATTCGTGATCGCGCCGGTCGTCGTGACGTCCACGTCACCGTGTGAATTCGTGACGTTGCCGATAGTGCCGCCACTATTGTCCAAGGTGTTGCCCTGGACATGAAGCGATGCGCCGCTGAGCTGGCCGCCTTGCGTGTTGCCGATCGATGCTGCGCCAATCGTCACGTCGCCGTTGCCGGTAATCGCACCCATGCCCGATACGCCGCCGGCGCGGCTGTTCGCAATCTGGCTGCCGCCTTGCACCGTCATCTTGCCCGCGCCGAGGTCGACGATGGCGCCGTCCGCGTTGTCGATCGAGGCCGATTGAATGGCGAGCGTGCTGGTGTCGCCCGCAGTCGATTGCCCGGCCTGAATGTGGCCACCTCGGTTCGACAGGGCGCCGCCGTTCTTCAACGACAGCGATGCGTCTGATCGCAGCAGACCCTGCGCGTTGTTCACGTCACCCGCGATCGCGGCGTTGATGCCGCGCTGCGCCGCGAGGATACCGCTCGCATTGTTCCAGGTAGCCGCGTTGACGATGGCTTGTCCCTTCGTCACGATGGTGCCAGCCGCATTGTTCAGCGCGCTGGCTCCGTTGCCCGGCGCGATCGTCAGCGTGCCCGCGCCGGCATGCGTAATGGTGCCGCCCGCGTTGTTCAACTCGGCCGGCGTGAGCGTCAGGTCCGTGCTGTTGGTCTGGATCACGCCGGCGGCCGAGTTGTCGAGCGTGCCGCTGACGTTCATGCCCATCGCCGACGAACCGTACTGCGTGATGGTGCCGCCGTGGTTCGGGAGGTTCGCGGCCGTCAGCGCGAGCTGATTTGCTTCGAGCTTGCCGCCGCTGTTGTCGAGCGTCGAGTCGGCTGTGACCGACAGGTTCGGCGCGACGATCGAGCCGCCCTGGTTCGTCATCGAGCCGGTGTGGATCGTCGCGTTCGTGCTGGCGCCGATCTGACCGCTGTCATTCACCAGCGTACCGCTGGTGACACTCAGATCCGTGTTCGACAACAGCTTGCCGCTTGCATTGTTCAGCGTGCCGGCGACAGTTGCCGCCAATCCGTTCTGCGCGCTGATCGAGCCCGACGCGTTGTTCAGCGTGCCGTTTTGCGCGACGACTCGACCGTTACTCGCGATCGAGCCGCCGACGTTCGACACCGTGCCCGTCCCATTGCCGAGCGTCAGAGTGCCGGTGCCGGCGTGCGTGATGGTGCCGCCGTCGTTCTTCAGCGTAGCCGGCGCGAGCGTCAGGTCGGTGCTGTTGGTCTGCAGCGTGCCGCTGCTGGAATTGTCGAGCGTGCCCGATACGTTGACGGCCATTGCGCCGGCGCCGGTCTGCGTGATGGTGCCGCCGTGGTTCACGACGTCGGTTGCGTTCAACGAGACCTGATCGGCCTGCACGGTGCCGGCGCTGTTGTCGAGCGTCGTTGCGCTGAGCGTCGCTGTCTGGCCGACAATCGAACCACCGCTGTTCGCCAGGTGCGCGCCGGCATCGACCACGACGTTCTGGGCGGCCTGCAGGGTGCCACTACCGTTGTCGACCGACTGGCCCGCAACACGCAGATTTGTATTGGACGTGATCGCGCCGCGGTTGACAACGTTTGCGCCGCGGACCGAAACATCGCCGTTGCCGCCGATCACACCGCCTTGTGCACCGTTCGCAGTCGTCCCTGCGGCATTGGTCAACTGGCCGCTCGTTGTCACCGACAGGCCGTCGCCGTTGAGCGACGTGATCCGGCCGGCCGTGTTGTCGATCGTGGTCCCGTCGACTGACGCGTGCCCGGCGCTCTGGATGGTGCCTTGATTGTTCGCGATGGCGCCACCGCGCACGTCCGCCGTGCTTTCGGATACCAGTTCGCCGGACTGGTTGGCGACCTGACCGGTCACGTGGACCGACAGCGGGCCTTGCGACGACACCTTGCCGCCCTGGTTCGACAGATTGCCGCCGGAAAGCGTCGTGCTGCCGCCACTCGACAGGCTGCCGTGATCGTTGATCACCGTACCGGAAGCACTCGCCTGAATGGCGCCTTGCGCGCTCGTCGTCGCGTTCGACAGGTTCACGTCGCCGGCCGTCGCGTTCAGCGACAGATTGCCGTTCGCTGCGGTCTGGCCGCCGGCGAGATTCACGTTGCCGCCGGTCAGCGACGCATTGCCGCCCGCGACGTTCTGACCGGTCGCGCTGAGTTGGCCCGACGCCGTCACGTTCAGATCGCCGCCCCGGCCGACGGAGCCATCGTTGTTCACGCCCGCGCCGAGCGTACCGGTCGAATTGACGCTGCCCGCGTTCACGGTCGTATTCTGTTGCGCGGCGAGTGTCCCGGTGTTCGTCACATCGGCAGCCGTATTGATCGACGCCGATTGCTGCGCGTAGGTCGTGCCGCTGTTCTGGATGCCGCCGACAGCCGACAGCGCGAGGTTGCCGCTCGCTGTGGTCTTGCCCGTCAACACGAGCCGGCCGTTCGACTGCAGCGTCAGGTCGCCCGCCTGCGCAGCGATCGTGCCAGCGTTGCCCACCCCGACGCCGTTCTCGTTCGATGCGAGGAAGATCCGGTTGCTGTACATGCCACCCAGCTGACTCACGTCGATTGCAACCGACGGAGCCGGGCCGTCGCCGGCAATAGGTGTCGCGGCGAGCGTGTCGTGGTTGACCTGAGCCGCGCCGGCGATCACATTCAGATTCTTCGCGTAGACCGCCGCGTTTACCTGCACCGCGCGGGCGATGAGGTCCACCTGGTCGATATTGGCGGCATTCAGGCCTGCACCGGCAACCGTCACGAGCCCGCGGTTGACGTTGTAGCCAGCGAGCGAGCCATCGGCGCCGTAGTACGGCACGCCCGTTGTGAGGGTTGCGCGACTGGTGTTGATGAAGGACGCGCCATCAAGATAAATGCCCGACGGATTCGCGAGGACGAGCTCCGCACGGGAGCCGGCGATCTCCAAAGCGCCCCGAATTTGGGAGGGATTCGGGCTGTTGACCTGGTTGACAATGATCCGTGCGGCCTGACCTGCACTGAAATTCGGGTTGCCGTTGATCCAGCCCGCCTGCTGGGTCTGGACCATCGTGGCCGAGTTGTTCAGGATCGCGCCGGCGCGCGAGACGTCGAACTGGTTGTAGGTGTTGACCGAGACGCCGGCGCCCGACGGCGCGGCCACGTTGACTTGCGGCAAGCCGTTCGGCGTCTGAATCACGTGCGTGCTGGTACCCGGCGTCGGCACGATCTGCGCATCGGACAGGGTAGGCAGCATGCCGAGCGCAGCGACACCTGCCACAACGACGCGGGCACCGGACGTCGACGATCGCCGCCGTGCACGTGCTTCGCCCGTCGCCGATTTCCCCTCGGCGGTCGCCGTTTCTGCAACGGCCACCACCATACCCCGAAGCCTGGAATACACCAGGCGATGCGTATTCTTGTTCATCCTTATCGACGCGGCCTGCGCCCATTCGTTTGGTTATTGACCGCGAGCTTACTGAAACGCCGAAGAATGACTGTCAAATATTGCCAAGATGTTGAATGAGAACCACAAATTTCGAATTTCGGCCTCGTCTGATTGACGCGTGCCCGGACATATCGGGTCGAGTTTCCAAAGCAGACTGATGGATAGCTCCACGTCCGAAAATGTTGACTTTCAATCTGACTAAGCAGAAAACGAAACGCTTCAGAGTCCACCGACAACCCAAGCAAGGGGGAATCTTGAGGTCGATTTACTTCTTGATAAGAATAAGAATTCACTCCGAATGAAAAAACTCATTCGGATCTCAGGCGCTGTGTCGCATTCTGCGATACGACTGCGGAATCTGCATTGAATTGCGTCCGTCGCGGCGCGCTCACGCCGCAAGCACCTCCGCCAACCTGTCGATCAGCGCCCGCACGCGCCGCGGCTGCACCGCGTTGCCCGGATAGACGATCTGCAAATCGACGTCGCCCGGCGAGAACGCGCGCAGGACTTCCACGAGCGCACCGGACGCCAGATCCTGTTCGACGTCGACCAGCGACTTCAGCGCGACGCCGTACCCCGCGACGCACCACGCGCGCACGAGGGCGCCATCATTGGCCACCCGCCGGCCGCGCACCGTCACGCGCCGGGGTTCGCCATCGATGCTGAACGGCCATTCGGCATACAGGTTCGGCCCGAAGCGCATCACGATGCAGTCGTGCGCGGCGAGATCGTCCGGATGCCGCGGCGTGCCATGCGCCGCGAGATACGCGGGCGACGCGCACACCACGCGCCGCGCGCGGCCGAGCGAACGGCTGCGCAGCGAGCTGTCGGCGAGCACCCCGCGACGGATCGCGAAATCGAGCCCCTGCCCGACGACATCCACGTAGCCGTCACCCAGATGCAGATCGACCGTAACGCCCGGATGCTCGGCGAGGAACGCGTCGACGACGGGCACCACGCGCTCGCGTCCGAGATCGGCCGGGGCGCTCAGGCGCACGGGGCCCGACAGTGTCCGCACGCCGAGCCGCACGCGGCTTTCGAGCTCATCGGCCTCGGCCAGCAGGCGCCGCGCGCCGTCGACGAGCGTGCGGCCTTCGTCGGTCAGGCTGATCGCGCGTGTGGTGCGCGTGAGCAGCGCCGCGCCGTAGTGGCGCTCGAGCGCGGTCAGCCGCTCGGACACGGTGGCCGGCGACAGCCCGAACTCGCGGCCCGCCGCGGCCAGTCCGCCCTTCTCCACGATGCGCAGGAACAGCGCGAGATTGTCGAGCAGCATTATTCGCTCCTTCCGAACGATATTTTCGAAGTCTGCCCAATTATCCGAAATATCCGCAAGCGATACAGTGTGGCAACACTTGGCCACGCGGCCGCCCATCGACACGTCGACACGTCGACACGTCGATCATCCAAAGGAAACCCGCCATGGAATACCGCACCCTCGGCCGCTCCGGCCTCAAGGTTCCCGTCCTGAGCTTCGGCGCGGGCACGTTCGGCGGCACCGGCCCGCTGTTCAGCGCATGGGGCAACACGGGTGTCGACGAAGCGCGCCGCCTGATCGACATCTGCCTCGAAGCCGGCGTGAACCTGTTCGACACGGCCGACGTGTATTCGGACGGCGAATCCGAGCGCGTGCTCGGCGCCGCGATCAACGGACGTCGCGACCAGGTGCTGATCTCGACGAAGACGGGCCTGCCGACCGGCAGCGGCCCGAACGACGCGGGCACGTCGCGCGCGCGGCTGGTCCGCGCCGTCGACGACGCGCTGCGCCGCCTCGACACCGACTACATCGACCTGCTGCAACTCCACGCATTCGATGCGAGCACGCCGGTCGAGGAAGTGATGTCGACGCTCGACGATCTCGTGCGTGCGGGCAAGCTGCGCTACATCGGCGTGTCGAACTTCGCGGGGTGGCAGATCATGAAGTCGCTGGCGGTGGCCGATCGGCACGGCTGGTCGCGTTACGTGGCGAACCAGGTCTACTACTCGCTCGTCGGCCGCGACTACGAGTGGGACCTGATGCCGCTCGGCGCCGATCAGGGGCTCGGCGCACTCGTCTGGAGCCCGCTCGGCTGGGGCCGGCTCACCGGCAAGATCCGGCGTAACGCGCCGCTGCCCGAAGGCAGCCGCCTGCATGAAACGGCCAGCTTCGGGCCGCCGGTCGACGACGCGCGCCTGTACGACGTGGTCGATGCGCTCGACGCGATCGCGGAGGAAACCGGCAAGACCGTGCCGCAGATCGCGCTGAACTGGCTGCTGCAGCGCCCGACGGTATCGTCGGTGATCATCGGCGCGCGCAACGAGGAACAACTGCGGCAGAACCTCGGCGCGGTCGGCTGGGCACTGACGGATGCGCAGGTCGCGAAGCTCGATGCGGCGAGCGCAGCGCAAGCGCCTTATCCGTACTTCCCGTATCGCCGCCAGCAGGCGTTCGCGCAACTCAATCCGCCGCTGCGCGGGTGAGGGTGACGGCCGGCGCGCACGGCTGTGCGGCGCTACGCAGGCACACGCGCGTCGCCGAGCCGCACGACCTTGTCGGCCGGCCCGATGACCGAGCGCCGATGCGTGATTGCCACGACCGTGACGTCGCGGGCCAGCAGCCGAACGTGTTCCATGATGTCGCGCTCGGTGGCTTCGTCGAGCGCGGAACTCGCTTCGTCGAGGAACAGCACGGTTGGCTCGCCGTACAACGCACGGGCGATCGCGATGCGCTGGCGCTCGCCGCCGGACAGCTTCAGCCCGCGCTCGCCGACCGTCGTGCGGAAGCCGTCCGGCAGGCTCTCGATGAACGTCAGGATCGTCGCCCTCGCGGCCGCTTCCTGCAGACGCTGTGCGTCGCGCGGCCGGCCGAGCAGGATGTTGTCTTCCAGGCTCTCGTTCAGCAGCACGACATCCTGCGGCACGACGGCCACCGCGCCGTACCAGTCGGCGCGATCGATCTCCGCGAGATCGACGCCGTCGACGAGAATGCGCCCGCCGGTCGGCTCGATCGACTTCAGCGCGAGCTTGAAGACGGTGGATTTCCCCGCGCCGGTTTCGCCGACGAGGAACGTGATCGCCCCCCGTTCGGCGACGAAGTCGACGTCGGTCACGCCGCGACCGTTGTCGTACGCATAGGCGACGCGCTCGAACACGATGCGCCCGTCCTGCGGCACGAACACCGCCGCGTGCGACACCTGCCGCTCCTCGGGCGCCGTCCACAGCGCCACGAACGGCACGAGCGCCGAGCCGGAGCGTGCGCACTCGTCGACGGCGCGCGCGATCATGTCGAACGGCTGGTTCAGCTGCAGCAGCAACGTGTTGAACAGCACGATGTCGCCGATCGACAGCGCCCCCGCCTCATGGCGCGGCAGCAGCAGCCAGAACGTCACCGAGAACTGGATCGCAAGACCGAGACCCAGCAGCGCGAGATAGACGACGTGCTGCAGCACATACGCGCGCCAGTTGTCGCGCACGACACGCGCTTTCTCCGAGAAACGTTCGCTCATCCAGCGATGGCTGCCGAAGTGCCGAAGCGTCTCCATCGCATTGATCGCGCCGCCGACGAAACGGGCATTCTCCTGCCCGGCCTCGATCGCGCGATCGAGGAACGCGCGCGAACGCCGCGCGGTGACGATCGCGATCGTCACCGCGACCGCACCGTAGGCGGCGGTGATGGCCACGACCTCGACGTTGATCAGTGCGCCGAGCGTGACGAGCGTCAGCACGATCTGCAACGTGCCGGGAATCAGGTCCATCAGCCCCAACTGCACGAGCACTGACAGCGCCCTGCTGCCACGCTCGTTCGCGCTCTGGATTTCGGCGGGATTGTGCTCGACGAAGAACGCCGTGGTCTTCTTCAGGATGCGCTCGAAAAAGCGCGTGCTCGTGATGAATCCCAGATTCTGCGCGCTCATGAATGCCAG
Source organism: Burkholderia sp. 4NA327C6 (assembly GCF_005502655.1). Lineage (NCBI taxonomy): Bacteria > Pseudomonadati > Pseudomonadota > Betaproteobacteria > Burkholderiales > Burkholderiaceae > Burkholderia > Burkholderia sp. 4NA327C6. Next base: position 3,921 of record NZ_SCNZ01000090.1, on the reverse strand, counting down.
GTACTGAACCGCGCGTTGCAGCGTGCTGGACAGGCCCAGCAGCATCGCATAAACCACGAAGCCCGCGATCAGCGCGTGGAGCACGCCGCGGTGCGACAGCGCATCGATCAGGCGCGAGAACAGGTAGGGCGCGGCAACCGCGCTCGCGCTCGACAGGATGACGACTGCCACGACCGTCAGCAACGTCAGGCGATCGGCCTGCCAATAGGCCCGCAGGACCTCGGTGAGCGGATGCGACGCACGGGTTTCGTTCATGGCAAATGACCCGGGCACGGCGCAGCCCGGATGGCGGCGATGGGCGAAAAAGTCTAACAGAGTGAAAGGTGTGGCGCGGGGGCGTTCGGGGCGGCATGGCGGCGGTATCGCACGGAAGAAAGCCCACTGCTCGGGGATGCGCGGTGGCTGAACTCATTAGCCCCAAGCGCAACCGACGTGATCACGGCAGGTTCTGAAGGACAGCCGACATCGTGAGAATTACGCAGATCGTGGCGCCATGAAATGCCGTCATCATGGGCCTACCCATGGGGCCGCGAACTTCCTATCGTGGAGACCTGCGACGCGCCGGCCGGAACGGCGGCGCGCCCTCCTCTCCTCGACAGGTCCGCCAACATGAACGCCAAAGACACCGGACTGACCGTACGCGCGGTCACCGAAAACGACTACGACCAGTGGCTGCCGCTGTGGGACGGCTACAACCGCTTCTACGGCCGCTTCGACGACACGGCCCTGCCGCTGCGGGTCACGCAACTCACGTGGTCGCGCTTCTTCGACGGTTACGAACCGGTGCATGCGCTTGTCGCCGAGCGCGCCGGCCGGCTCGTCGGGCTCATGCATTTCCTGTACCACCGCAGCACGACGCATATCGGGCCGACCTGCTACCTGCAGGACCTGTTTACGCTCGACAGCGAGCGCGGCAAGGGCATCGGCCGCGCGCTGATCGAAGCCGTGTACGACGCCGCGCGTGCGCATCGCGCCGAACGCGTGTACTGGCAGACGCACGAGACGAATTTCACGGCGCAGCGGCTCTACGACACGGTCGCGGAGAAAACGGGCGGAATTGTTTACAGAAAGACGCTGCCGCGCTGAGTACAGTTAGTCGGGTATTTATCCCTCCGCTCATTCGACGCAGTGACGGCCCGCCACGCGCGCCAGACCGTCGGGGGACATGTGCCGTCCCAACCCGCGGTAGCCCACGGGATACGAATTCGTCCTTTCACTCGATCTTTGTATCCCCAGGGACACCATTTCGATATGTCAGTTTTCGTCGCTCATAATGGGGCCGGATTAACTCTCGGGACTGGCTATTCCGCTGCTCTGCAGCCTCAAATCTCGGCCATACACTCCCCGCACGTCCAACGAAATCAAACGTCTTCGGTCTCATCCGGCGCCCTTCCCGGCCCCGGTTGTTCCATTGGCGTGCCGTTGATCGCAGCCACCAGCGCCAGCACCCCGCGTTTTTCTCGCAGCTTCAATTCTCGGAAGCCCGCGAGGAGCAACTCTTCGTCGCCGGTTAGCGCCAAAGTGACGGGGTTAGACGCGCGGCCGGTCAGTAGATACTGAACATCGACACCAATCTCAGCAAGTCGGGTCAGATAGCTTGCATCCGGAATCCTCAAGCCTTGCTCATAGTTGGACTGAGCCTGTTTCCGAACACCTCCTGCCTCGCCGAATTCGGCTTGGTTCATTTGCAAGCGTCGACGCTCCTGCTTCAAGCGAAGCGGAAAATTACTCATATGTGGATTTTCTGTTGACATGAACTCATTTGTTGACTATCGTTAGCATGTACTCAGTTGTGTCCCGGGATGGACAAGAGCCCTGAGAAGCTCCTGCTCTTGCCTACACACGATCTCGATGTATCGGAGGACTCATGCCATCCACGTACGAAATCTGCGGCGCACTCTCCGTTGTCGGTAGCTTCCGACGCAATCACGCGCAGCAGTTCGCGCAAAGCTTGCCCGCTTCCGCGACCGTGTACTGCGTCACTGACGCCGTCACGCATTCAGTCATGATCCGCGTTCGCGGTGCTCTTACCGATCAAGAGGTCACCTCAATCGAAGGTGATCTGAAAGAATTCTCCCAGAAGTGGGCTCGAACCGCCGCCGTATTCAGTCGCATACGATTCGGCGAACAATCCCTCATGCCCCTCGCGCCGGAACGACACGTCGAACGGTTGCAGGATCCGGTGAAAGAATACGTCCGGCATCACACGCCTACGCCACCAAATTCTGATCGTCAAAACACTCAGGTAGTGGCAGCTCCGCGCGGATGACCCGCCTAGCCTATCTAAAAGCTGAGATTTTCGACCCAATCGGGACACTGGTTTCCCCCAACCTCTGGAGGTTTGCAATGGAAGAGCCCGCACCGTACAGCCTCTCGGGCGCACTGCCCGTCCAAGACGACTTGAACGATGAACAACTCGATCGGGTATCCCGGCACCTGAGCGGTATCGCCACCGTGTACGTGAAACACGACTCCGTAGCGCATACCGTTTCATTGTGCATCTCGGGTACGTTGATGCGTGACGATGCGCGTTACATCGAACAACGCATCGAACGCTTCGCCGAGGAGCATGCTCGTGCGGCCTCTATTCTACTTAGCGAGTGGAACGGTGTGACGAGCGAGCTTGTTGTCGGAATGAACTGGGACGCCCAGTGCCTCATCAAGCTGGCAGCGATCCAGGAACAACTTGGAAAGCTTCCGGAACGATATTTCGATTTTCTCTTGCGACTGGAACCCGCGGGCGCACCAACGCGCGGCAAGCAGTTCTTGTCGGTTTCGATCGAGACCAGCGACGAACAGCAGGTTGTATAACGCAAGATCAGCGTTACAGATACTCCGCGCGAATAAGATGTCGAGGTGCCGAAGCACGGTATTGGCTACCGCTCGTTTAGCAGAGGGCCGCCCGATAAGTCGGAAAACCATCCGAATTGAAAACCGCGCGAAACATCCGCGTCGCTGCTCATTCGCATGCGCTCAAAGCAGTGGCCGAGCCTTGATCCAGAGAAACAGCGGCACGCGCGCCCACTGTTTCAGTTGCTCCGTATCGGCATGATCGGGCGGCGGCTCGCGCAGCGATACGATCGCGAACCCGGCCGCTTCCAGTGCTTCCATGTACGCCTGCAGCGGCAGCGACCAACCCGCGAAGTGCATCGACATCCCGTCGCGCGTTTCCACGCCGTCGAAATGCTCGCGCCCGAAATAGCTGCCCTTGAGCACGAACGGCGCATCGGGTTGCGGCCCCGCGAAGCCGCCGCGATCGCGGAACGGATGCACGAGCGAGATGAACAGCGTCCCGCCCGGCTTCAGCACGCGGCGCGCTTCGTTCAACGCGCGCTGCATGTCGTCGAGGTCCATCAGCACGTTGTAAGCCATCACGAGATCGAAGCTGGCCGCGTCGAACGGCAGCAACGCCGCGTCAGCCAGCTTGTAGCGATGCGCGGAATCCGCGTGACGCGCGGCGTCGAGCATCGCGGGCACCACGTCGGTCGCGGTCACGTCGTAGCCGAGCGCCTTCAGCTCGCGGCTCACGCGGCCTTCGCCGCAGCCGATTTCCAGCGCGCGGCCGGTGTCGCGGCCGATATAGGCGGCGAGCCCCGCTCGGTATTTCCAGAACGCGTCGTGCCCCGGCTTGCCGGCCCAGCCGATCCATTGGTCGGCGACCTGTGTCCAGTGTTCGGTGATGGCTTTCGTGTCGGTCATCTGCGCTCCCTTCCGGTATGCGTCATTGGCTCAGGATGCGCATGGTAAGCCGAAGCGGCAGAACGCGTCGGCGGGGTGCACCGGCCAACTGGTTTCCGTTTCCAGCCACGACGTTCTACAGTGACATAAAACAATCTGCGCCGTTGCACGTCGCCGCCGCCCGACGATACGCACCCGATTCCGAGGACATCCCATGCCGAGCATCCTGGCCGCGCCCGCCCC
>NZ_SCNZ01000008.1:0-215974 GCF_005502655.1 Burkholderia sp. 4NA327C6 | reverse complement strand
ATCCGGGCCGTATTGCCGGAACACCTGCTTGCGGCCCGGCAGCGTCGCCTTTCCTTCCGAGCGCTTGCAGCGCGCCCGGCCGGCATACTCGACCAGCTTGTACGCGCAATCGAGGCAAGGCGCATCCGCCGACGTGCTCATCTGCGTGCCGATCCCGAAGCCGTCGATCGGTGCGTGCTCGCGGACCAGCGCCTGCAGCCGGTGTTCGTCGAGATTGCCGCTCGCGAAGATCGTGGCGTCGGCGAGGCCGCCCCGGTCGAGGATCACGCGAACGTTGCGCGCATGCGCTGCAAGGTCGCCGCTGTCGATCCGCACGCCCTTGATGCGGATCTGCTCGCGTGCGAGCCGTCTCGCCAGTTCGACCACCTTGTACGCCGCGCGCTCCGTGTCGTACGTATCGATCAGCAGCATCGCGTTGTCCGGCTGCGATCGCGCGAAGTGCTCGAACGCGAGCGTTTCGTCGTCGTGTGCCTGAACGTATGAATGCGCCATCGTGCCGTACGCGGGAATGCCGTACCGCAAGCCGGCAAGCAGGGTCGCCGTCCCGGAGAATCCCGCCAGATAGCTGGCGCGCGCCGACAGCATCGCTGCCTCCGCGCCGTGCGCGCGCCGCAGGCCGAAGTCCACCAGCAGCCTGCCGTGCGCGGCCAGCGTGACGCGTGCAGCCTTGCTTGCGACGAGCGTTGCATAGTGGAGCAGGTTCATCACGCGGCTCTCGACGAACTGCGCCTCGCGAAGCGGTGCCGTGATCCGCAGGATCGGCTCGTCGGCAAAGAACACCGTGCCCTCCGGCATCGCGTCGACCGTGCCCGTGAAACGGAGGTCGGCGAGCGATGCGAGGAAGTCCGCGCGAAGGCGCCGGGTTCCGGCCAGCCGTTCGAGCACGGCGGCCGGCATGCGCAGTCGCTCCAGGTAATCGAGCACGGGCGAGAGTCCCGCCGCCATCAGGAACGCGCGCGGTTCCGGCAGCGCCCGTACGAAGAATTCGAAGCTGGCCGTGTCGTTCATGCCGGCATCGAAGGCGGCCTGCAACATCGTCAGCTCATACCAATCCGTGAGCAACACGTCGCTCGCGTTCGCATCCTGCAAGAATCCATCCATCATCCGTTCTCCCGCGAGGCACGCCGCATCGACGCCGGCGGCCCGGTCGGCACAGCCCGGCATGGATTGCCGCCCGGCGCCCGAATTGCGCGAGATCAAGGGGCCGCGGCACGATCGCCGGAGCCTGTTCGCGCCCGCGCGGCGTTGACCGCGATCGACGGCATGTCCGCGGCACGACCGGCAGCGCAGGTGATCCGGTCGCGCGCCGCATCATCCACGCTGCTTCTCCTCGAAATACGGCTGACGCGCCGCCACGAGGCGCAATTCGTCGAGCAGCGCGGCGGCCGCGCGCAGCAGATCGTCGAGCGACACGATGCCGACCAGCTCGCCGTCATCGCCGACCACCGGCAGCCGGCGCACGCCATGCTGGCGCATCCGTTTCGCGAGCAGCCAGAGGTCGTCATCGACGTTCGCGACCGCGACGGGCGCCGACATGACGTCGCCGACGAACAGTGATCCAGCCGGTGCATCGGGGCTCACCACGGCGAGCACGATATCCCGGTCGGTCAGCATGCCGACCGGCTCGCACCGCCCTTCCCGTTCACGTACGACGACCAGGTCGCCGGCGTGGGCATCGCGCATCATCGCGGCCGCCTCGACGACGCTCGTCTGCGCGGAACACATGGCGACGTCGCGGGTGCAAAGCATCTCGGCATTCATGTTCCCTCTCCCTGCCCGGGCGACGCGGATCGTCGGCCGACGCCGCCCGAAGGTTCACGCAACGGGCATTCGATCGACCGTATCGTGCATGGCATCGATCTCACCCGACGTCCCTCTTCAGTTCGCCGCCGTTTTTCATGGTCATGGGCTGCTGCCCCATCCCATGACGACAACCGTAGATCCGGCAGCAGCGTCAGCGCTTGATACAGGTCAGCGTGGCGCACGCCGAGGCGTCTCGCTCGCGGTCCGGCCCGCCATCGTGAAATCGGCATGGCGACCGAGTCGCGGCCGGTCGCGCTCCGCGAGACGCGACACCATCTGCAGCCCCCGGTCCGACAGGCGCACGTGCGCGTCCGCGAGCGGCGCGGCATCCAGCCGGACGAGGCCGCGGTCCGCAAGACAATGAAGATCGGCAGGGTCGCCCTGCTGGCGTCGCGGCTCGCTGGCGAGCACCATCAGGATCGCGATTTCGTGGGGACTCAACAGGGAGTCGCCGTCGGTGTCGACCGGACGATTCCGGTGCGATGCAGCGGGCGGGACGTGCGGCGTCGGCTCGCCGGGCGGCATGACGATCTGAAGACTCGACGCGTGCGCGAACAGGGAAGGCATGATGGAGGCCCGTATCATGAACGTGAAGACGCAGACGGCACGGTGCATGTCGGCCCTCGATCGTGACCGGCACGCGCGAACCTCCATCATCGCGCGTGCCGCGCGAGCGGTCTTGATGCAGGTCATCAAGCGCGCGAACGCTCCCTCGACTACCCGCGATTCGTCTGACGCAATGCCCTCCGGCGCCCCGATTCGCGTGCCCGTCAGGAACCCGTCAAGTTGACCGATTAGCCTTTCATCGCCCGATCGAAACATCGCGATACCGTACGCATCCTCACGCCGGTTTTTTCGGGTGTTCGCTCCCGCTCTCGCTACCTCAACGAAGTACTCCGAATCACTTGGTTTTCTCAGATGAAACCGACGTCGTGTCCGGCTTGCGTGAGCTTGAGTGAAATCAATGCGCAGCGGACAGCGGGATTCCACCATGCATCATCGTCCTGGAGAGGTCCGTACATGAACTGGTATTACGAAGTCGAACGCGAACTCGCCCATATCGAAGGATCCATTCGCCTGCTCGAACAGACACGAGACTACTTCCAGACGAAGACGTCGATCAACGATCCCGCGTACTGGCGCGCAAGGCTGCACGCCGTCAGGGCGACCGCCGAGCAGGACAAGACGCTGTTGCGTCGAGCCGACGAGATCCTGGCGCTCCTCGAACGATTCTGACTCGTTCTCGCCGCCCGTTTGCGTTCGCGATGCGCAACGCATCGGACGATTCGGGCGACATGAATCCGGAACGGATGGCGCGCCTCGATCCATCCGTCGAATCCCTCCCGTCGGCGCGCTCGGTCGCATGTGGATCATGCCCGTGCAACCGCGATTGACCTCCGTCAACGTTCCATCTCGGCATCGCTCATAGATTGCAGGGAAGCACGCGGGACGATTCGCTCCGCGAAACCGGAAGCCGACCATGCCGAACGAAACCGACGCACGCCACGCGTTGCTCATGCATCTTGGCAGCATCTTGCGAACGCTCAGTTGCGTGCTCGAATACGAGCCGGACGACAGGACGATCGACTCGCTGCTGACGGCCCAGCCGATGCTCGCCGACGTGCCGCTGCTGAATCACGTGTTCGCGCACATGACCGTGCGCGAATTCACGCACGCGGTGCTCCACGCCTACTGCTTGTGGCCGCAGCGCCTGCTCGACAACCCGCTCGACCGCGACGCACTCGCCGAGCCCGTGTGCGCGTGGCTGTTCGCGGGCAACCCGGGTGGCTGGGCGCGCTACGTCGCATCGCTCGGCGCCGCGATCCCGTGGTTCGGCCAGGGCCTCGCGCCGTCACCGTCATCCGGCGCGAGCGGAAAGCGACGAGCATGCGTCGAGCGGCGTCCATGACCTGCTCCGTGCTTGCGTCCAGGATCCGAAGATCCGCTCCCCGACGCTGATGCAGGTCAACCCGCCACCGCGCCATCAGGCGACAGTAGACCTGTCCGAATTCCCGGCGGCTTCTCGCCGACGCGCCATGTGGTATGACCTGATCGAACAGCAACGGCAATGGTTGCGGACATGGGACGCGGCGGCACGATTCGCGCGCGGTTTCTGGCCCGGTGCGGCGGCGGCAAGTTACGCCGATCTGCTCGAGCCCCTGCTCGACCTGCATACCGGCGCGCCCCGGTTCGCGATCGAAGCGATCGCCCCGGACGGACGACGACTCGACGTCGACGAAACGATCGCCGCCCATACCCCGTTTTGCTCGCTGCGCCGTTTCACGCGCCCCCGTGCGCCGCGCGTGATCCTGCTTTGCGTACCGCTGGCCGGCCATGCGGCCGTGATGATGCGCGAGACGGTCGAGACGCTGCTGGCCGATGGTGACGTGTGCGTCACCGACTGGATCGATGCGCGTGACGTACCACCTGACGCGGGTCGATTCGGCCTCGACGAATACGTGGCGATGCTCGACGGCTTCATCGATGCGCTGCTGGCCGACGCTCGGCCCGTGCACGTCGTCGCCGTCTGTCAGGCGACGGTTCCGTCGCTCGGCGCATTCGCGCTGCGCGCGCAACGCGGAGCCGCCGTGCCGGCGAGCCTGACGCTGATCGGCGGTCCGCTCGATGCCCGGATCAATCCGAGCGCACTCGGGATCGCAGCCAGCTCGCATTCGCTCGCATGGTGCCGCTCCACGTTGATCGACACGGTGCCGCCCGGCTATGCCGGACACGGGCGGCAGGTTTTTCCGGCCTATCTGCAGCGCGCCGAGATCTCGATCGCGTACCCGCAACGCTACATGACGCTGCTCGATCGCTACCGACGCGCGGTGACGTGCGGCGATGCCGACACACTCGCGCAAGCACGCCGGGCCCTGCGCGAATACCTGACGCTCCTCGACATGCCCGCCGAGTACTTCCTCGATACGGTCGACATCGTGTTCCAGCGCGCCTGCCTCGCAACCGGCACCTGGGACGTTTGCGGCCGGCGTGTCGATCCCGCCGCGCTGCGCGCCGTCGTGCTCACGACCGTCGAAGGCGGGCGCGATGCGGTCACCGGTGCCGGGCAGACCCATGCCGCACTGGCCATGTGCAGCGGCCTCGCGGCGGATGCGCGGCAGCGCGTCGACATCGACGATTGCGATCACTACGGGCTGTTCACGGGCGAGCACTGGCGCACCGACGTTCATCCCGCCGTGCAGGGCGCATTTGCCCGGGCCGAAAGCGGCCGGCGGCACACGTGCGCGGCATGACGCCGGCATCCGGTCGATGCGGACGCGATCGCACGATTCCGCGCAACGGCGGCGACGGCAAGACACGCGAGCAGGTCCGGCGAGCGCTGGCGCAGGCCGAACGGGTGGGCGAAATGAAACGCATCGACCGGTTCTTCGGCAGCGGCAGCTGATTGCCATTGCGCCGGCCATGCCATGCGCTGCGCTTTTCGAAAGGGACCGTCGCCGATGCAGGTCAATCCGGGAATCGAACGGGTGGTCGCGATCGGCGTACGTCGCTCGGGCCCAACGCGCGATCGACGAAGTTTGCGGCGCGCGATGCGGCGACGCTGCGACCGCACGCGCCGGAGGGCTCTCGCGGCTCGGCGAGCCGGTGCCGGGCGCGACCCCGGTTCACGGCCATGCGATCGGCCCCGATCGCGAAGCCGCCCGTCATCCGCCCCCGCCGCTCACTCGAACCGGCAAGCCGCGCGCGGCAGCGCCGAGAGCGTGTCGCTCGACAGTTTCAGAATGCCGTCGAAATTGGCCTGGTTGTCCGCCGGGCAGAAATCCGCGAGCTTCATGCCGTCCGGGCGCGTGTACTCGACATTGAACACGGCCTTGTTCAGCGCGACGAAGCTCGCGTAGTCGCCGCACTCGTGGAACCTGTTGCATTGCTCGTTGAGCGCCCAGTCGGCCACTTTCGCCATCGCGACGGCGATACCCGAGCCGTTCTTCAGGCCCATCGACATCCCGCGATCGTGCGCGGCGGCGATCAGCGCCGTGTTGTACCGCAGCTGATCGTCGCGCGTCAGCGGAAAGCCCGTTTCCTGGCGATAGCTGTCGTCGAGGTCCGGCTCGATACCGTCGCAGCCCTTCTTCTTCGCCTGGTCGAGCCGCGCCAGCATCAGGGGCATCAGGATCGCGGTCTGGCGAATGTCCAGCCAGCGCTCGTGATCCTCGTATCCTTCGACGGGGTTGCCGAGCACGCTGTCCGGAAACTTGCCGGCGTCGCCACGCGTGTCCTCCCGCCCGCCCACTTCCATGTAGCAGACGACATAGATGCCCTTCGCTTTCAAGCGCTGGATCGTGCCGGCATCGGTCAGCTCCATGTCGACGTCGAACATCTTGCGCGGGTTGTTCACGCCGTCCAGCACCGTCTCGTTGATCCGGTTGCCGTCGATCTGCCATTGCCAGCTCGTGCCGGGCACGAGCGGTTTCCACGTGGCGACCTGCGACGCAGGCGCCGAGGCGGCAGCGAACGCGCTGCCGGGCACGGACGAATCGGAGTCGCCGCCGCATGCCGCGAGCAGCAGCATCAGCACGAATGAAGCGAACGATCTTGCGGACATGGCGAATCCTTTGCTCTGTTGGCGGCTTGTCAGGATGCGGCGGTGCGAGGAAGACGCGTGCAGCGCGATGCGGGCGATGTCGCGACCGATGCGGCATCGGTACGGGAATGCGCGAGGTACGTGCGGATGGTAGGCGGGAACACCCCGCCCATCTGTTCCGATTTGTCGAATTTTGTCGTCACGGCGGCCGCGATCCTGCGGTTCAGCGCGCATTCGGGCGGCAACGGCGGTTCAACGCCTGCACTCGGCGATGCCGCCGGTAGCCGATCGCGAGAGCCGGAAACCATGCGAAACTTCGTCGCCATGACACGGGCGCCCGCATGGTCTCCTTCCAGCCCGGCTGCGTTCACTTGCCGGGCGCGAGGCCGTTGGCAAACCGGTTCGTATAACCGAGCGTCCCGACACCGCCGATCGAATTGCACGTCGACGATGCGGCGCCGGGCGGACAATCGACGTCACGGTCGAACGACCAGAAGTGGACACCCGCGAGACCATTCTGTTTCACGAACTGCGCAACCGTGTCCGCATCTGCCGGCGTAAAGGTTTCGCCGACCACATCGTTGCCGCCGATCATCGGCGTCAGCTCGATCTGGCTGTACGGTACGCCCCAGCGATCGTGCAGGTTCATCGCCGCCTGGATCGCCGACTGGCCCATCTGGCAGGTGCCGTTCGCGACCACGCAGTTCCCCGCCCCGGCCGACCCGTAGTCCATCGTCATCAGGTCGATGGTGTAGTTCTTCAGGCCGGCCGCCTGGATCGCCTGCATGACCCAGTCGCCATACACGTTGAAGCTGTCGGGAGCGCTGGCGCCCCAGGAGCTGGCCGTGGTCGCGCCCGGCTGCGAAGGGGCCAGTGTCGCCAACGTAAAGCTGAAACGCAGGCCGGGATATTTCTGCTGGGCGACTGCCACGCGCCGGACGAGATCGTTGATCACCTGTTGCGTCTGGCCGCCCTCGATATCGAAGTCGATCCCGATCAGGTTGCTCGATGCATAGCGGTCGATGAAGGCCGCCATGCCCGCATCCGTCCCGCACGAGAACATGCCGGCCGCGCCGCCGGTGGAAATCACGTAATTCACGTTGGCCGCAGTGAAGAGCGGCACGTTGGCAGCCGCCATCGCGCCGCCGTCGACGCCCGCCCAGTTCTCGCTGCCGCATTCACCGGTCGCGAACGCGAGCGTCAGCGTCCGCACGCCGGGTGGCAGCACCGACAGCACCGGGCTCAACTGACCCGTGACGTTCGTCGAGATGACGTTCGTGTTCCAGTTCATCGAAATCGTCGCGTCCTTGTACGGGCTGTAAACGAATGCCGGCGCCGTGCCGGTACCCGCCCCGCCCGCCGCGGCCGCGCCGGTGCCGAAAGACGACCATGCCAGCAGAAGCGCCAGCGCGCCCCTCACGGTCGATCGCTTCATGATTCCAGTGTCTGGGTTGCGCTTCATTTTCATTCTCATGCCCTCGTCTCGTTTTACGCATGACCGGCACCTGACGTGCACGCCATTCGTGCCGGGGAATATTTCAGGGAGACGCATTTCGCCCACACGGGCGTAACGGGAAATGGAAACCCGCCACACAGCATGGACAGCCAGCGTCGGGACACTTGATATGGATTGCCAAATAAACATCGCGATCGGATCAAATCGCGGCGTCCCTCCGGTGATGGATCTCGACCTTTCACCGCCACGCAACTGCCAGCGGCGGCGCATCGGGTTCATGGACCGCGCGATGCAAGCGATATCGTGAAGTTGTCACGGCAACCTGAGATGACGGATCTGCCGCAATGTGGCGATACCGATATTTCGCGCCCCGATGTAGTGATGCTTCACTCCCGAGCCATCGCTTCGCTTTGTTATACTACATAATCATCAGGCAGCAACCCTGGAATCGATTATTTTCGCCAATATCGAAACCTGAAATATTCAAGCGATTGCATTACCCTTTTGCAATTGTCGCCATTCGATAATTCAAACAGATATCGCGCAGCCATCTGGCTGATTGTTCAAATAGACGAAATGCAGGCGATGCGATCCGCCGCACGACGGGATCGCGCGGGTGGCAAGAGAGGCATTCGTGGCGCGCTTGCGCAAGCTGCGCCGGTATTCATGACGCCCCGGCCATCGCCGGGCGCGTCATGTCGCGGCAATATCAGAACGGGCTGCGAGTCGTATCGCCGTTGGTGAACGTCGCGTCGACGACCTGATAGAACGCCATCGCCGTATCGGCGACTTCCCAGACCGCCAGGATGACGTGGTAACCGCTACGCATCGGCAACCGGCACTGGTGAATGGTCGGCTGCTGTGGCACCAGGTTCGCGTTCGGGTCCCAGTATGGCTGGCCGGGATTCTGGATCGTGCAGAACGGCGTGGGCTCGAACTGCGCGCGCGTGAGCTTTTGCGACGGGTTCCAGTCGGCGCGGGTAATGAAGTAGTTCCAGCGACGCGTCTTGTGCACGGCGCTGAATTCCCATTTGAAATTCTGCAACGCGCCCGGCCGCAGCGGGATCTTCTGCCAGCGGCTCGGCGACTGCTCGTTCAGCACGGGCAGCGGGCCATTCGTGCTGGCGCCGGCGATTTCGCCGTCGGGCGGCGGTGCGGCATTCTTCGCGTCGGCCGGCGCGAACGGATCGGACAGGCCGCTTTGCGTCGCGGGGAAGAACTTGCCGTTCTCCATCGCGTTCGCATGCCAGGCGTCGACGGGGCAGTTCGGATTCTGCCCTTGCGTGCACAGCACGATGCGCGAAGGCGGTTCGGTCAAGCGGCCGTGCGCGTGCGCACCGGCCGCCGCGACCAGCAGTGCCACGCCGGTCAATGTGCATGGCATCACGGAAGCAACGTATTTGCGGATGATCTTGTTCATGCGCCCTCATGACATTGATGTCGGAACGGATATGCGCATATCGGGCCTGCCGCAAGATCCCCGGCAGGGGTTCCTGTCGACACGTCGTCGCGCACACTGATCGGCAAAAGCGGCAACCCTGTGAAACCGCGGCACGCGATGATCAATCGCCGCGCTTTCTGACAAATCACTTTCACCGAACCGAACCTTATCCGCAAAAAACCGGAAAAATAAACGTTCCTTATTGATAGTTTTTTAATTTTGATCAAAAGCCTGATTCGTTATTAATTTCAACCGATTTTGGCTCGACTTCAATTGCGCGACATTGAATAAACCGCCAATTCATTAAAACACCGGCACCGATCGTTCGGCAGGCGGCTTTGCGCACCGCACTGGCCCTTCATGCTTCAAGCAGCCGATCCCGTCGATGAAGCAACCGTGAGATTCCGGTTGAACTGCGTCATGCAGTTCAGGTCGAGCGCGCGAATCTGCCCGGTCATGAAATCGACGAAGATCCGGATGCGCGTCGGCAGGGGTTGCCGGCTCAGATAGCAGATGGTGTGGCCGCGATCTTCGGGCACATGCTTCGCCAGCGCGAGGACGAGTTCGTTCGACGCGAGTGGGTCGCGAATCTGGTAGCCGGCCATCTGCGCGATCCCGGCGCGGCCGGGCTCACCGACCGTGCGAGGCAATCCCGCGGGCGTCGCCGCAGGCTACAGCATCGCCTGGCTGACGAGCGCGTACTGTCCGAAGGCCGGGTCGGCCGGCCCTTCGTGCGCTGTAGCCGGCGCGTTGCGCACCATCTTCGAACACGTATCGACCCGCGCCAGACCCTGTTCGGCCAGCCAGTCCGGCAAACGGGTGCCGTCCGGCACGTCGATGCGGACGAATTCGCCTTCCCGTTGCGTCAGCCAATGACTGATGAGCGCCTTCGCATACGCATCGTCGCTTGCGCGCGGTGCGGCCACCGGGCCGATCACGTCGCCGCGACCGAAGCGCCGCAGCACCGAAAATCCGACCACCTCGCCATCGCGTTCGAGCACGACGCTTTCACCGCGCTGGAACAGCGCGGCCATCAACTCATCGCGCTGGAGGCCGGACGCGCGCGCGTCCAGTTCGACGAGGCGCGGCCAGTCGGCCGGCGATCCGGCACGCAGCCGCACGCCATCGGGCAGGGCCACGTCGGCCGGCCGCACCACGTTCCCCTGATACTGGCCCAGCGATCCGCACACGGTGAAGCCGAGCTTTTCATAGAGCGGCCGGCCGGCCGGCGTCGCATGCAGAAACGTGATGCGCGGCCCCAGCTCGTCGAGGAGCATCTCCATCAGCTTGCGGCCGATGCCTCGCCCCTGATGCGCGTCGGACACGATCACATGCCCGATCGAGGCGCGATCGGCACCGTACTTCCAGCACATCGCCGTGCCGATCACCACGCCGTTTTCCTCGGCCGCGAACGCGGTCGACGTGTCCGCGGAAAACTGCCAGTCTTCCGCCCTGAACGGCCAGCGAAGCGCGACGGTAAGGGCATGGGCGGCGGGGACGTCCGCGGCGGTGAAGCGCCGGTAGCGAAGCGCCGGCATCGTGTCGGAATCGTTCATTTCGGTGTCCTGTTTCTTCAAGCAGTCGTTACAAAAGTGTCGTCGTGAGCCACGGCCCGACTTCAATGCCGGCTGCGCGCGTCATCGCGATCGCGCGAAGTAATGCTGCGCCAGCGCAACCCAGTACCGCACGCCGGCCGGAATGATGTCGTCGTTGAAATCGTATTTCGGGTGATGCAGCGCCGGCGTGTCCGCGCCGTCGCGCGCGTTGCCGATCAACACGTAGGCGCCCGGTCGTTCTTCGAGCATGAAGCCGAAATCTTCGGACGTCATGTTCGGCGGCACGTCGCGGGCCACGCGTGCGTCGCCGAACGTGTCACGAATCACCGTCTCGCACAGCGCGGTCTCGGCCGGCGTGTTGACCGTCGCCGGGTAATACTGGAAAAACTCCACGTCGACCTGCGCGCCATAGGCACTCGCCAGCGCCTCGCACATGAGCCGGACGTCGCGCTGCAACTGCTGCTGCAACGCCGACGACAGCGTGCGGATCGTGCCGCGCAGCTCGGCGGTGTCGGGAATCACGTTGTCCGTGGTGCCCGCATGAAACATGCACACGGAAATCACCGCGGGATCGACCGGATCCTTGTGCCGCGCGGCGATCGTCTGGCACTGCAGCACCATCGAGCACGCAAGCGGCACGGGATCGATGCCCAGGTGCGGCTGCGCCGCGTGCGCGCCCTTGCCCGTCACCGTGATCCTGAAGCGCGAGCCGGCCGCCATGATCGGCCCGGTGCGCAACCCGAAATGCCCGGCCGGCAGCCCGGGCCAGTTGTGCATGCCGAATACCGCCTCCGTCGGGAACTGGTCGAACAGCCCGTCCTCGATCATCCGGCGCGCGCCCGCGCCGCCCTCTTCGCCCGGCTGGAACACCAGGTGAACGCTGCCGGGCAACTGCGGCAGCGCCTTCAGCACGCGCGCGGCGCCGAGCAGCATCACCGTGTGACCGTCATGGCCGCACGCGTGCATGATCCCGTGCGTACAGGACGCATGCGCAAAATCGTTGGCCTCGTGGATCGGCAACGCGTCCAGGTCGGCGCGCAGCACGATCCCGCGCGCCGGATCGGCGCCGGGCAGGCTCGCGACGACGCCCGTGCCGCCCAGCCCGCGCGACACCGCATAGCCGAGCGCTTCGAGCTCGCTCGCGACGACATCGGCCGTCCGGTGTTCTTCGAATCGCAACTCGGGATGCGCATGCAGGTCGCGGCGCAGCTTCGCCCAGTGCGCGTGATGCGCTTGCAGCAACGGGTCGGGAATGACGGGGTTATCCAGTTCCAATTTCGGCACCTGCGGAAAGTAAAAGGGTTCAGCCGTACTGCCGGCGCGATCGCGCGCGGCGGGCGTGTCAGTCGTAAAAGCCGACGATCGACTTGATCTCCATATACTCCTCCATCCCTTCGATCCCGTACTCGCGGCCGTTGCCCGACTGCTTGTAGCCGCCGAACGGCGCCTGGGGATCCCATGCCGGGTAGTTCAGATGCACCTGCCCCGCCCGGATGCGGGCGGCCACCGCGCGGGCCTGCGCCTTGTCGGTGCCCTGCACGTGCGCGCCGAGCCCGTAGACCGTGTCGTTCGCGATCGCGACCGCTTCGTCGACGGTGTCGTACGGCAGGATCGCGAGCACCGGGCCGAAGATCTCCTGCTGCGCGATCGTCATGTCGGTGCGCACGTCGGAGAAAATCGTCGGCTGCGCGTAAAAGCCGCGCGCGAGCCCCGCGGGCCGGCCGGGGCCGCCGGCGATCAGCTTCGCGCGTTCGTCGATGCCCGCGTCGATCATCTGCGCAACCCGCCCGAACTGCGCGCGGTTGGCGAGCGGCCCGTGCGTCGTGGCCTCGGCGAACGGATCGCCGACGACGAGCGTGCGCGCCGCAGCAGCAGCCAACTCCTCGACCGCGTCGAGCACGTTGCGCGGCACGATCATGCGGGTCGGCGCGCTGCACGACTGCCCCATGTTGCGGAACGCGGCGGCCACGCCCGGCGGGATCGCACGCGACAGGTCCGCATCCGGCAACACGATATTCGGCGATTTGCCGCCGAGCTCCTGCGCGACGCGCTTGACGGTCGGCGCCGCCGCCTGCGCGACGAGCACGCCGGCACGCGTCGATCCGGTGATCGACACCATGTCGACCTCCGGGTGCGACGACAGCGCGGCGCCCACCGTGTCGCCGCTGCCGCTCACGAGGTTGAATACGCCGGCGGGCGCGCCCGCATCGGCGATGACTTCCGCGAACAGCAGCGCGCTGAGCGGCGACAGCTCGCTCGGCTTCAGCACGACCGTACAGCCGGCCGCAAGCGCGGGCCCGACCTTCGCGGTGATCTGGTAGATCGGCCAGTTCCACGGCGTGATCAGCGCGCATACGCCGATCGGCTCGCGCACGACCGCGGTCGTGCCGCGCTGCCTGACGAACGCGTAGTTCGCGAGGTTGTCGCGTGCGACGCGGACATGTTCGGCCGCGAGCGGGACGTGCGCGCCGCGGGCATAGCCGATCGGCGCGCCCATTTCCATCGCGAGCGCCGTGGCGAACAACTCGGCGCGCTCGAGCATCAATGCATGCACACGGTCGAGCAGCGCGGCGCGTTCCTGCGGTGACGTCGCGGACCAGCGCTCGAACGCGCGGCGCGCGGCCTGCACCGCGCGGTCGGCGTCGCGCGCGCTGCCGAGCGGGATCTCGCCCAGCGTGTCTTCGGTGGACGGGCTGACGACCGCGAACCGGTCACTTCCATCGGGCAACACCCAGTCGCCGTCGATGAAGAAGCGATCGAGCCGGCCGGCTTGCATCAGGTGAACAACAGGTGAATTCATTGCAAGGTGTCCTTGAGTCGATACCAGGCACCGACGAACGGCAGGAACCACGGTTTGCCGAAATGCCCGGGAATGGCCGGCCAGTCGAAGCCTCGCCACGGGTTGAGCTCCGCGCGCCCGTCCATGATTTCCGCCATCAGCGTGCCTATCAGCGTAGCCATGTGCGTACCGTGGCCGCTATAGCCCATCGAGTAGTAAACGCCGTCCCGCTCGCCCGCGCGCGGCAGCCGGTTGGCCGTCATGTCGACCATCCCGCCCCAGCAATAGTCGATGCGCACGCTGGCCAGCTCGGGAAACACGGCGGCCAGTTGATGCCGCAGGATCGCGCCGCTCTTTTCGTCCGAACGCGGGTTCGACGTGGCGAACCGCGCACGCCCGCCGAACAGCAGACGGCCGTCGGGCGTCGTACGGAAGAAGTTGACGAAGTTCTTCGTGTCGGTGGCCATCCGGCGCGTCGGCAGCAGGCGGTCGAGCAGCTCGCGCGGCAACGGCTCGGTGACGATGATGAATGCGCCCACGGGCACGACCCGGCGGCGAATCCAGCCGAACGGCCCGACGTGCGAAATGCCGCTCGCGAGCAGCACCTGGCGCGCACGAATCTCGCCGCGCGGCGTGCGGACCGCATACGCGCCGCCCGTTTGCCGCTTCAGTCCCAGCACCGGCGCCTGCTCGACGATGTGCGCGCCGCGCGCCTGGGCCGCGCGCGCCAGGCCGCGCACATATCGGCCGACATGCATCCCCGCGCTCTTGCCGAACAGCAGCCCGCCGTGATAACGATCCGAGCCGATCTCGTCACGCAGCTCGGCCTTCGTCACGAGGCGCGTGTCGGGGTCCACGCTCGTCGCGAGCAATGCGTGGCTGCGCGCGAGCTTGTCGTAGTGCTCGGGTTTCGCCGCGAGCTTCAGCTTGCCGGTACGGGCGAAATTGCAATCGATCGACTCTTCCCTCACGAGCCGCTCGACCGTGTCGACGCCCGCGTCGAACGCGAGATAGAGCCGGTTCGCCAGTTCCGTGCCGAGGCGCTGCGACAGCGATGCATAATCCTGCGCGAAGCCGTTGTTGCACATACCGCCGTTGCGGCCCGACGCCGCCTGGCCGACAGTGCCCGCCTCGCAGACGATCACGCGCGCGCCTTTCTTGGCCAAGGCCAGCGCGGCGGCCGAACCGGTGATCCCGCCGCCCACCACCAGCACGTCGCAGCTGCCGTCGGGCAACTCCGGCGATTGGCTCACGAATGGCTCCGACGTATCGAGCCAGTACGAACTGAAACGCATCAGGCACTCCCAAGCTGTCGCATCGCACTGCCGGGCCGGCGAACGTTCACCGCACCGATCCGGCCGCTTGCGGGCGGCCCGGCTCGATGCGCGTCGGATACAGGCGGCCTCTCATCCATGTGACGGCGTTGCATCAGAAATCGGCGACCTTGCCCCACGCGGATTCGCTGAACCGGCCGGGCCGGTACGGCGTCGGGTCCACGAACGGTTGCGCACCGGACGCCAGATCGGCGATCAGGTGCCCGGCGCCCGGGCCGATCCCGAAGCCGTGACCCGAAAAACCCGCCGCGAGAATCAGGCCCGGTACGCCCGGCACTTCGCCGATGCCCGGCACGCCGTCCGGCGTGCTGTCGACGAACCCGGCCCACGCGTGCGTGATCTTCGCTTCGCGCAGTTCGGGCAACAGTTCGGCCGCGCGGCGGTACGTTTCCGAAACCGTCGGCATGTCGGGCTTCGGATCGAGAATGCGCACGGCTTCCATCGGCGTCGGCGCGTCGAGGCGCCAGCGCTTCAGCGTTTCATGCCCGCCGCGCACGCCTTCGAGGCCGCCCGGCGCCAGGTTGCGCCAGCGTTTCGCGAACATCGGCACGAATTGCGGCGCGAAGCGCAGAAACTGCGGCGTCAGGTCCACGCGCGCACGGCCGCTGATCGCCAATGCGTAGCGTCCGTCGCTGCGGCGCGTGATGGACACGCCGGACGTGTACATCGCATCGGGCAGCGGTGTTTCGACCGGCGACACGCTCAGGATCGACTGACGGATCGACGCCTGCGGAAACCGGATGCCGAGCTGGCGGCAGAACGACGACGCCCATGCGCCGCCGGCCATCACGACCGTGCGCGTCTTGATGACGCCGGCCTCGGTGACGACGCCCGCGACGCGACCGCCTTCGAGTTCGATGCCGCGCGCCGCGCAGTGCTGGTGGACACTGCCGCCCAGCTTCATCAGCGCGGCGGCCACGGCCGGCGCGGCCTTGCCCGGATCGGCCGTGCCGTCGGTCGGCGAGAATACGCCGCCCTTCCACTGCCGCCCGGTCGCCCGACCGCGCTCGGCGGCCTGCTTGCTGTCGAGCATGTAGGTGGTCACGCCTGCCGTCTTCGCGAATTCGCCCCAGCTCGCCCAGCGGGACAATTCGGCTTCGTCATTGCTGAGATACAGCAGCCCGCAGCGATGAAAGCCGGTGTCTTCGCCGGATTCGGCCGCGAATCGCTCCCACAGGTCGATGCTCTTGCTGGCCATCGGCAACTCGCGTTCGTCGCGATTCTGCTGGCGGCACCAGCCCCAGTTGCGGCTCGACTGTTCGGCGCCGATGCGCCCCTTCTCGACGAGCGCGACCGATATGCCGCGGCGGGCCAGGTAGTAGGCGGTGAACACGCCGATGATGCCGCCGCCGATCACGACGACGTCGGCCGCGGCCGGCGGCGTGGACAAGGTTTCGATATGGCGCAGCGGAGGGGACATGCTCACTCTCATTCGGTGGAGGGTTTGACGTTCTGCATCACGTAGAACTTCGCCACGCGTTCGCTGCTTTCCCACCCGATCGACGCGCCGCGCGGCACGAACAGCGCGTCGCCGGTGCCGAGCGACTGCACGCTGCCGTCGGGCGCCGCGAACCGGACGCCGCCGTCCAGCAGGAACATGAACTCGTTCGCGCGATGCGGCCGCACGATCCGGTGATACGGCGTCGAATCCCAGGTGCCCGCGCAGTACCCGGCGCCGTCGTCGGTGAACACGTTGTCGCTGCGGCATTGCGGCGGGGGGCCGAGCAGCACCTCGGCCGGCAGCGTGGCGGACGGCTTGAAGTTCGCGTCCGCGTGCAGCGCGAAGACGCCGCGCTTCGTCGGTTGCGCGCACGCTGCCGCGCAGAACATCAGCAGCACCGGCGATTGCGCGGCGATGCGCAGCGCCGTGCCGCCGCCGATGACGGCGCCCTGCCCCGGGCCGACCACCAGCGGGGCGGCCCCGTCCGCGTCGAGCGTCAGCTCGCCCTGGACGACGACGAGGGTTTCGATGTGCGGAAAGCTCGCCACGTCCAGTTCGCCGACGAAGCCGATGCGCCCCGCGGCCATCGCGTCGGGGCCTTCCCACGCGATCTCGCGATGCGACGCGAACGGATCGCCCGCGCCGAACGCCGCTTTGCGGAACGCGGTGGAATACGGTGCGCCGTCGGCCCGGTGCAACACGAAAACTGCGGTCATTTCTGCTCCTGTGCAGTGCGTGACGGATTCGTTCGAAAGCGGTCACGCGATATCGGAAATCGTCGTTCGCCGGCGCTTCTGCCGGACGTCCTCAGCGGGGCACGTCGTCCCTGCCCATGCTTATGCCGCGTGACACGATGCATCGCGGCGTTCGCTGTGCAGGCGCGCCGATGGCACTCGCATCGGCGCGCCGCCCGTGCGGGCGACCACGTAATCGCGCGGCGTGATTCCTAGCGCACGCCGGAAATGCCGGCACAGATGGCTCTGGTCGAAGAAGCCGACGTCGGTCGCGACGACCGACGGCGCGAGACCGGCGCGCAACAGGTCCTGCGCCCGTCGCACGCGCACGAGACACAGATAGCGGTGCGGCGACAGCCCGGTTTCGCTGCGAAAGCGCGCGGTGAAACGCGACACGCTCAACCCGGCCACCGCCGCGAGCGTGTCCAGGTTCAGCGGCTGCGCGAACGACGCGTCGATCGTGCGCAGCACGTCGCCGATCGCCGGCGACACGGGTTGCGCGACACGCAGCGAGCCGGCGGAGCCAACCGAGCCAATGAATTGCACTGTCATATCGAATTCTCCCGGCGCTCGCTTCAATGCAGGAAATCCTGCATCCGGTAATACGCGCCGACGACCGGCAGGAACCACGCGTGCCCGAAATGGCCCGGTATCGCCGGCCAGTCGAGCTCGCGCCACGGGTTCGACGCGGCCGCGCCATACAGCACGTCGGCCATCACGCGGCCCATGTGCACCGACATCTGCACACCGTGGCCGCTGTAGCCCATCGAGTAATAGAGCCCGTCATGCTGGCCCGCGCGCGGCAGGCGATCGGCGGTGATGTCGACGAGCCCGCCCCAGCAGTAGTCGAGCCGCACGTTCGCCAGTTCCGGGAAATAGCCGGCCATGCCCGCACGCAGGATGTCGCCGCTTTTTGCATCGGAGCGCGGGCTTGACATCGCGAAGCGCGCGCGGCCGCCGAACAGCAGCCGGTTGTCGGGCGTCACGCGGAAGTAGTTGCCGATCTGGCGCGACGTCACGTATGCTCGGCGATGCGGAAACAGCCGGTTCAACTGCGCATCGGGCAGCGGCTCGGTCACGACGATGAAGCTGCCGACCGGCGCGATGCGCCGCCGGAACCACGCGAACGGCCCGTGCTGCGATGCGCCCGTCGCGACCAGCACGCGATCGGCGACGATCGTGCCGCGGGCGCAGGTGATCCGGTGGCGCTCGCCGTCGAGCCGGTCGAGCTGCGTGACGGCCGCGTGCTCGTAGATGCGGGCGCCGGCGCGCACGGCCGCCTGCGCGAGCCCGACGCCGAACTTGCCCATGTGCATCTGCGCGCCGTTGCGCTGCAGGAGCCCACCGTAAAAGCCGTCGGACGCGATTTCATCGCGGATGCGCGACGGCTCGATCAGTTCGATGTCCGGATCGACGTCGCGCCGCAATGCGTTGAAGGTCTTTTCGAGTCCGGCGAAATGCTGCGGCTTCGCGGCGAGCTTCAGCTTGCCCGCGCGCCGGAAATCGCAGTCGATCGCCTGTTCGGTCACGATCGTCTCGACGCTCTTCACCGCGCTTTCGTAAGCGCGATAGAAGTGCTTCGCTTGCGCTGCGCCGATGCGTGCGGCCAGCGACGCATAGTCCTGCGCGACGCCGGTATTGCACTGGCCACCGTTGCGGCCCGATGCTTCGCCGGCGATCTGCGCGGCTTCGAGCACGACCACCGACACGCCGCGCTGCGCGAGCGCGAGCGCCGCCGACAATCCGGTGAAGCCGCCGCCGATCACGACCACGTCCGCGCGCCCTTCGACCGGCCCTTCGCTGCCGGCGCGAAACGCGGGACGGGTATCCAGCCAGTACGATTCCAGTTTCATCGATTCTTCTCGAGCATTCCGGCGACGACGATCGGCGACCGTCCAATGAGAATCATTTAATCACCATCAAAAAGCGCAGTTGCCGCGTATTCGCGCACGCCACGCGCGCAATTTGCCGTTTTGCGCGCCTGCCGCAGCACACTATGCGCAACGTCGATCGTCGGCGCGGGCAGGCGCGATGAACGAACGACGGCGCGCATTACAGCCGGACCGGCTGCATCGTCGCGCCGCCTGCCGGCACCGGCTCCGCCTGGAACCGCGCGAGATCGTCCTCGCTGCGATGGCACAGCACCTGCGCGCCGTTGCCGAGCGTGCGCAGCGACGGGGCCGTGCGGTTGCACACGCCGTCCACGCGCATCGCGCAGCGCGACAGGAACGGACACAGCTCGGCCTCGTGCTCGCGCTCGCCGATCGGCACCAGCGGCCGGTGGCAACGCTCGGCCGCATCGTCGAGCCAGCCCGCGCGCAACTCCGGCGCGGACGACACGAGCAAGTGGGAATACGGGTGATACGGCGGCGCGCACAGCGCGTCGCGGCTGCCGGTCTCGACGCGACGGCCCGCGTACAGCACGACGATGTCGTCGCTGATCGCGCGCACCTTCGCGATGTCGTGCGTGATGAACACGTACGACACGCCGAGCTTCGCCTGCAGGTCGCGCAGCAGGTCCATGATCGCGGCGCCCACCACGGTGTCGAGTGCCGACGTGACTTCGTCGCACAGGATCAGGTCGGGCTCGGCCGCGAGTGCACGCGCGAGGTTCACGCGCTGCTTCTGCCCGCCGGACAATTCTCCGGTGCGCCGCCCGGCCACCGCCTGCGGCAGCCGCACGAGTTCGAGCAGTTCCGCGACGCGCTGCCGCGCCCGCGCACCGCGAATCCCGTGATAGAACGCGAGCGGCCGCGCCAGCGTGCGCTCGACGGTATGCACGGGGTTGAGCGCGGTATCGGCGTTCTGGAACACGATCTGCACGCGGCGATGCTGCTCCTTCGAGCGCTTGCCGATATCGAGCGCGAGCGGCTCGCCGTCGAGCAGGATCTGCCCGGCGGTCGCCGGCACGAGGCCCGCGATCACCTTCGCGAGCGTCGTCTTGCCGGAGCCCGACTCGCCGATCACGCCGACCGTCTGCCCGCGCCCGATGCGCAGGTCGACTTCATGCAGGATCAGCTTCGCGGGCCAGCCCTTCGCGGTCCGGCCGCCGTAGCCGGCGACCGCGCCGCGCACGTCGAGCAGCGGCGCCGGCGCGGCGGGCGCCGCTTTCGCAGCGCGTTCGGCGTCGGTCGGCGTCACCGCCGCGATCAGGCTCTGCGTGTACGGATGTGCGGGCGCATGCAGGATCTGCTCGGTGCCGCCCGTCTCGCGGATCACGCCGTCGCTCAGCACGACGATGCGATCGGCCATCTGCGCGACCACGGCCAGGTCGTGCGACACGTACACCGCACTCATCCCGCAGCGCCGGATCACACTCTTGAACGCCTGCAGCACGTCGATCTGCGTGGTCACGTCGAGCGCGGTGGTCGGCTCGTCGAGGATCACGAGCTCCGGATCGGTGATCAGCGCCATCGCGGCCATCAGCCGCTGCAACTGCCCGCCCGACACCTGGTGCGGATAGCGCTTGCCGATCGTCTCCGGCTCCGGCAGCGCGAGTGCGCGGAACAGCTCGACCGCCTTCGCCTGCGCATCGCGCTTCGTCATCGTCTTGTGGATCAGCGCGCTCTCGATCACCTGGTCGAGAATCGTGCGCGACGGATTGAACGCGGCGGCCGCGCTCTGCGCGATATACGCGACCTTGCGGCCGCGCAGCGCGGTCAGTGCCTGCGCGGACAGCGTGCACACGTCCGTGCCGCCGAGCTTCACAGAGCCGCCGGCGATCCGGCAGCCGGCGCGTGCATGGCCCATCAGCGACAGCGCGATCGTCGTCTTGCCGGAGCCCGATTCGCCGATCAGCGCGAGCACCTCGCCGCGCCCGATGTCGAAGTCGACGTCGTGGACGATCGTCGTTTCCGCGCCGCCCGGGCGGCCGCCGACCACGCGCAGCCCGCGCACCTCGACGAGCGGAGTCGATTCCGGAGTCGATTCATCTCGCATCAGTGTTCTCCCGCGGCGGCAGCCGCGCCCTTGCGGCGGCCGCGATGCGGCAGGCCGTCGATCAACAGGTTGACGCCCACCGTCAGGATCGCGATCGCGACCGCGGGCATGATCGCGACGGCCGAACCGTCGCCGAGGCTCGCGATGTTCTCGCGCACGAGCGAACCGAGATCCGCATACGGCGGCTGCACGCCGAGCCCGAGAAAGCTCAGGCCGCTCAGCAGCAGCACGACGAACGTGAAGCGCAGCCCGGTGTCCGCCAGCATCGGATGGATCATGTTGGGCAGCATCTCGACGCACGCGATGTACAGCGCGCTTTCACCGCGCGCCTTCGCCACCTGCACGAATTCGAGCGTGCTGATGTTGATGGCCAGCGCACGCGCGATCCGGTACGAGCCCGGCATGTAGCTGACCGCGGCGGTGAGCACCAGCAGCGGCAGCGACGAGCCGAACGCGGCGACGAACATCAGCGCGAACATCTTCGACGGAATCGACGTGAGCGCGTCGAGCAGCCGGCTCATCGTCTCGTCCACCGCGCGGCCGGAGACCGTCGCGAGCAGCCCGAGCGTCGTGCCGGTCGCCGCGGCGAGCAGCACCGCGGCGAGCGCGAGCAGCACGGTGAGGCGCGTGCCGTACAGGATCCGGCTCAACATGTCGCGGCCGAGGAAGTCCGAACCGAACGGCAGCTTCGCGCTGAACGGCGCGAACACGTCCGGCGTGACGATCGTGCCGACTTCGTGCGGCGCGAGCAGCGGTGCGAACACCGCGACGAACAGCATCAGGCCGACCATCGACAGGCCGACGCGGCCGCCGGTCGTCAAGGCGATGCGCACGGCACGGCGCTTGCGCGGCTGGTCGGGGGCGGGCGCGGCAGGCGGCACGCTGCCCCGCCCCAGGGGCGGGTCGCCGGATGGCGGCAGCGCGCTGCTGCGTTGAACGGGTTCGATCGGTTGCATGGGCGGCATCTCGGAAGGAAGACGAAACACTCAGGTGCGCAGTCGCGGGTTCGACACGATCGAGCACAGGTCGGCGAACAGCACGAGCGTCAGGTACGCGACGCAGAAGATCAGCGTGCACGCCTGGACCAGCGGGAAATCGCGGTTGCTGACGGCGTCGACCATCAGGCTCGCCAGGCCCGGATAGTTGAAGATCGTCTCGACGACGATCACGCCGCCGAGCAGATACGACAGGCTCAGCGCGATCGCATTGGCGATCGGGCCGATCGCGTTCGGCAACGCATGGCGCAGTACGACGCGTGCGGGGCTCGCGCCCTTGAGCACAGCCATCTCGACATACGACGCGCTCAACTGCTCGATCACCGCGGCGCGCGTCATGCGCGCCATCTGCGCGATCACGACCGCGCACAGCGTCAGCACCGGCATCGCGTACGCGCGCAGGAAGTCGTGCAGGCTTTCGATCGGGCCGCCGTACGACAGCGCGGACAGCCAGCGCAGCTTCACCGCGAACACGAGCACGGCGACCGTCGCGATCAGGAATTCCGGCGTCGCGACGAGCGACAGCGTGCCGAGGCTGATCACGCGATCGACCGCCGACTCGCGCTTGACGGCCGCGAGGATGCCGAGCAGCAGCGCGATCGGCACCGACACGGCGGTCGTGATCGCCGCGAGCGCGAGCGATTTCGGCAGACGTGTGCCGATCAGCTCCGACACCGGCATGTCGCCGGAAAACGAGCGGCCGAAGTCGCCGTGCATGAGGCCCGCGAGCCAGTGCAGGTAACGCACGTGCGCCGGCATGTCGAGGCCGAACTGCTGGCGCAGCGCGGCGACCGTCTCCGGCGTCGCCGACTGGCCGAGCGCGGCCTGCGCGGCGTCGCCCGGCAGCAGGTTCGTGATCGTGAAGATGATCGCGGACACGATCAGCAGCGTCAGCGCGGTGACCGCGATGCGCCGGCCGATCAGGCCGATGAGAATTCGGTTCATCGAGCGGCACTCCCGAAAAAACCGCGCGTGGCCGGCGCGGTGATCCGCACCGGCCGCGCGACGGCGGCCAGCCACAACGTCATGCGTTCCACCACACGTTCTCGGCGAACGTGAAGCCCATCATCGGCCCGGTCGGGATCGAACCGAGGCCCGCGAGCCGCTTGTCGTAGCCGTCGAGGAAGCTGATGAACGCCGGAATGCCGACCCGGCCCTGCTGCGCCACGATCACCTGCATGTCGCCGTACATCTGCTTGCGCTTCGCGTCGTCGGTTTCCGAACGCGCGGCGAGCAGCAACTGGTCGAACTTCGCGTTCTTCCAGCCCGACTCGTTCCACGGCGCATCCGACTTGAAGAACTGCGTGAACAGCACGTCGGCGCTCGAGCGCGGGTTGATGTTGCCGAAGGTGAGCGGGTGCTTCATCCAGTGGTTCGACCAGTAGCCGTCGGGCGACGCGCGGTTGACCTGCAGGTTCAGCCCGATCTTCTGGCCGGCCTGCTGCAGCAGCACGGCCATCTCGATCGACCCGTTCGCGTCGGACGTCGCATAGATCGGCGGCAACGTCGCGCCGAGCGCGCCCGCCTTCTGGAGCAGGAACTTCGCCTTGTCCGGATCGTGCGCCCGCTGCGGCAGCGACGCGTTGAAGTAGCGGTGCCCCGGCGGAATCGGCTGGTCGTTGCCGATCACCGAGTAGCCGCGGAACACCGACGTGCGCAGCTGCTCGCGATCGAACAGGTACTTCATCCCTTCGACGAAATCGGGACTCGAGACGATCGGGTTGTCGCTGCGCATGATCAGGTCGGTATAGAGGCCCGACTTGGTCTCCTTCAGCGCGTAGCCCGGCGTCGACGAGACCCGCTGCGTCGAGCGCGGGTCGATCGCGTTGATCAGGTGCACGTCGCCCGACAGCAGCGCGTTCAGGCGCGCGGCGCTGTCGCTGATGCCGATCAGCTCGATCTCGTCGAGATACGGCTTGCCCGGCTTGAAGTAGCTGTCGTTGCGCACGCCGATGGTCGACACGCCCGGCTTGAACGACTTCAGCTTGTACGGGCCGCAGCCGATGCCGGTCGAGAAGTCGGTCGTGCCGTCCTTGACGATCACGAGCTGCGGCGTCGCGAGGATCACCGGCAGGTCCGCGTTCGCGCTGGTGAGCGTGAGCGTGACTTCGTCCGGGCCGCTCGCCTTCGCGTCCGCGAACTGTTCGGCAAGCGTCTTGACCTTCGACGCGGTGGCCGCGTTCTTGTGGCGCATCAGCGAGAACACCACGTCGGCCGGGCCGACCGGCTTGCCGTCGTGGAACGTGACGCCCTTGCGCAGCTTGATGATCCACGTCTTCGCATCGGTCGTCTGCAGCGATTCGGCGAGGTTCATCTGCGGCGTGAGGCTCGCGTCGAGCTGCGTGAGGCCGCTGTAGAACATGAAGAAGCGCGTGTAGTCCGCGCCCGTCGAGCCCTTGGCCGGGTCGAGCGTATCGGCCGTCGAGCCGGCTTCGTTCGCGACCCGGATCTTGCCGCCACGCTTCGGCGCGGGCGCGGCGAATGCAGCGCCGGGGGTCATCAGCAGTCCGCCGGCGCCGGCGGCCATCATGCCGCCCGCCGCCATGACCTTCATCATGTCGCGGCGCGTGATGCCGCCCTTGCCGCCATTGTCGATATCGTCGCTCATCCGAACTGCTCCTGACTGTGGGAAGTAGGTCCAAGGGTCCAGCGTGGTTGTTCAGTCCCGCCGCGCCCGCTTGCTGGTGGCGGGCGCGACGTCGTACACATGCAATTCATTTAAGCATCGCCAAAATGCGGTTTGTCGCGATTCGGGCGCCCCGCACGATACGAATCGACCGTTTTGGGTGGCCTGCGCAGCATGATTAGCTGCGTGCGCGCACGTGTCGCCGTGTGCCCGGCGGCGTGTCGCGGCGGCTGCCGAACCCGTGTCGATGCAGGAAATCGTAAGGCCGCAGCCGCCGCAGATTGCGCCGACAAAATTGCCCGTTCGGCATCCGGCGCGCGTTTGGCTCGCGCAAACCACACGTTTGTGTCGAATGCGTGCGCGCCTGCCGACGACGGCCGAAACGAGCGGTGCGTCGCGACAGATCGCCGCCCGCACGGGCGTCGGCGATGGGGATCGCGACGGTGCGCCGCGCGGGAAAGTTCAGAAGAATGCCGCTCGATCGGAACGGCTTTGGGGGAAGGCGGAAGGATGACGGGGCTGCCCGGAAACCTGGCCAGTGCAGCCGTCAGAAACCGCGCCGCCAGGCGGCGACGCGTCCGTCACCGGCACATCACCGGCATGTCGGCGCGCACGCCGGGCGTGTGCCGGCGTGGCGTGAAGGCGGCGGGGGTGATGCGCTG
Source organism: Burkholderia sp. 4NA327C6 (assembly GCF_005502655.1). Lineage (NCBI taxonomy): Bacteria > Pseudomonadati > Pseudomonadota > Betaproteobacteria > Burkholderiales > Burkholderiaceae > Burkholderia > Burkholderia sp. 4NA327C6. The sequence continues at coordinate 190,668 of NZ_SCNZ01000008.1, read as the reverse complement.
GCGGGCAGTGAGCGGCACGAAGCCGTCACGCAGCGAGCCGGAAGACCGATACGGCGGCCCGCAGGCGCGCCGCCTGCTCGTCTAGCGACGACGCGGCCGCAGCCGCCTGCTCGACGAGCGCGGCGTTCTGCTGGGTGACTTCGTCCATTTGCGCGACCGCCAGCCCGATCTGTTCGATGCCGGTGCTCTGCTCGGCCGATGCCGCCGAAATCTCGCCCATGATGCCGGCCACCCGGTCGATCGACCGGACGATCTCCGTCATGCGCTCGCCGGCTGTCTCGACGAGCCGGCTGCCGCTGCCCGCCCGCTCGACCGACGCGTCGATCAATCCCTTGATGTCCTTCGCGGCCGCGGCGCTGCGTTGCGCGAGCGAGCGGACTTCCGATGCGACGACGGCGAACCCGCGCCCCTCCTCACCCGCCCGCGCGGCTTCCACCGCGGCATTGAGCGCGAGAATGTTGGTCTGGAACGCGATGCTTTCGATGACGACGGTAATGTCGGCGATCCGCACCGATCCGTCCGAAATCTGCCGCATCGTTTCGACGACCGCCTGCACGGCGGCGCCGCCGAGCTCGGTCGCATCCTTCGCCTGGGCCACGAGCGCATTCGCCTGGCGCGCGTTGTCCGCGTTCTGTTTGACCGTGGACGTCATCTGCTCCATGCTCGCGGCCGTTTCCTGCAGCGACGCGGCCTGCTGCTCCGTGCGCTGCGACAGATCCAGGTTGCCTTGGGCGATCTCGCCGGTGCCGGTGGCGATCGAGTGGGTCGTGGTCTGGATTTCGGCGATGGTGTCGGTCAGCCGCGCCTTCATGTCGCCGAGCGCGACGAGCAGGCTACCGGGCGCGGCGTGCGCCGTATCGAACTGCACGTCCAGTTCGCCGGCGGCGATGCGGGCGGCGATCTGCGTCGCATGCGCGGGCTCGCCGCCGAGCGTGCGCCTGACGCTGCGCAGCACGCCCCATGCGATGGCCGCGAGCGCCGCGGCGATGACGAGCGCGACGGCCCCGAGCACCATCGCGAGCCGCGCAAACGCCGCGTTGATGTCGTCGTAGAAAAATCCCGTGCCGATCCACCAGTCCCAGTCCGGAATCGCGACCACGCCCTGCAGCTTCGGCTCCAGGTCCGCGTCGGGGCTGCGCTTGATCAGCACGTCGACGAGCGCAAAATGCGACTGCGCCATGCCCGCGCGGTACGCCTCGCTGTCGGTCAGGCCGCTGGTCGTGCGGTTGCCTTTCGCGCGCGTGCCGATGAATTTCGCGTTCGGGTGGACCAGGTTGACGCCGTCGGACGTCGTGACCCAGAAGTAGCTCTTCGAATTCGCGTTGAGCGCCGCCAGCGCGGCCTTGGCCTGCTGCTGCGCCTGCTCCTGCGTGAGCGTGCCGCTGGTCTGCATCGCGCGATACGAATCGACCAGATGCTCGGCCTTGGTCAGCAGAATGACGATCTCGTCGCGCCGGCTGTCGATCAGCGCGTCGCGCAGCGTATGCAGCGACAACGCGGCGAGCAGGACGACGCCGAGCAGCGCCGCGGCGACGAGCATCAGCAGTTTGGTGGACAACTTCATGCGGGGCCTCGAAAGATTAACCGTTCGGTACATATATCGGCCCGCAACGCCGCCCCTTGAACCGCTCAATATCGGTAATTACCCTTGTTTCGTGCGCTGATCGAACGCGCGACGGGTCGCGATGCCCGCTGGCGGCATCGCGGCCGCGTCCCGTCCCGTCCCGTCGCGGCGATCGGCAATCCGCCGGCGCAGGCGGCTTACAGCCCGAGTTGCGTCGCGAGCTGGCCGATGTCCGACACTTCGTAATAGTTGTAGAACGGCGTGCCCGGCTCGTGGCCGCGGTTCACGAAGGCCTTGTGCCTGATCCCGAGATCCTCGGCCGTCATCAGGTCGTAGCGCAGGCTCGACGACACGTGCAGCACGTCCTCGGGCTTGCAGCCGAGCTTGTCGAACATGTATTCGAAGCCCTGCATCCGCGGCTTGTACGATTGCGCCTGCTGCGCGGTGAACACCGCATGGAACGGCGCGCCGAGCTTGTCGACGTTGCTCATGATCTGCTCGTCCATCGCGTTCGACAGGATCACCAGCTTGTACTTCGACGCCAGCCGCGACAGCCCGGCCGGCACGTCCGGGTGCGGGCCCCACGTCGGCACCGCATGATAGAAAAGCTCGGCCTCGGCTTCGTCGAACGGCACACCGACCCGCGCGCAGGTGCGGCGAACCGCGTTGACGACGACGTCGCGATACGGCTTCCATGCGCCCAGCACCTCGTCGAGCCGGTAGGCGGCGAACGCGCGCACGAAGGCCTCCATCGTCGCCGGCGACAGCCGGTCCGCATAGATTTCGCGCGCCGTCTCGGCCATCCGGAAATGGGTCAGCGTGCCGTAGCAGTCGAAGGTGATGTACTTCGGTTCAAACTGGATCATGGTGACGTCCTGTCGGTGTGAAGCCCCGGCAGGGCCGGGGATGGGCTGGGTTCAACGAAATTGAATCAGGGCAAAAAACCGTTCGCGCATCGTTCGGCGCCGCTCAAAACGCACAATCGCCGCAAGTTGCCCGGCGCATGCAGCACGATCTGCGGTGCGATCTGCGGCGCGATCGGGCTCGGCGCAGCGGGGCCGGCCGGTGGCCGCCGTGCTGCCGCAGCGGGCTCGCCTGCCGGTGCGGCCCTCCGGCAGGCGGCAGCGCCGCCGTGTATTGATCGTAGTGGTGTTCCCACAGCAGGCGTGGTGGAATTGATCGGCCGCGCCGGCACGATCGCCGCGTTCGTCCGCGTCGAACGAACGGGTTTGCGTCGATCTCGCGGGCGCGCCCGTCAGCGCCCGAAAACAGGCGAATCGTCCTATCCGCGCCGCGACCGCGCTGGCAGAGTGAATGCGTCATTTCCACCCATCCGGAGTCCGGCGTGTCCGACCTCAACCCTTCCCGCACGCTCACCTATCGCCCGTTCGCCGAAAGCGACCTGCCCGCCGCCCATCGGCTGTCGGAGGCGGTCAAGTGGCCGCACCGGCTCGAGGACTGGCGCTTCGTGCTCCAGCTCGGCGGCGGCTTCGTGGCCGAAGACGAGACCGGCGTCGTGGGTACCGCGCTCGGCTGGCGTCTCGGCGAAGCGCACGCGGCGCTCGGCATGCTGATCGTGTCGCCCGAGCGCGCGGGCGGCGGGATCGACCGCGAGCTGCTCGCCCGTGCGCTCGACAGCTTCGGCACGCGCACTGTCTTTCTGCATGCGATGCCGGAACGCGAGCCGCTGTACGCGGCGTTCGGATTCGAGCCGATCGATACGATCGACCAGCACCAGGGCGCGGCGTTCCGGCCGCCGCTGATCTCGCTGCCGCCCGGCGAGCGCCTGCGCCCGCTCGGCACCAACGACGGGCCGCGCCTCGCCGCGCTCGCCACGCGTGCGGCCGGCTACGAACGCGGCGCGGTGACCGACGCGCTGCTCGACGTCGCGAACGGCATCGCGCTCGATCGCGACGGCGAGTTGCTCGGCTTCGCGCTGTTCCGCCGCTTCGGCCGCGGCCATGTGATCGGCCCGGTGATCGCGCCGGATGCGCGGCGCGCGCAGGCGCTGATCAGCCACTGGCTCGCGCTGAACGAAGGGATGTTCGTGCGGCTCGACTTGCCCAGCGACAGCGGGCTGTCCGACTGGCTGGAGGGCCTCGGCCTGCCGCGCGTCGATACCGTCGTCGCGATGGCGCGCGGCGCCGTGCCGGTGGGCGACCCGGCGCTGCGCGCGTTCGCGATCGTGAGCCAGGCGCTCGGCTGAGGGGCACGACGATGAGCTTCCTGTACAAGGCCGACCCCGTGCGCGGCGCGCAGTGGGCTGCGCGCTTCGCGCAACGCGCGCCCGATCTGCCGTTCCGGATCTGGCCGGACATCGGCGATGCCGCGGCCGTCCGCTACCTCGCCGCCTGGCAGCCGCCGGACGACCCGGCCGCGCTGCTGCCGAATCTCGAAGTCGTGTTCTCCGTCGGCGCCGGCATCGACCAGTTCGACCTGTCGCGCGTGCCCGCGCACATCCCGGTCGTGCGGATGATCGAGCCGGGCATCGTCGAAGGGATGGTCGAATACGTGACGCAGGCCGTGCTGACGATCCATCGCGACCTGTTCGACTATGCCGCGCAGCAGCGCGAGCAGGTGTGGCACGAGAAGCCGGTGCGCGCGGCCGCGTCGCGGCGTATCGGCGTGCTCGGCCTCGGCACGCTCGGCCAGGCCGTGCTCGACACGCTGCGGCGCTTCGGTTTCCCGTGCGCCGGCTGGAGCCGCACGCCGCGCACGCTCGACGGCATCGACTGCTACGCGGGCGATGCGGCACTCGACGCATTCCTGGCGCGCACCGACATCCTGATCTGCCTGCTGCCGCTCACCGACGACACGCGCGGCCTGCTCGGCGCGCGCGTGTTCGACGCGTTGCCGGCCGGCGCGTCGCTCGTGCAAGTGGGGCGCGGGCCGCAACTGGATGCAGCCGCGCTGCTCGCGGCACTCGCGAGCGGCCGCGTCGACAGCGCGATCCTCGACGTGACGGACCCCGAACCGTTGCCGGCCGGCCATCCGTTCTGGGCCCATCCGCGCATTCGCATCACGCCGCACATCGCGAGCGCGACGCGCCCCGACACTGCGGTCGATGCGGTGCTCGCGAACCTCGCCCGCCATCGCGCGGGGCAGCCGATGATCGGCGTCGTCGATCGCGCGCGCGGCTACTGACGTCCATGTCCGGCCGCACGGGGCGCGCAGCAGAAAATGCCGAAGCGCCCCGTGCAAACGCCGCGTGCGTACGTTTCGGGCCGCAAATTGAAAACGCATGCGCACGGGTCGCCCGGTAGCATGACCTCACCGCTGACACCTGACGAGAGTCCCGCCTGCCATGAACCAAGCCGCGCTGATCGAAGCTGATCGTCAACACCTGATCCACCCCGTCGTCAATTACCGTACGCACGAGGCGCGCGGCGTCACCGTGCTCGAATCCGCTCAAGGCGTATTCCTGCGCGATGCCGCCGGCCATACGCTGCTCGACGCGTTCTCGGGCCTGTGGTGCGTGAACGTCGGCTACGGCCGCGACAGCATCGTGAAAGCCGCCGCCGACCAGATGGCCAGGCTGCCGTACGCAACCGGCTATTTCCATTTCGGCTCGCAGCCGGCGATCGAGCTTGCCGAACGGCTCGCCGCGCTCGCGCCGCCGTCGCTGAATCGCGTGTACTTCACGCTCGGCGGCTCGGATGCGGTCGACTCCGCGATCCGTTTCATCACGCACTATTTCAACGCGACCGGCCGCCCGTCTAAAAAGCACATGATCGCGCTGGAACGCGGCTATCACGGCTCGTCGTCGGTCGGCGCCGGCCTCACCGCGCTGCCGGCGTTCCATCGCCATTTCGACCTGCCGCGCGCGGACCAGCACCATATTCCGTCGCCGTACCCGTACCGCAACCCGCTCGGCAACGATCCGCAGGCGCTGACCGCCGCGTCGGTCGCCGCGCTCGAAGCGAAGGTCGCCGAACTCGGCGCGGACAACGTCGCCGCGTTTTTCTGCGAGCCCGTGCAGGGCTCGGGCGGCGTGATCGTGCCGCCGGCCGGCTGGCTGAAGGCGATGCGCGACGCGTGCCGGCGCCTCGGCATCCTGTTCGTCGCCGACGAGGTGATCACCGGCTTCGGCCGCACGGGCCCGCTGTTCGCCTGCGAAGCCGAACAGGTCGATCCGGACCTGATGACCGTCGCGAAGGGGCTGACCGCCGGCTATGCGCCGATGGGCGCGGTGCTGATGTCCGACGAGATCTACGAAGGGATCGCGGGCAGCCGCACCGAGTCGGCCGCGGTCGGTCACGGGCATACGTATTCCGCGCATCCGGTGAGCGCGGCGATCGGCCTCGAGGTGCTGAAGCTCTATCACGAAGGCGGGCTGCTCGCGAACGGCCAGGCGATGGCGCCCCGCTTTGCCGCGGGCCTCGACGCGCTGCGCGCGCATCCGCTCGTCGGCGACGCGCGCTCGGTCGGCCTGCTCGGCGCGCTCGAACTGGTCACCGACAAGGCGCACAAGACGCGCTTCGATCCGGCACTGAACGTGCCCGACAAGATCGCCGCCGCCGCGTACGCGAACGGCGTGGTGTTCCGCGCGTTCGGCGACGGCGTGCTCGGCTTCGCGCCGGCGCTGAGCTTCACCGCGGGCGAGTTCGACCTGTTGTTCGACCGCGTGCGCAAGACGCTCGACGACGTGCTGGCCGATGCGGGCGTGCAGCGCGCGCTCGATGCCGCGCACGCGCAGCCGGCCTGACGGGCCGAGGGAAAGCCGGGCTTGTGGCGGATATCTTTCGACTCTAAAGTAACCGGACATTCCATTTTTCCGACTCCCGACTCACGTGAACATGACGGACAGCAAGCTGGATCGCATCGACCTGCGCATCCTCTCCCAGTTGCAGAAGCGCGGCCGCATGACCAACGTCGAACTGGCCGACGCGGTCGGGCTGTCGCCAAGTCCATGCCTGATCCGCGTGAAGCGGCTCGAGAAGGCCGGCTACATCGGCGGCTACGGCGCGCACATTCAGCTCGAGAAACTCGGCGACGTGCAGGTCGTGTTCACCGAAGTCACGCTGGCCGACCATCGACGCGAGGATTTCGACCGCTTCGTCGCGGCGATCCGCAACGTCGACGAGATCGTCGAATGCCACCTCGCGAGCGGCGGCTACGACTATCTGCTGAAGTTCATCACGCGCAGCGTGAGCCATTACCAGACGATCGTCGAAGGGCTGCTCGAGCAGAACATCGGCATCGAGAAGTATTTCAGTTACGTGATCATCAAGTCGCCGTTCGTCAAACGGCACTACCCGCTCGAATCGCTGTTCGGCGAACGTCACTGACGCACCGCGCGCGGCACCCGCGAATACGGCAGCTTCGCTGTCCGTATGGGGGAGTCGCGCGCCTGCCGCGCCGCCGTCGTCGCCGAACCGCTTCATCCAAGGACTTGCCATGCCGCTTTCGCTGACCCGCACCGAACTCCTGCGCTCCGCCAACCTGATCGACGGCACGTGGCGCGACGCGCACGATGGCAGCCGTTTCGCCGTGACCGATCCGGCACGGCTCGACACCGTTGCCCACGCACCCGACAGCGGCGCCGCCGACGCGCGCGCGGCAACCGATGCGGCGGTACGCGCACTGCCCGCGTGGCGCGCGACGCCCGCTCGCGACCGCGCGGCGATCCTGCGAGCATGGCACGCGGCGATCGTCGCGAATACCGACGATCTCGCGAAGCTGATGTCGCGCGAACAGGGCAAGCCGCTCGCGGAAGCGCGCGGCGAAGTCGCGTACGGCGCGTCGTACGTACTGTGGTTCGCCGAGGAAGCGACGCGCACGTACGGCGACATCATTCCGCAGCAGCAGCGCGGCAAGCGGCTGAGTGCGGTGAAGGAGCCGATCGGCGTCGTCGCGGCGATCACGCCGTGGAACTTCCCGCTCGCGATGATCGCGCGCAAGATCGCGCCGGCGCTCGCGGCCGGTTGCACGGTCGTCGCGAAGCCCGCGGAGGACACGCCGCTCACCGCACTCGCGCTCGCGTTCCTCGCGCAGGAAGCCGGCGTGCCGGCGGGCGTGCTGAACCTGATCACGGCGTCGCGCGAGCGCGGCATCGACGCGGCCGCCGACTGGCTTGCCGACAGCCGCGTGCGCAAGATCACCTTCACCGGCTCGACGGCCGTCGGCAAGCTGCTCGCGCGCGATTCGGCCGCGACGCTGAAGAAGCTTTCGCTCGAGTTGGGCGGCAATGCGCCGTTCATCGTGTTCGACGATGCCGAGCTCGATGCCGCGGTCGACGGGCTGATGGCCGCGAAGTTCCGCAATGGCGGGCAGACGTGCGTATCGCCGAACCGCATCTACGTGCAGGCCGGCGTGTACGACGCGTTCGCCGCGAAGCTCGCGGCGCGCGTCGCCGCGCTGAAGGTCGCGCCGGCGACCGACCCGGCCGCGCAGATCGGCCCGATGATCAACGCGCGGGCGGTCGACAAGATCGCGCGGCACGTCGGCGATGCCGTCGAGCGCGGCGCGCGCGTGTTGACGGGCGGCAAGCGCCTCACCGAGCTGGGCCCGAACTTCTACGCGCCGACGGTGCTCGCCGACGCGAGCGCCGACATGCAGCTCACGTGCGAGGAAACGTTCGGCCCGGTGGCGCCGCTGTTCCGGTTCGACACCGAGGACGACGCCGTCGACGCCGCGAACGACACGCCGTTCGGCCTCGCCGCGTATTTCTACACGCAGGACGTGCGGCGCATCGCGCGCGTGTCGGCGCGGCTCGAAACCGGCATCGTCGGGATCAACGAAGGCGCGCTCGCGAGCGAGGCCGCGCCGTTCGGCGGCGTGAAGGAGTCCGGCTACGGCCGCGAAGGCTCGCGCTACGGGCTCGACGATTACCTGTCGATCAAGTATCTGTGCCAGGGCGGGCTGGATTGACCGGGCGGGCGCGCGCCGTCCGCGAGGGCGGCATCGCGCTGCCCGGCCCGAAAACGTGAATTGACATAGGAACCGATCGGTCCATATAATGCAATCCATTCCTGGACACCGCATCGTTTGCGAAACCGATCAATGGCAAATCCCGCCGGCGTGGGCCGCCCGCGCGAATTCGAACTCGAAGATGCCGCGCGCGACGCGATGGCCGTCTTCTGGGATCACGGGTACGAAGGCGCGTCCCTGCCCGACCTGATGGCCGGCACGGGCTTGTCACGCGGCAGCCTGTACAAGGCCTTCGGCGACAAGAAGGCGCTGCTGCTGGCGGCGCTCGACCTGTATATGGCCGACGGGCTCAAGGCAACCGCCGACATCCTGTCGCAACCCGGCACCGTGAAAGCGGCCATTCGCGACTCGCTGCTGCGCTATGCCCGCCTGTCCGTCGGCGAGGCGGGCCGGCGCGGCTGTCTCGCGGTCGCGATGACCACGGAACTGGCCGCCCGCGACCCCGATGTCGCGGAGCGTACCGGGCGCATGTTCCGCCGCCTGCAGCAACTCTACGCCGGCGCGATCGTGCGCGGCCAGGCCAGCGGCGAGATCGCCGAGCAGGACGAGCAGGTGCTGGCGCGCTTGCTCGTCTGCCAGGTCGAGGGCATGCGCGTGCTGGGCAAGACCGGCGTGTCCGAGGCCGACATGCTCGCGCTGGTCGACCGCACGATGCGCGTTCTCGATTGAAATTTTTTTACCCAATTTGGAACCGATTGGTTCCGTATGGAGAGCCGTTCATGTCACGGAATGATCCTGTATCGCCCGACCCGCGTCGGTGGGCCATGTTTGCGGTGCTGCTCGTCGGCGCGTTCCTGCCGCCGCTGGATTTCTTCATCGTCAATGTCGCGCTGCCGTCGATTCGCGCGGAGCTGGGTGCGTCGTCGTCCGCCGAGCAACTGGTGATTTCGTCGTATGCCGGCCTGTACGCGGTCACGCTGATCACCGGCGGGCGGCTGGGCGACCTGTACGGTCGCGGCCGCGTGTTTTTCCTCGGGTTGATCGGCTTTGCGATCGCCTCGACGCTGTGCGGCCTCGCAGGTTCGCCGGGGATGCTCATCGCCGGGCGAGCGTTGCAGGGTGTGACGGCCGCGATCATGGCGCCGCAGGCGCTCGCGTCGATCCAGGCGATCTTCCCGGAATCGGAAAAGCCGCTCGCGCTCAGCCTGTATGGCGCGGTCTTCGGCTTGGCGGCCGTGATCGGGCAGGCGCTGGGCGGGATCCTGATCTCGCTGAACCTGTTGAACCTCGGCTGGCGGACGATCTTCCTCGTCAACCTGCCGCTGGCGATGCTGGTCGTCGTGTTCGGCATTCCGCTGTTGAAGGAAACGCGTGCGCAGCATGCGCGCAAGCTCGACCTCGGCGGCACCGCGCTGTCGATGCTGACGCTCGGCGCGTTGATCGTGCCGCTGATCGAAGGGCGCGAGGCGGGCTGGCCCGTGTGGGCCCGTGCCTCGCTGATCGCCGCGCCGGCACTCGCGTGGGGCTTCTGGCGTTACGAGAGTCGGCTGGGCCACCACGGCGGCGCACCGCTGCTCGATCCGGCCGCGCTGCGCGCACCGGGGCTCGGCCGCGCGTTGCTGATCGCGCTGTTGCTGTACTCGATCGGCGCGTTCTTCCTGCTGTTCTCGGTGTATCTGCAGAATGCGTTGCACGTCGACGCGTTGAGCGCGGGCCTCGTGTTCTTGCCGTTCGGCGTGGGGTTTCTGCTCGGCCCGCTGTCGACGCCGTTGTGCACGCGTGCGATCGGCGCTTATGTGAATCCGCTCGGCATGGGCCTCGAGATCGTCGGGCTCGTCGGACTCGCCTGCTTGATCGACACGACGCCGACCGGGATGCCGCTCGCGTCCGTGCCGCTCGCCGCCGCGCTCTTCGTGATCGGGTTCGGACAAGGTCTCGCGCTGCCGACGCTGATGCGCATGGTGACCGGGCGCGTCGCACCCGCGGTGTCGGGGATGATCGCCGGTATCGCCAGCTCGACGCTGCAGGTCAGCACGTCGCTCAGCGTCGCGATCATCGGCGGGATTTTCTATACGGTTCTGGGCGCGCGCCAGGATCCGGCGGCCATTGCGCACGCGTTTATCGTCGCACTCCTGTCTATCTCAGCGTTCCTCGCCGTCGGCGCCGCGCTGGGCATCTCGCTCGCGCGTGCACCGGCCGCGCCGTCGTCGGTGCGCTCCGCCGGCCAGCCGGCATTCGGCCCCGCGCGCAAACGACCGTGATCGCCCGAGATCGCCCGTATCGACATTCGACGTTGCACGGAAGCGTATGCGCATCGCGCATCGCGCATCGCGCGTCATACGTCATGCTTAGCGTCAGAGCAACCCCATTGCCGATGCCTTGAGCGTCGCCGCGGCGCGTGTCGAGCATTCGAGCTTGCGAAACGCCTTCTCGACATGGGTGCGCACCGTGCTAGGACTCATCGAAAGCGCCTGCGCGACCTGCTTGTTGCTCGCCCCTCGGGAGATGGCCCGCAGTACGTCGATCTCCCGTGGCGACAGGCGCGGGCCGTCGTGCGACGCGCGAGCGGCCATGCGCCGGGCCGCAGGCGCGCCACCCGTGACGAGCGCCGCGACCACGTCGCCGCATAGCCGGCCGCGCGCCGCCTCTTCCTGCAATTGGCCGGCGGCGGCCGCATCGCTGAGCGCCGCCCGCCACGGGCGCGCCGAGCGCAACGCGACCCACGCCAGCGATGCCGCGAGTACGCGCGCTTCCAGCGTCAGCGCCGCATCGCGAGCGCCGCGGAAATAACCGGAACCGTCCTGCCGCTCGTACGCATACGACGCAAGCACCGCGGCTTCGCCGAGCGCGCCCGTCTGCCTGCCGGCGCGCTCCGTCCAGTACGGCACGAGCCGCACCTTTTCCCATGCACTTGCAGGCAGCCGCGTCGGCAGGTTCCACACGTCGTTCGGCACCGCGGCCCTGCCGATGCCATGAATCAGCCCGGCGCGGTACACGCGTTCGCGCGCGGCCGCGTCCGGCGACAGGCGCTCGTAACACGCGGCCGCCGTCACGGCGACCGAACGCGAGAACCCGGTCATCCACGGCAGTTTCAGATCGATGACGTCCGCGATCAATTCGGCGGAGGTCGCGCCTTGCATATCGGACGTGGCCAATGCGGCATCGAGACCGTCGGGCGACAGGTGATCGAGCGCCGCGAGCCAGCGCGCGGCGTCGTGCGCGGTCGCCTCGACGAGCGCGCTCGGATAGCGTGCGCCCGCGCGTTGCCCGATCCATTCGATGGCCTGCTCGAAGCCGTACGTGCGGCTGAATACGTCGAGATCGCCCGCGAGCGTGACGATCGACACGGCGGCCGGCACCTGTTCCCGCGCGAGCCGTGCGGGCAGCCCGTTGCCGTCCCAGCTTTCGAAAATGTGCCGCAGCGCGGTTTCCGCGGCGTGGGAGAGGCCCAGTATTCGCGCGACTTCGCCCGACACCTCGCAATGGATTTGCGCGAGCGGGATCATCGCGGCGCCGACGCGGCCGACCGCTTCGGCGAGACCGGGCCGGTTCTCGAGCATGGCGGCGCGGATTGCGACATCGTCGCCGAATGCCTGAGCGAAACCCGCGGCGTTCGCGGTACAGCCCGACCAGCGCAACAGCGCCACTTCGCGAGCCGTGTCGCACACCGCCGCGTCGAATCCCGCCGCGTGCGCGAGCTGTGCCGCCAGCCAGCCGGTGCGCAGCGAATGATCGGTCGGCTGCCCCATGCTGAGATCGCCGATGAAGGCCAGCGCGCGTACGGCGTCGAATATGCGCAGCGGGGCGTGACGGGCTTCGGCGTCGGGCATCGGATGGGGTGCGGGCATTCACGAGAACGGGAAAACGATCATACGCGACGACGTCGCGCCTTGCATGCGCGTGCGCGTGCGGATCGGCCGCGTGCCGCACCCGGCGTGAAGCGATGTCGGCCGCTGCCCGGGGCGCGCCTTCACCATCGGACATCTGACCGATGGCGGGCGACCGCGACGATCGCGATACTCGGTGCACCGGAGATCCGGTCGGCACGACGTCCGCGCGGCGGACACGCTGCACGCCGGCCGGAACGGCGATCCGATTTACGAAGGAATGCAAATGACTGACCACTCCCCCGAATTCCGTGCCCCCGCCGACGCACAATGGCTGAAACGGTACTACTTTTCCCGGGCGATATTCTCGCTGCTCTGGGTCGCGCTGGCATTCTCCGTCGGCCGGCAGAGCGCGGCCGGCGCGGCGATCCTGCTGATCGTTTATCCGGCCTGGGATGCGCTCGCCAATTTCGTCGACCTCGCCCGCAGCGGCGGAGCGGCGACGAACCGCACCCAGGCGGTCAACGTCGCGATCAGCGCCGCCACGACGCTGGCGGTTTTTCCGGCTTTGAATGCCGGCATGCACGCGGTGCTCACGGTATTCGGCATCTGGGCGATTCTTTCCGGCTTGCTGCAGCTCGGCACGGCGCTGCGTCGCTGGAAACAGGTCGGCGCGCAATGGGCGATGATCCTGAGCGGCGCGCAATCCGCGCTCGCGGGCGTGCTGTTCATCGCCCAAAGTCACGTGTCCATGCCGCCCGCCATCGTGAAGATCGCGGGCTACGCGGCGGTAGGCGCCGCCTATTTCCTGATATCGGCATTGTGGCTGCAGTTGCGGCGGGCACGACGCAGCGCGTCGTGAGCCGTCGATCGAGATGGAGATGTCATGCCACGGGGTGCCGTCGCCCTGGTTGCGGTCAAGGGCACACGTCGTGCAACGCATGCGCTCATGCAGATGATCGCAGTGGTGAAAACAGGGGGTGTTTCGCGGTCGCGAATGGCAGGTGTTGGGCGATGCGAACGGGTCTGAACGGCCCGAAGCGGTCCATCAATTCGACGAAAACCGGCCATTCGTCTTGCAACCTATCGTGGTAGAACCGTCCTGTAATTCCAGCCTCGCGCCTGTGTTAGCCATTGATCGTACGTCCTTTGGCGATCTACCAGCGCCATGCTCAGCGCTGCCATGGCCATATACTCCAGCACGCGCCAGTTCGCATCGTCTCCCTTCCTGAAAGAAGCTTCGATGGCGTCCAGCGCCAGTTCGAACTCGTTGTGATTCAAGAGGTCCTCAAATTCGGCGATCTTATCCGTGCACACTCCCTCGGCTGTTTCGGAGAGGTGAGCTCGCGCCTCGCGAAGATACTCCGAGGTCTTGCTCCAGTTCGAGTGGAAATCGCGTTCAGCCGGCATATGAGTTCTCTATAGGTCGGACGTACCCAATTGTCGGCAATTTCAGCCCAAGTGTCGACTGACCGAAACCCGAGCCGGTCATTAGGTCGGGCGATCTTAATCGGCCGCAAACGACTGCAGTCCGGCCGTTGCCGCGACGCGATTCAACGCTGCTTGGCATCCAGTGTCGCACGGAGGGACCGTGTCAAAGCCTCCGGCCCACCCAACTGTCCTTCTGAATACAAAATTTGCTTCGCCGCCCCATGCGAGAGTGTCTGGACGTTCATAAAACAAACACAACAATCCGAGAGGAATCGATATTTCCTGATAAAGGGCCGGGTTTGTCTTCCCGATCGTGGAAACTCGTCATCCTCATCGCCGCAAGAATCATCGTACATATTTTCTGCGTCGAGAACCCTATAAATTTCCTGTTTCTCCCACTTTTCCGATCCATCGTCAACAAACTCAATACCACCTTGCGTCTGGTAGCCAAAGTTTTCGGAGAGTTCAGGATCATTTCCCAGCACTGACGACGTCTTGGCATATATGAATATAAGCGGGGATGTGCCCCCCTCCACCTGTGGAACGTAGACGACTAAGTGGGAGAATTGAAACGCATACCGAACTTGAATATCCGCCGCGTACAGTTCAATGACGCCTTCACGATCAAGCTTCGATACCTGCATCTCGCCGGAACAATGAAGGTTGATCATGTCGGCGCCATAAGTTATTCCATCACCTTGCATGTTTGACAGAATAGAATACGCCTTTGCAGCGTCGTTAGTGGCAAAAACGCCTGGCGCGGTGACGGACTTAATGTTGTTTTCTCGCAGTGAACGTATTAGTCGCTCAATTACGGCGGACTTCGTTGCGTTGGGATGCTCTCCATATACTTTCTTGAACAAGCGGAACGCACGATCTAGCTCGCTACGGCCTTGCCCCTGCACATAAGCATCGCCTATCGTTGGACTAAAAAAGTCATCGAGCCGCGGCATCAATCGAGCGAGAACACCAGACACTTCCTGCTCGTTCTGAAGGATCGCAGCGTGCGTGATACTGTTCCGCCACTTTTCAACTTTCAACAAATCTTTGCGTAATTTCTCCGAGATTTCCAACCCGCAAATGTCATTCAGGCGATCAATGGATTCTTTGAACGTGACAGTGTGGACATCGTCGTTATCGTATAGGTGCTCAATATCACCGGCACGACGCTTAGCGTACGCGGCGCGCAGTTTTTGGTTGATCTCTGAAAATAGCAGGATTTCGTTCCGTGAACTCAGCAAATATTTTAGAAGTATCTCGATGCCATGCTGCATGCTGAGGATGGCATCCTTCAGTTTGAAAAAACGCTGAACCTCCTCCGCCCCTGCTTCGCGCAAATCCTCATATTCTTTAAGAAACGAGTAGGCCTTTCTGAGAGAGTCGAGGCCGTTATCAATCAAGGATATTTTCATGAACTGTTACCGTTTGCTTCAACAGGCAGGAATCAACCGAACGACGTGGCTTACCTAGGCGTGGGTTGATGCGCACTATAGCAGAGGGCAGTCGTCAATCCTTATGCACGCTGATGCTCAGTCAGGCGACGGGGTTAAGGAGCAGACATCGATGCCGCGAGATTTCGCTTTGGCTCTACGGTGGAGCGCTTGTTACTACGTGCCCAGATAGCTCAGAGCGGCCGTTACGTTGCGCATAGCCGACGCCCTAACGTGTAGGGCGGCGTATGGGCGAACGTCTGTAGTTGGCTGCAGATTCAACCCGTCGATGCAACGAATTGATGAAAGCGCTCCGCCGGTGTATCGAAGTCTAGCGTCTTTCGAGGACGCGTCATCGCTCGATGCCTGCATTGAGACGTTGCTAGTACAGAAAAGAATTGTATTACTTGTTAGTTCGATCCGAATGACGGCAATGACGCACCGTAGCTGACCTATTGCAGGTAATTTTTGTCGATCGCCCAGTTGGCTGTCACTGTACCTCGTACTTGTAGCTGTTGCCATAACGTCCCATCTGGGTCCCCCCAAAGTGCCGGTCTCCAACGTTGAGTAGCCGTGGCAGTTGAAGAAGCTCGCCGTTGCGTCCCGGCTCTTCGTAGAGGTGTAACACTGCAACGAAGAGCGCGGCTACCGAGTTGACGCAGTTCTTTAAGTTTGCCTTTGGAAAAAATTCGTCGCGGTGATGTTTGACCTTGTTATGGTCTTGCCACCAAATGGGCGGCACCCGTTCCGCCCAATCGATCCAAGGGTGAAGAGTCAGGCCATATCGGGGAATTTGAACTTCGAATCCAATGAAATTTGGACACGCCTTGGAAACCTCTCCAAAGTAGGCGTTAATGCTTTCTGCGCGTGATTCTCGATTGTGTTTCCGGCAGAGCTGCTTGAGCACCACATCGACCTCTGAACTCGCACCGAGAAACAGGCGCGCGATCTCAATCGAATAGGTCGCGTCGTTGCCCCCGGCAAGGTCCACGTATCGTGAGAGCCGATCTAAATCTTCTTCAAGCGCGAGGAAGTAGTTCCAATGGACATATGAGTGAGATCTAAGTATGGTCACGATGTTCCCCTTAGCTATCGTCCGCGTGATATGCCGCCTTGGCAGATTACACCAGATTCATATTTTCGCGATTAACAGACCATTCGCAGGCGCATTTTTCAAACCGAAAATCAAACTCTGTAGTTTTTTTGGTTAATTTAAAGTCACTACACTCGCTTTCTATACGGTGAAGGACAGCCGATTGTCACCGATCTGAGCGTAGACATCGACCGTCCGGTTCTGGCCGCATGGCGCCACTACCGCATCGCAACGTACGGAAAAACAGGGAAACCCCGTAATCCGACGACATTTGCAAGCACTAACCGCCCAACGAGGCAACGGACCACCGCTCATCACTCAGCCACCGCCGACGATCTGCTCAAGGTCAACTTCGGTCAGGGTTTCTCATTCCCTTGCCTGGCGCCGCTGGCCGCGGCAATGCGGCTTTGCGCGGCGACGAGTTGGTCATCCGTAGTCGCTACCAGCCACAGACGTGCCTGCTCCTCGATTTGGCGGTTGTGATCCTTCAACGGGCCCATCGCGGTAGCGGCCTTCCAGACGACAGGGGCGATTCGGCTTTTCCTGCCTGACGGCGCGCCCACCAGCAGGCAGTAAGGCCCCAGCGGGAGCGATACAAACGGAAGTGCCGGGCTGGCACGCACGCGCCAGTCGATGAAGGGCGTGTCGCCGATAAGCAGCGGCATGGGCAAGCCGTAAAGCACACTGAAATCGTACAGCGCCAGTTGCTCCCGCATGCCGGCGTAAATTCGCCGGATGTCGTCGACAACCGCCGCGCGTATCTCGTCATCGAACATGGGTTCCTGCGCGTATCGGGCAAACGCCTTGCGAGCCGCCCATTGATATGCGCTGAACAGGCCAATCTCCACGCAGTCCTGCACCGCGCGCTGGACATCCGCTACGGAACCGGCTTCCTCCGGCGTACCCAACTGCGCGGCCCGCAAAAACCGGGCAAGTCCAGCCTCATGGATCGCAGGCCCCTCCGCCGATGCATCGTCTTCAGCGCCCTTGCCAAGGGGCACATAGATATATTTCTCGGCCGCAAAATGCGACTTCTTGCCCTCGTCAAACCTGATTTCGCCATCTACGCAGTCGAGATAGCGAGTCCCGATTCGACCATGCTCCCAAACCCAGTTTTTCAGGAGCGGACGTAGTGGATGCAGTCTGTCGTGATCGGTCATGGAAGCCTCCAGGTTGCCCAGTATAGTTCCAGGTTGTCGATTGTTCGTGGAGGACATGGCGATCAATCGATCCACTACCGCCGTTGGAGCAAGGTTCAGTGCCAAGCTGACCTTCGAACGTCCAACTGCATGCACCGGCGAAGGTCCTCAGACAGTCGCACTGACGGGCTGTCACTACGCGCTTTGGTAACGGACTGCGCAAGCGGGCGCCCCGGGCTGCCCTTTACTCTCTTGACGCGGCGTCAGGAGCCGTTCAAGCAGATCGGCGCTGTCCAGTTGCGCAATCCACCAGTTCAAAGCGTTCCCCACCTTGTCCTCGCGCCAAGCGAGGTAGCCATTCGTGAACTCGCGCACACCCACGATGCGACGCGCGACCAGCCTGCCTTCGTGTATCGGTTCTTTCGCTACGAGATCGGGCAGCATCCCGACAGCGATACCTTCGCACAGTGCTTGCAGTTTAGCTGCGAGCGTCGGCACGATGATCAGAGGCTGTCCGTCACGGGTGGCCACAGATTGCGGTTGCAGTTCGCGAGAAGTGTCACTGATGACGACACCCCGATATCTTGCGATCGTTTCGCTCTCCAACGGCTCGGGCATGCGGGCGAGTGGATGATCCGGTGCCACGACAAAAACGTGCCGGATGGTTCCGATTGGCCGGGCCGCAATATTGGCGGCATGCGGCGGCTCGCCGAACGCCCCTATCGCGAGATCGGCACGCCGCGTAACCAGGGCATCCCACACGCCCCCAAGCACCTCGGTGGAAAGACTGAGCTGGGTATTCATCTCCAGGTCGTAGAAGGCATGGACATACGGCCATAAGGACTGGATCGGCAAGATTGCATCGACGCATAGTCGAAGCTCCGATTCCCAACTGTCTCGAATACCTTTTGCTTTGACCTCCAGGCGTCGAGCCGCGTCTAAAAGTCGACGCCCGTCTTCCACAACAGCACGCCCCGCTTCCGTGAGTCTCGCCCGTCTGCCGCTGCGATCGAACAGCTCGACATTCATGTCGCTTTCCAGCTTTTGCACGAGGTAAGTGAGCGTGGACGGAACTCTATGCAACAACTCGGCCGCATCGGCGAATGTACCGGTCCGGTCAATTGCATCCAAAACTTCGAGAACTTCAAATGACAGCTTGGTCGCCATACAGCATCCTTAGATACTTCTATCGTTCACAGGCTTTGCCGCAGCAACGCTTCCATACGGTTGCCCAACCTTTCGGGACTTGCTCGGATGCTGATCAGTTGGACAAAGGCGATGTCGTCCCTGCACCGGATGCGTCTCCCGGATGCTCTCGTTGACGAAGCCTTCAGCCACTCAATGGTCATTGCGGCAAGAGTCTAAGGTACACGCTGCCGTTTGTCTGCTCGTGGCGTGACGCACAGTTAGCCAGGCGCACGATTCTGCTCGCGTCAATTTCGTTGTCGCCCCGTCAGTGCAACCACGGGCTGTTTATCGGTAGCGGCGAGCGGCGGCCGAGTCGCATTCCGGGTCAAGCGCCACGGCATCGATCGGTGTCCGGTGCGCGTGTTCCAGGACGATCGGACACGCCCACATTCGCGCCTTCGCGTACAGCGCGTGGCGTGCCGCGACGGATACGATTGGCACACGTATGTGCCTTGGCAGGGTACAGCCGACGTTCAAATGGCTGCTTGAGAGCGATTGCCTACGGCTGTCGATGAACAAATGCCACCCAACGCATTCGACTGCCCCCACCCCGAAGAAAACACCAGCCATTCCCAAACCGAGCCTTTTGGCCCCCTTGACGACACCAGCTTGCCCCCCGCGCCTACCGGCTACGCAACGCCTGAGCCAGCGCGTCGCCCGCAGCCAGAATATGCGCGGACAGCGCCGCACACGCGGCGTCCACGTCACCATCGCGTATCGCCTGAACGATGTCCCGATGCTCGTCGTTCGAGCGATGCTGCCAGTCGAGTTGCTGCCACGTCGCGTACAGATGCCGTGAGCTGGCCCGATGCATGTCGCCGATTGCGTCGAGGAGCCGCGGCATCCCGCACCGCGCGGTCAATGCGCGATGAAACCTGAGGTTCAGCGTGCCGAGCACGGCGATACCGCGCGCCGCTGACTCCTGATCGAGGATCGCATCGAGCTCCTCCAGCGCACGTGCGTCGAGAGCGGGAATCGCCTCGCGCAGCGCCAGCGCCTCGAAAGCAGCGCGCATCTTTGCCATTTCAAGCACGTCCGCCGGCTCGAGCGGCGCCGCCCGCACGCCCCTTCGCGGTTCCACCACGGCCAGCCCTTGCGCTTCCAGCCGTCTGAACGCCTCGCGTACCGGCACATGGCTCGCGCCGAATTCGGCGGCGATGTGGTCCTGACGCAGCCACTCCCCCGGCGCGATGACGCCCGAGATGATTCGATCCGCCAATGCGCCAGCGATCCGATCAGCCAGCGAGCGATCTTCCTTGACTCCGAAATCCATTCCGACCACCATGCATATATTATCTATTAAATTGTAACAAAGCCGGAGGCTCGATGCGCCACCACCGTCCTGCGCGTCTGCAGCACATTGCCGGCATCGGGGTCGATCGCATGGGTTCGATCGCCGATCATGCCGACGTCGACCTGTTGCGACTCGAAAATCTCGATACCGACATCCCGCCCACTGCAGAGGCGCTCGCCTTCACCCGAGCGGCAATCGAGCGCGACTCGGCCAACTCCTATTTGCCATTCGTCGGTCAAAATCGGCTGCGCGCGAGCGCCGCCGCCCACGTGTCGGCGCTTTCGGGGCAGCGCTTTACGGCCGACCAGGTGGTGGTGTCGGCGGGCGGGCTCTCCGGCATTCTGAACACGCTGCTTGCCACCGTCGAGACTGGCGACGAAGTGATCGTCACCGATCCGACGTACGCGGGCCTGCTGAACCGCGTCCGCCTGGCCGGCGGCGTGCCGCGGCAAGTCCCGTTCGCCTTCACGCCGGGCGGCGAATGGAAGCTGGACCAGGCCGCGCTGCGGGCGGCAATCGGCCCGAAAACGCGGGCCATGCTGCTGATGTCTCCGTCGATGCCTTCGGGCGGTGTCTTCGACGCGTCCGACTGGCAACTGATCGCGAGCCTGTGTGTACGGAACGATCTGCTGCTGATCCTCGACAGTGCGATGGAGCGGCTGCTGTTCGATGGACGCACGGTCATCCATCCCGCCGGCCTGCCCGGCATGGCCGAGCGGACGGTGACGGTCGGCGCGGCGTCGAAGGAACTGCGCATGATCGGCTGGCGGGTAGGCTGGATCGTCGCGCCGGAATGGCTGATTCCCGATCTGGTGGCGGTGTCGCTCGCCAATGTCGTGGTACCGGTCGGCATTGCCCAGGAAGCTACGGCGGTTGCGCTCGAACATTCCGCGTCCGATCTGCCCGGCTACGTGAGCGAACTCGAAAGGCGACGTGACACGATCGCCGCCGAACTGTCCGGGCTCCCGTTCGGCATGCCGGCGGGCGGCTGGTCGATGCTGCTGCGTGTCTCCGACTTCGGCCTGACCGGATCGCAGATGTCGGAGCGGTTGCT
Organism: Burkholderia sp. 4NA327C6; assembly: GCF_005502655.1. NCBI lineage: Bacteria > Pseudomonadati > Pseudomonadota > Betaproteobacteria > Burkholderiales > Burkholderiaceae > Burkholderia > Burkholderia sp. 4NA327C6. Next base: position 169,778 of record NZ_SCNZ01000008.1, on the reverse strand, counting down.
GAGCCGCGGCGTATGTGCGACGGCGATGACCGGATGCGGCGTCGCACACGGCGAGCAGTATGTCCGTTTCGTGTTCTCGAACGAGCCGGTCGAACGGTTGCGCACGCTCGGAAACAAGGTGCGCCTCGCTCTGGAGGACGCATGACGGCCGCTCACGAGAAAGCCGAGTACTGCGCCGAGCGTCCGTGGCTCGAGTTACCCCGCATGTCGCGCGGGATGGTCGAACGAACTCACGCGAGATCGTGTTTTTGCCGAAAGTCTCGCTTGTGACGATGCACGTGCCGTAAGACATCCGAGGCCGGACAGCGCGATGCCCGGCCCCGGCCGACCGTCACATCGGCCGAACGCCCTACCGCCCTGCCGGCGGCTGCAGGATGTCGCGCGGAATCGCCGCGATCAGCACGCAGCTGACCAGCAGGCACGCGCCCAGCGCATAGGTGCCGTTGTTGATGTCGCCGGTCACCTGCTTGGCGACGCCGGTGATCATCGAGCCCGTGAACCCGGACAGGTTGCCCACCGAGTTGATCAGCGCAATGCCGGCCGCCGCGGCCGTGCCGGAGAGGATCTGTCCCGGAAAGGTCCAGTAGATCGGCATCAGCGCGAGGATGCCGCACGTCGCGATGGTCAGGAATACGATCGACAGCGCGACGTTGTGCGCCAACGCCGCGCTCGCGATCAGGCCGACCCCGCCGATCAGCGCGGGAATCGCCGCGTGCAGGCGGCGCTCGCCGGTCTTGCGCGAGTGCGACGCGTTCCACACCATCGCGAAGATTGCCGTCAGGTACGGAATGGCGGTCAGGACACCGATATGCAGCGGGCTCTGCACGCCCGACGCGCGAATGATCGACGGCAGCCAGAACGCCAGCCCGTAGAAGCCGGTATTGAACGTGAGCAGGATGAAGGTGAGCAGCCAGACGCGCGGGCTGCGCAGCGCGGCGCCGATGCTGTGCGACTTGTGCGCGGCTTCGGTGTCGAGGTTGCGCGCCAGCCGCGCCTTTTCGTCGCCGGACAGCCACTTCGCCGACTGCGGGCCGTCGCCGAGGCACGCGAGCACGATGAACGCCACCACGATCGACGGCAGCCCTTCGAGCAGCAGCATCCATTGCCAGCCGCTCATGCCCGACAGCCCGTGCGTGTGCTCCATCAGCCAGCCGGACACCACGCTGCCGAGCGTCAGGCTCAGCGGGATCGCGACCAGGAAGCCCGACATGGCCACGCTCTGGCGGCGCGCCGGAAACCAGTAATTCATGTACAGGATGACGCCCGGAAAGAAGCCGGCTTCGCACAGGCCGAGCAGGAAGCGCAATGCATAGAACATCGTGGACGTCTGCACGTGGAAGAACTGCGCGAGCGGCACGATGAACGCCATCGACGACGACACGATGCCCCACGTGATCATGATCCGCGCGATCCAGAAGCGCGCGCCGTAGCGGTGCAGCAACAGGTTGCTGGGCATCTCGAACAGGAAATAGCCCCAGAAGAAAATGCTGGCGCCGAGCGCATAGACGCCGTCGCTCAAGCTCAGGTCGTCGAGCATCTGCAGCTTCGCAAAGCCCACGTTCACGCGATCCAGGTAGGCCACGACATAACAGAGCAGCAGCAACGGCAGGATGCGCCGCATCACCTTGCGATACAGGGCGTCGTCGGATGAATCGGCCGCGGCCGGGGCGGCAGCGGCCTGCGTAATGGATGGCATCGGTCTGTCTCCTGATTGTGTAGGTCTTCTTCGTACCGGCGGGTTCTTCGACACATTGATGTTACCGATAACATTCCGTGGCAAAAAAAACGCCGACGAGGCAGCGGGGAGCAATCGGCACACTGATACCGGTAACGAATCGGAAGGTAGCACGCAGCAACATGCGCGTACAAGCGCCGGCGAACGCGTGGTTTCCCTAGTACGCGCATCGCCGCGAAGAGGCGGCGCGGCACGCATGAACGCGGATGCGGCACCGGTATGATGTAGCCTTTCCAGCTTTCGTCCGATCGCGATTCCGATGCCCAGTCCCACCGCCGTCCGGCCTGCCGGGCCGCCCCGCATGTCCGACGTAGCACGCCTCGCCGGCGTATCGAAGATGACGGTGTCGCGCGTGCTCGCCGGCCACAGCGTGGCCGCCGAGACGCGCGCGCGGGTCTGCGCGGCGATCGACCAGCTCGGCTACGTGGCGGACGCGGCCGCGGGCGCGCTGTCGTCGGGGCGTTCGGAATTCGTCGCGGTGCTGGTGCCGTCGCTGTCGAGCTCCAACTTCTCCGACACCGTGCGCGGCCTGACCGACGCGCTCGAACCCGAAGGTCTCCAGCTGCTGCTCGGCGACACCGACTACGATCTCGAACGCGAGGAACGGCTCGTGCGCTCGATGTTGCGGCACCAGCCGCGCTGCATCGCGCTGACGGGGGCGCAGCACACCGATGCGACACGCAAGGTGCTCGAACGCTCGGCGATTCCGGTGGTCGAGATGTGGGACCTGCCCACGCATCCGATCGACACCGCCGTCGGCTTCTCGAACGTGCGCGCCGCCCGGGCGATGGTGCGCCACCTGGCCGAGCGCGGCTACCGGCGCATCGGTTTTCTGGGCGGCGCGAGCGAGCTGGATCGGCGCGGCCTCGACCGGCTCAAGGGATACCAGGCGGAGATCAAGGCGCTGAAACTCGGTGAGCCGCGCATCGTGCGGCTGGGCGAATCGCCGATCACGATGGGCCATGGCGGGCCCGCGATGGCCGCGCTGCTCGAACAATGGCCGGATACCGATGCGGTGATGTGCGTGAGCGACATGTCCGCGTTCGGCGCGATCATGGAATGCCACCGGCGCGGGCTGTCCGTGCCCGCGGACATGGCCGTGGCCGGATTCGGGAATTTCGAAGTGGCCGCATGCTGCCACCCGGCCATCACGACCGTGTCGGTCGATGCGTACGGCATCGGGCGACGCACGGGCGAAGCGTTGCTGGCCGCGCTGCAGGCGCGCGACGGCGGCGAGCGCACCGAGCCGCAAAGCATCCGCATCGACTATACGATCGTCGCGCGCGAAAGCGCGTGATGCGCTGACGGTCGCGGCGGGGCGGCGCATCGGCGGGCCGCGATGCACGCAACCACGCCCCGCCCCCTGCCCTCGCGCCGCCCGTCTCGCACGACACACCCTTCCTCCGCACAAAAAACCCGTGCTAACATCCAGACGATGTTACCGGTAACTATCCGGTGCGCCAGAACGAAAAGCCCCTTCGGAGACAGCCCGCCATGTCACACACGCCTCGCCGCCTGCGCAGCCAGGAATGGTTCGACGATCCCGCGCATGCCGACATGACCGCGCTCTATGTCGAGCGCTTCATGAACTACGGATTGACGCGCGAGGAGTTGCAGTCGGGCCGCCCCGTGATCGGCATTGCGCAGACGGGCAGCGACCTCGCGCCGTGCAACCGCCACCACATCGAACTGGCCGAGCGCACGAAGGCGGGCATCCGCGATGCGGGCGGCATTCCGATGGAATTCCCCGTGCATCCGCTGGCCGAGCAAAGCCGCCGGCCGACCGCCGCGCTCGACCGCAACCTCGCGTACCTCGGGCTGGTGGAAGTGCTGCACGGCTTTCCGCTGGACGGCGTGGTGCTCACCACCGGCTGCGACAAGACCACGCCCGCCTGCCTGATGGCAGCCGCGACCGTCGACATGCCGGCGATCGTGCTGTCGGGCGGGCCGATGCTCGACGGCTGGCACGACGGCAAGCGCGTCGGCTCGGGCACGGTGATCTGGCATGCGCGCAACCTGCTCGCCGCCGGCGAGATCGACTACGAAGGCTTCATGCAGCTGACCACGGCTTCGTCGCCGTCGATCGGCCATTGCAACACGATGGGCACCGCGCTGTCGATGAACAGCCTGGCCGAGGCGCTCGGCATGTCGTTGCCGGGCTGCGCGAGCATCCCCGCCGCGTACCGCGAGCGCGGCCAGATGGCGTACGCCACCGGCAAGCGCGCGGTCGAGCTGGTGCGCGAAGACGTGCGCCCGTCGGCGATCATGACGCGCGCGGCGTTCGAGAATGCGATCGTCGTCGCGTCCGCGCTCGGCGCATCGACCAACTGCCCGCCGCACCTGATCGCGATCGCGCGCCACATGGGCGTCGAACTGGGCCTGGACGATTGGCAGCGCCTCGGCGAGGCCGTGCCGCTGCTCGTCAACTGCATGCCGGCCGGCGAGTACCTCGGCGAGAGCTTCCACCGCGCCGGCGGCGTGCCCGCGGTACTGCGCCAGCTCGATGCGGCCGGCCTGCTGCGGCGCGACTGCGCGACCGTGTCCGGCCGCGCGATCGGCGAGATCGCCGACACCGCGCCCGACGCCGACCGCGACGTGATCCGCACGCCCGACGCACCGCTCAAGCATGGCGCGGGCTTCATGGTGCTGTCGGGCAACTTCTTCGACAGCGCGATCATGAAGATGTCGGTGGTCGGTGAAGCGTTCCGCCGGACCTATCTGGCCGAGCCGGGCGCGGAGAACACGTTCGAGGCGCGCGCGATCGTGTTCGAAGGCCCCGAGGACTACCACGCGCGCATCAACGATCCCGCGCTGAACATCGACGAGCGCTGCATCCTCGTGATTCGCGGCTGCGGCACGGTCGGCTACCCGGGCAGCGCGGAAGTCGTCAACATGGCGCCGCCGGCCGAACTCGTGAAGCGCGGCGTAACCTCGCTGCCCTGCATGGGCGACGGGCGCCAGAGCGGTACGTCGGCCAGCCCGTCGATCCTGAACATGTCGCCCGAGGCGGCGGTCGGCGGCGGCCTGGCGCTGCTGCGCACGAACGACCGCATTCGCGTGGACCTGAATCGCCGCAGCGTCGACGTGCTCGTGGACGAGGATGAACTCGCGCGCCGTCGCGAGACGGCGAGCTTCACGGTGCCGCAGGCGCAGACGCCGTGGCAGGCACTCTATCGCCAGTTCGTCGGCCAGCTGTCCACCGGCGGCTGCCTCGAGCCCGCCACGCTGTACCTGAAGGTGATCGAACAACGCGGCAACCCGCGCCATTCGCACTGACCCTCCCTGCCCACGACCCTTGCCGAGCTGACCATGCGTACTCTTTCCGTTTCCGACTGCCTGCCGCACGACCTGGCGCAAGCGCTGCTGATCGGCCGTGTGTGGCGGCACGACGGCGCCCATGCGGGCCCGAGCGTCGTTGCCGTGCGCGACGGCGAAGTGATCGACATCACGCGCACCGTACCGACCACCGCGGACCTGTTCGACCGCCCCGACGCGGCCGCCATCGCCCGCACGGCGCCCGGCGAATCGCTCGGCCGCGTCGAGCCGCTGCTGCAGGCGGCGCTCGACGGCACGCGCGGCGCGACCCACCTGCTCGCGCCGTGCGACGTGCAGGCCGTCAAGGCATGCGGCGTCACCTTCGCCGTCAGCCTGATCGAGCGCGTGATCGAGGAACAGGCCGGCGGCGACCCCGTGAAAGCAGCGGACGTGCGCGCGACCATCGCGGCCACCATCGGCACCGATCTGTCGAAGATCGTGCCGGGCTCGGACGCCGCGATGCGGCTGAAGGCGGAACTCGAGCGCCGCGGCGCGTGGTCGCAATACATGGAAGTCGGCATCGGCCCCGATGCCGAGGTGTTCTCGAAGGCGCAGCCGATGTCGGCGGTGGGCTTCGGCGCGGACGTGGGGCTGCTGCCGGTATCGGTATGGAACAACCCCGAGCCGGAGATCGTCCTCGCGGTTTCCAGCGACGGCAGGCCGGTGGGCGCGACGCTCGGCAACGACGTGAACCTGCGCGACATCGAAGGCCGTTCGGCGCTGCTGCTCGGCAAATGCAAGGACAACAACGGCTCGTGCGCGATCGGCCCGTTCGTGCGGCTGTTCGATGGGGGCTTCACGCTGGACAGCGTGCGCGAGGCCAGCGTGTCGCTGCACGTCGAAGGCGCGGACGACGGCTTCGTCCTCGACGGCATCAGCCACATGCGCGAGATCAGCCGCGACCCGGCCGACCTCGTCGCGCAGACCTGCGGCGCGCATCACCAGTATCCGGACGGCTTCATGCTGTTCCTCGGCACGATGTTTTCGCCGATCCAGGACCGCGACGCGCCTGGCGGCGGATTCACGCATCACCTCGGCGACCGCGTCACGATCTCCACGCCCGCGCTCGGCGCACTCGTCAACACCGTGCGGCTGTGCACCGAGATCGCGCCTTGGACCTTCGGCGTGCGCGCGCTGTATGCCAATCTGGCCGCACGCGGCCTGCTTGCGCCGTAAGGCCCGCAGGCTCGACGCCCCCCATCGACATCGACGCGCGGCGGATCGACGGCCAGGCCGCACGCTCACGCACGCGGTTGCGATCGAGGGTGGCGCGAATGCGTGCCGCGCCGATGCGGCCGCCCGGCGAAATCATGCAAAATACGCCCCATCTGAGATGGGGAGACGCGCCCGTGGGGATCAACTTCGACTTGAACGACTTGCAGGCGTTTCGCGCGGTCGTGGAAACGGGCAGTTTCCGCAAGGCCGCGGAATCGGTCAGCATTTCCCAGCCCGCGTTGAGTCGCCGGATCGACAAGCTCGAGGAAGCGCTCGGCGTGCGCCTGTTCGAGCGCACCACGCGTCGCGTCGCGCTCACCACGGTCGGCCGCGTGTTCGCCCAGAGCGCCGAACAGCTGCTCGACGATCTCGATGCCGCCCTGCTCGGCATTCGCGACGTGTCGTCGAGCCGCCTGGGCCATGTGACCATCGCGTGCGTGCCCTCGGTCGCCTACTACTTTCTGCCGGCCATCATCGCGCGCTATCATCAGCGCTTTCCGCGCATCCGGGTCAAGCTGCTGGACGCGAGCGCGAACGAGGTGCTGGGCGCCGTCATCAGCGGCGAAGCCGATTTCGGCGTGAGCTTCATGGGCAGCCAGGAATCCGACATCGAGTTCAAGATGTTGCTCCAGGAGCGGTTCGTCGCTGCCTGCCGCCGCGACCATCCACTCGCGCGCAAGAAGCGCGTTACCTGGAACGAACTGTACGAGCACGATTACGTGTCGGTGGACAAGACTTCCGGGAACCGCCTGTTGCTCGACCAGGCGCTGGCCGCCGTGGCGCCGCGGGGGCCGAGCGTGTGCGAAGCGCGCCACGTGACGACCCTGCTCGGCTTGATCGAGGCGGGGCTCGGCGTCGCCGCGGTGCCCTCGATGGCGATGCCCGGGCACGACCACCCGATTCTCACGAGCGTGCCGCTCGTCGAGCCGGTCGTCAAACGCCGCGTGGGCATCGTCAAGCGGCGCGGACGGCCGCTCACGCCGGCCGCCGAAGCATTTCACCGGATGATCGTCGACGCGAAGCGCGACGGCATCGCGAACAGCGATGCATCGGTGTGACAACGACACAAGAGACACGAAGGAAGACCGTTCCGTGAGGTTGGCCAGGCTGCTCAAATCGCTCTACGTGCAGGTCCTGCTCGCGATGCTGCTCGGCGTGACCGTCGGTCACGTATGGCCGGACGCAGGCGCGATGTTCAAACCGCTCAGCGACGCGTTCGTCGGCCTCGTGAGGATGACCATCGCGCCGATCGTGTTCTGCACGATCGTCTCGGGCATCACGTCGCTGGCGAACGGGCAGGCAATCGGCCGCACGATCGTGCGGGCGCTCGCGCTCTTCTATCTGCTCACCGCCGTCGCGCTCGCCATCGGGCTCATCACCGCGTTCGTGTTGCAACCGGGCGCCGGCATGCACATCGACGTCCACCATCTCGATTCGCGCATCCTCGCGCCGTACGTGAGGGACGCGCAACCGAACGGGCTCGTCGCGTTCGGGCTGAGCGTGATCCCCGATACGATGCTCGGCGCGTTCGAGAAAGGCGAAGTGTTGCCGGTGCTGCTGCTGTCGCTGCTGTTCGGCTTCTCGCTGAACGCACACCCGCGGGCCGGGCGACCCGTTCTTGCACTGATCGACGGTGTCGGCCAGGTCGTCTTTCGCGTGCTCGCGATGATCATGCGGCTCGCGCCGCTCGGCGCATTCGGCGCGATGGCCTTCACGGTGGGCCGCTTCGGAATCGGCTCGATCGGCTCGCTCGCGAAGCTGATGCTGTCGTTCTACGTGGCCTGCGGGCTGTTCGTCGCACTGGTGCTCGCCCCGCTCGCGCGGCTGCACGGCTTCGCGCTGTGGCGGCTCTTGCGCTACCTGCGCGAAGAATTGCTCATCGTCCTCGCGACGTCCTCTTCGGAGCCCGTGCTGCCACGCCTGATCGTCAAGCTGGAATCGCTCGGGTGCGACAAGGGCGTCGTGGGGCTCGTGCTGCCGGCGGGTTATTCGTTCAATCTGGACGGTACCGCGATCTATCTGACGCTCGCCGCGCTGTTCATCGCGCAGGCGTGCGACGTGCCCCTTTCCGCGTCGCAGATCGCCGTGATGCTCGCCATCATGCTGCTCACGTCCAAGGGCGCGGCCGGCGTTTCCGGAAGCGGGCTGGTTGCGCTGGTCGCCACGCTTGTCGTCATGCCCGACCTGCCCGTCGCCGGTGTCGCACTGCTGGTCGGCATCGATCGCTTCATGTCCGAGGCACGTGCGCTGACGAGCGTGATCAGCAACGCGTGCGCGGTGATCTTCGTGTCGATGTGGGAAGGCGCATGCGATCGCACGCATCTTGCGCAGCGGCTTGCTGCAGGGGGGCCGGGATCCCCGAGCGGGGTCGATGCGGAACGTGCCGCCGCGGATGCCGGCGGCGACGGTGGCGGCGACGGGAAGGCGGTCTGACGCCAACCTTCCCGTCGATCAGCCTCAATGAGCGGGGACGGAATCCAGCCCGGTCGATTTCACGTCGGCCTGCACGTCGGGCGACGCGAGATAGTCGAGCAGCGCCTTCGCTTCCGCCGGATGCTGCGCGCCGACAGGGATGCCGGCTGCGAAGCGCGTGACCGACTGCAGCGATTCCGGAATCTTGCCGACGAACGTCGCGCCCTTGACCGGCAGCAGCTCGCTCACCTGCTGGAAGCCGATTTCGTAGTCGCCGTTCGCGACGACCGATGCCACCGGAATCCGCGGAATCATCTTCGCCTTCGACTTCACCTGGTCCTCGATGCCGAGCTTCCTGAACAGCTCGCGTTCGATATACACGCCGCTCGCGCTGTCCGAGTAGGCGATCGACTTCGCGTGCAGCAGCGCCTGCTTGAGACCTTCGGGGGAACCGACGTCGGGTTTCGCCGAGCCGTCGCGAACGACCACGCCGATGCGCGAATCGGCCAGCTCGACGCGCGATCCGGGGATGACCTTGCCCTGCTTGATCAGGTCGTCCAGCGCATAGCCGACCATGATGACGGCGTCGGCGGGCTCGCCGCGCGCGAGCCGGTTCGGAATCGCTTCGGGCGACTTGCCCATCGACGGGCCGAGCGCGGTAGCGAGCGTGTTACCCGTGTTGGACGCAAACCGGGGGCCGAGCAGCTTGTAGGCGGCGGTGAAGCCGCCCGAGCTCATCACGTGCAGTTCGGCGGCCTGCACGTTGGCAGCCACTGCCGTGGCAAGGACGAGCGCGGCCGCGCAAAATTTCGGGAGCAGGTTTCTCATGATCGTGGTCGTGGTCGTGAGGATTCGTAGGTGTTGGCAGGCATTCCGGATGGACCGGGCTTCAATGCGCGGGCGTCAGCGTCGCCGTGCGGCGACGATAGAGTGCGAACGTCGCAAGCAGCGCGCACACGGCGGCAAAGCTCATCCAGTAGCCCGGTGCGGCCTTGTCGCCCGTCGCGTGAATGAGCGCGGTCGAGATCGCGGGCGTGAAACCGCCGAACACGGCCGTCGCGAGGCTGTACGCGAGCGAGAAGCCCGCGACGCGCACCTGCACCGGCATCACCTCCGTGAGCGCCACGACCATTGCCCCGTTGTAGATCCCGTACATGAACGAGAGCCACAGGAGGACGAGCAGCATGTTGACGAACGACGGCGCGTGAGCAAGCAACGACAGCGCCGGGTAAGCCGTCACGACGGTGAGCACCGTCATGCCGACCAGCAACGGCCGGCGGCCGATTCTGTCGGACAGCGCACCGCCGATCGGCAGCCACACGAAGTTCGACACGCCGACGCAGAGCGTCACGAGCAGGCTGTCGGCGGTGCTCAGGTGCAGCACCGTCTTGCCGAAGGTCGGCGCGTAGACCGTGATCAGGTAGAAGCTCGTGGTGGTCATCGCGACCAGCATCATGCCGGCCACCACGACGCCCCAGTTCTGCACCAGCGTACCGAACACTTCCTTCATGCCCGGGCGATGCTTGCGCGCCTTGAACTCCTGGGTTTCCTCCAGGTTACGGCGCAGCATGAAGATGAACGGCACGATCATGCAGCCGACGAAGAACGGCACGCGCCATCCCCATGCGGCGATGGCCGACGCGCTCAGCCATTGGTTGAGCGCAAAGCCGAGGCCCGCGGCAACGACGATCGCGACCTGCTGGCTGGCGGACTGCCAGCTCGTGAAGAAGCCCTTGCGGCCGGGCGTGGCCAGCTCGGCGAGATAGACCGATACGCCGCCCAGTTCCGCGCCCGCGGAGAAGCCCTGCAGCAGCCGCCCGAGCAGCACGAGCGCGGGTGCCAGCAGGCCGATCGTCGCGTAGCCCGGCACAAACGCGATCAGGATGGTGCCGCTCGCCATGATGGACAGCGTGACGATCAGGCCCTTGCGGCGGCCGACGTCGTCGATATACGCGCCCAGCACGATGGCGCCCAGCGGCCGCATCAGGAAGCCGGCGCCGAACACGGCGAAGGTCATCATCAGCGATGCGAACTCGCTTTGCGCGGGAAAGAAAACGTTGGCGATTTGCGTGGCGTAGAAGCCGAACAGGAAGAAGTCGAACTGCTCGAGAAAATTCCCGGCGGTGACGCGGAAAACTGCGGCGGCCTTCGAACGTTCGTTCGGAAGGCTGGACGAGGGGTGCATCGGGGTGTCTCCTGAAAATCCGGAAATACGCGGGAGGGGTGGATCGATTGTCGTTTTCCGCCATGTTCGCTCGTCGCCCGGCAAACGATAAGTGCAATTTTTGGAAGGATTGATGTCGTTGGGTTATCAATCGACGTGCCGGCGGCGCATGTCGCCGCACCGCGTTCCGCGCGCGGCGAACGCCCGATGCAAGATTTTGCAGGACGAGCCAGGCGGGCTCGCACACGTTTGCGCCCTCGTGCGCGATCGCTCGCGCCCGCGGGCGGCCCTGCGGGCCTCGATTTTCTGTTAACCGTGCCGTTAACCCAGGTTTGACCCGCGCCGGCCCCACTGCCGCCGGCATCCCCTACGAGCACGAGCATGGCCGCAACCACCTCGATCGAGAAAATCGCCGACTGGGCCGGACGCAACCATCTTGTCGTCGGGGCGCTGGGCACGTTGATGTCGCTGGCGGCGCTCGGGATCAGCGCGGCGACGCTATGGATCGGGCGCAGCGAAGTGATCGACCACGCGCACGAGACGTCGCGCAACGTCGCCGCCGTCCTGGTGAGCCAGATCGCGCGCACCGTCGAAACGTCGAACAACGCGCTGGTCGCGCTCGCGTCCGATCTCGGCAAGCCCGCGGTGCGGCGCATGGATGCCGGGCTGCGGCATGATCTGCTGTTCGAGCGCACGGCCGCGCAATACGTGACCGGCATGGGCGTGACCGACCGGCACGGCCAGTTGATCGACGGATGCTGCGGCACGACCCATCGTTGGGATTTCAGCGATCGCGACTACTTCAAGGTCCATCGCGATGCCGACAACGTCGGCCTCTACGTGTCCGAGGCGTATCGCGCACGCTCGCGCGGCGGCAAGGAATCGATCGCGCTGTCGCGGCGCATCGAGCGACCGGATCATACGTTCAACGGCATCGCGGTGGTCGCCCTCGACATCGCCTATTTCGAGCAGCTCCTGTCCGGTCTCGATGTCGGGCCGAACGGGGTCAGCGCGATCCTGCGCGAGGACGGCTCGATCCTCGCGAGAAATCCGTCGTTGAACGACAACCAGATGAACCACCTGCGTCGCTCGAAAGCCTTCGACCGGATGGTGCACAGCGAATCGGGCTTCTACCCCGCTCGTTCGGTCATCGACGGCACCATGCGGCTGTATACGTACCAGCGGGTGCCGGGCACGCCGCTGATCGCCGTCGTCGCGCCGGCCGAGCGCGACGTGCTGGCGAGCATCACGCGCCTGTCGTGGACAGTCGGCGTGTCCGCCACCGTGATCAGCGCACTCTTCTGCACGGTGGTCTGGCTGCTCGCGTTTGCGCTGCGCGACAACCTGCGCAAGCAGACGCTGCTCATGGACCTCACCCGGACCGATCCGCTGACGGGCCTGTGCAACCGCCGCGCGCTCGATATCGCGCTGGGCGACGAATGGGAACGGCTGCAGCGGGGCAGCAACGGCAGCCTGTCGATCCTGTTCATCGATGCCGACCACTTCAAGCAGTACAACGACCGGCACGGCCATGCGGTGGGCGACACGGCACTGCGCTTTCTCGCCGAATGCATCCGCGCCCACACGCGGCGGCGCGGCGATCTCGCCGCGCGCTACGGCGGCGAGGAGTTCGTCGCGGTGCTGCCGGATACGGACGAAAGCGGCGCCGCGCAGGTGGCGGAGGCGATTCGCCGCGAAGTCGAACGCAACCGGCTCGACGGATTTGCGGAAACCGTTCCGGCCTTCACCGTCAGCATCGGCTGCGCGACCGGCCATCGCGCGCGCCCGCCGTCCGTGCGTGCGCTGTCGCATCAGGCGGACATGGCGCTTTATCGTGCGAAGCGCGAAGGCCGGAACCGGGTGTGTTGCGCGGAAACGGAACAACTCGCTCGCCTGGCTTGACCGGTCACGCAGCGGGTCAGCATTTTTTTCGGCGGCGGAGCATACGCAAACGATTGCCTCGGAAAATGGTCCCCAATTGTTCATGTACCAATCAGATAATAAGGAAAACTACTCGATGTCAACGAAACTGGAGTCCTCACATGAATGATCAACGATTCACGGTTCGCACGAAGCTGACCCTGGCTTTCAGTCTCCTGACGTGCATGGTTCTGCTCGTCTCCATTCTCGGCATCGTATCGCTCGGCAACGCGAACGCGGCATTCGAGAACTATGTCGACGGCATCAACGCCCGCGCGACCCTGGCGGACAAGATTCTCGCCGCGGTCGACCGGCGCGCGATCGCCGCCCGCAACCAGGTCCTGGCGAACGGGACGCGCGATGCGGACATCGAGAAGGAAGCGGCACTACGGGCGGATCGCGAAGTCGGCGCGCTGCTGGGCGAACTGACGAATGCAGTCCGCGAGGGCAGCAGCGCGACCGACAAGGCCCGCGAACTGGTTCGGCAAATCGGGGCGGTCGAGGCGCAGTACGGCCCCGTGGCGCGCGCCATCGTCGAAGCGGCGGCAAACAACCGTCGCGATCAGGCGATCACGATGATCAACGAACAGTGCCGACCGCTGCTGGCCCAGCTCGTCGCGGCCACCGATGCGTATGCGACGTTCTCGCGTACGATGGCCGCCCAACTGGTGAAGGAATCGGACGACCGTTATACGTCGCGACGACTGATGCTGATCGCGATCAGCATCGCCGCCGCCGCCGCGGCCGCGATCTCCGGCCTCTTCATCACCCGCGGCCTGCTGCGCGCGTTGGGCACGGAGCCTGCCGTGCTCAGCGAGATCGCCGGCCATATCGCCGCCGGCAACCTCGGCGCCGAATCCACGACCGGCGCCGCGCCGGCCGGCAGCGTCCTGGCTTCGATGCGCGACATGCAGGCGAACCTGATCCGCCTGATCTCGGAGGTCCGTACAGCATCGAGCAACGTCGCGACGGGCGCCGGCGAAATCGCGTCCGGCAACCAGGACCTGTCGTCCCGCACGGAACAGCAGGCCGCCTCGTTGCAGGAAACCGCGTCGAGCATGGAGCAACTGACCTCCACCGTGCGCCTGAACGCCGACAACGCGCAGCAGGCGAGCGGGCTGGCCAACAACGCATCGGAAGTCGCCCAGCGCGGCAGCACGGCGGTCGGCCTGATGGTCGACACGATGACGGACATCAGCGCCAGCTCCGCCAAAATCGCCGAGATCACCGCGATCATCGAAGGGATCGCCTTCCAGACCAACATCCTCGCGCTCAACGCGGCCGTGGAGGCCGCCCGCGCCGGCGAACAGGGCCGCGGCTTCGCCGTGGTGGCCAGCGAAGTCCGGAGTCTCGCGCAGCGCTCGTCGAGCGCCGCGAAGGAAATTCGCGAGCTGATCTCGCAATCGGTCCGGAAAGTCCAGGACGGCTCGCATATCGCCAACAACGCGGGCGAGACGATGAACCAGGTCACGCATGCGATTGCGCGCGTGACCGACATCATGGGCGAGATCGCTGCCGCGTCGAACGAGCAGAGCCGCGGCATCGAGCAGGTGAATCTGGCCATTACGCAAATGGACGAAGTCACCCAGCAGAACGCGGCGCTCGTCGAACAGGCAGCCGCCGCATCGAAGTCGCTCGAGGAACAGGGAGGCCGGCTTGCCGAGGCGGTCTCGCTGTTCCGGCTCGACACGCGGGCGGCCGGCGCATAGCCTCCCGCCGCACGCCCTCGATGGACGCATCGAATCCAGTGCCCGACATGCTCAGCATCCGGAATTAACCAGATAGTGGGAATTTTCATCGGCCACGTACGACGCGAAACAAATTCGTAACGGCCGCGTAACGATCGCTCACCACAATCCTCCATCTTCTACCATCAGGATGGAGTCTTGCATGTTTGCGTCACGAAGCCGTTTCCCGCTGCACGTTGCAGCCTTGTCGAGTGCGATCGTGCTGGCTGCCTGCGGCGGCGGCGATGATGTCGTGTCGACCGGCACGATCGCCGCGGCCGTTCCCGCGCCGCCCGCCGACCCCGGCTTCGTCGACAGCGCACCGATCCCGAGCGCGCCCGCTTTCGTCGACAACGTCGCGACCAACCAGCGCGGCGATGCGCGCTACGCGACGCTGTCGACCAACGCCGCGGTGCGCGTGTTGAGCCGCTTCCTCGATCTCTGGCAGCCGGCAACGATGCTGGTCGACGCGGGCGTGAGTGCGCCCGCGAACGGCGCATTCCCGGCCATCTCGCCGTCCACCTGCTCCGGGCTGCCGAACAGCGGCGTGTCGTGCGGCACGATCCTGAACGATGCGGTGCTGTCGGCCAACGTGCAGTACGTGATCAATGCGACGACCGCACGCACGCCGCAGCAGGCCGATGCCGCGTACTACGACGACCGGCGCGGCAAGGGTTACAGCGTGACCGACGGCATGGGCCCGCTCACCGCCGCATGGCGCACCGCGGCCCAGCAGACGACCAGCATCACCAGCGTGCCCGCCGATGCGACCACCGTGCTGTACAACGATTCCGGCAACAACGTCGGCGTCGGCAGCAGCAGCGGCAACGCCAGCTTCGGGAAGGTCGTCGACCTGCTCAACGAAATGGGCAACAACGCGTCGACCGAGCCGTCGAAGCGCTTCTTCAAATATGCGCGCCCGTACCGCTGGAGCACGAGCGTGGTGGTCGCGCCGACGCTCGTGCCGGCCGAAAGCACGACGCCCGCGACCGACGGCGGCTTCATCAGCGGCCACACGGCCGAGGCCGTGCGCGATGCGACGACGATGGCATGGCTCGTGCCGGAGCGCTTCCAGGAAATGATCAGCCGCGGCCTCGAGCTCGGCGAGAACCGGATTCTCGCCGGCATGCATTCGCCGCTCGACGTGATCGGCGGCCGCATGCTCGCGCTGGCCGTCAGCGCGGCGAACCTGACCGCGTATGCGAGCGACGCGCAGGCCGCGTACACCCAAGCCCATCAGACGCTGCAGCAACTGACGGGAACGAGCGCCACGACGTTCTCCGCATTCGCCCACTCCGGCACGACGGCCACCGACCGGTTCGCCGACTACTCGACGAACCAGGCCGCGTTCCTGCGCCGCATGACGTTCGGCTTCGGCGCGATCGAATCGACGAACGCACCGCCGGTCGTGCCGAAGGGCGCGGAGATCCTGCTGCAGACGCGCTTCCCGTACCTGAGCGCCGACCAGCGGCGTGTCGTGCTGAAGACGACCGAACTGCCGTCCGGCTATCCGGTCATGGACGATGCGGAAGGCTGGGGCCGCCTGAACCTGTTCGCGGCGGCCGACGGCTACGGCGCGTTCAACGGCAACGTGATCGTGTCGATGGATGCGTCGCAGGGCGGGCTCAATGCAGCCGACCTGTGGCGCAACGACGTCGCGGGCGCCGGCAAGCTGACGCTGCAAGGCAGCGGCACGCTGACGCTGGCGGGCAACAACAGCTACACGGGCGGCACGCAGGTGAGCGGCGGCACGCTCGCGGCCGCGTCGGCGACGGCGTTCGGCAAGGGCGACGTGTACGTCGGCTCGGGCGGCGGCGTGCAGATCGCAGCCAATGCGCCGGTGACGATCGCGACCCGCTATACGCAGCTCGACAACACGACGCTCGAACTCGACATCGACGGCAACGGCGGCGGACGCCTGCGCGTAGGCGGCCCGCTCACCGTCACGGGCGGCACGCTGCATGTGAAATTCGTGAACGGCTACACGCCGAAGGCCGGCGACACCATCGCGCTGATCGACGGCGCGGCGGCTGCCGCGAAGTTCTCGACGGTGACGGTCGACGGGTTCAAGGCAACGCCCGTTTATACCGCGACGGGCGTGTCGATCACGCTTTCGGCCGCGTAACCGGCAGCGAAGAGCGTTCCTGCAACGGCGCCGCCCGCGGGCGGCTTCGGCTTCGGGTTGGGCTACGCGAAGCGACCGGACGCTGCCATGCCGGCGCCGTCCGGGCAAGACCGCGTGCCGAAGCGCCGTTGCAGCTCGATGATCGTGGGCAGGTTGAAATCGTGGACGTCGGGCGCGGCGCCGCCCTGCCGCCGGCTGACCTCGACACAGAGTTCCAGCGCACGCGCGCGCGTCTCGGCGAGCAAGCGCAGCGCCTCGCCGAGCAAGCCCTTCTCCAGTTCCGACAGCGAGTCGTCACGATCGGTTGCGCCGATCATCGGCTCGCTCATGCTGGTTTCCATCGCGGGTTCTCCTTCGCTGTCCGATTGCGCACGCGGACGCACACCGCCTTTCCCGTCACATGACCGCGCCGCGCAGCCACGGCACGAATTCGCGTTCGCCGATGCCGTTGTCCTCGCTGCGCGATCGTCGCCCGGACGCGACGTCGAGCATCAGCCGGAACAGCCGCTCGCCCGCTTCGCCGACCGAGAGCGAACCAGCGACGATCCCGCCGCTGTCGAAATCCATGTCCGATTGCATCCGCTCGAACAGGCCGGTCGTCGTCGCGATCTTGATCGTCGGCACCGGCTTCGAGCCGAACACCGAACCGCGGCCCGTCGTGAAGCACACGAGATTCGCGCCGCCGGCGATCTGCCCGGTGGCCGACACCGGGTCGTAACCCGGCGTATCCATGAACACGAGTCCGGCTTGCCGCACCGGCTCCGCATAGTCGTAGACCGCGCGCAGCGGCGAGCGGCCGCCCTTCGACACGGCACCGAGCGATTTCTCGAGAATCGTCGTGATGCCGCCGGCGAGATTGCCGGGCGACGGGTTGTTGTTCATTTCGCCGCCGTTGTCGGCGACGTAGCGCTCCCACCACTGCAACCTGCCGAGCAGACGCTCGGCCACATCGCGCGACGCCGCCCGCGCGATCAGCAGATGCTCGGCGCCGTAGATCTCGGGCGTCTCGGACAGAATCGCGGTGCCGCCGTTGCGGACCAGCAAGTCGACGGCCGCGCCGAGCGCCGGGTTCGCGGTGATGCCCGAGTAGCCGTCGGAGCCGCCGCATTGCAGGCCGACCGTCAGCCGCGACGCCGGCACGGCGCTGCGACGCGCGCCGTCGGCCGCCTCCACCAACTCGCGTACGATCGACACGCCTTTGGCCACGGTATCGCGCACGCCGCCCTCATCCTGGATCACCAGCGTGCGTACGGTGCCGGGCGCTGCCGCGTCGAGCCGTTGCGCGAGCGCGCCGACCTGGTTGACCTCGCAGCCGAGGCCGACGAGCAGCACGCCGGCGAAATTCGGGTTGCGCGCATAGCCGACGAGCGTGCGCCGCAGCAGCTCGATGCCGTCGCCGGTCGCCGACATGCCGCAACCGCTCTGATGGGTGATCGCGACGACGCCGTCGACGTGGCCGAACGCATCGAGCGCGCCGTGCCGGTATGCATCGGCGATCGCATGACAGACGCTCGCCGAACAGTTGACGCTGGCGATCACGCCGACGAAGTTGCGGGTCCCCACGCTGCCGTCGGGCCGCACGAAGCCGTCGAAGGTATCGCGGCGATCCGTCTCGACCTCATGCGCGTCGCCAACCGGCCCGTCGTCGTGCGCATGCCGGTCGGGCATCCCGACGTTGTGCACGTGCACGTGCTCGCCCGCGGCGATGTCGCGCAGCGCAACGCCGATCGGCTGCCCGCATTTGACGATCGCGTCGCCGCGCGCGATCGGCGCGGTGGCGACCTTGTGGCCGGCCGGTATCGCGTCCGTCGGCCGCAGCGGTGCGCCGTGCACGTCGATCGGCACGTCGGGCGCCAGCGCGTCGAGTGCGACGGCGACGTTGTCGTTGCCGTGAAGGATCACGATTGCCGGTTGCGTCACGATGCCTCTCTCCCTGTCGTTGCGATGCCGGCTGCCGCAGCGCCGGCCGCCGGTTCATGGCGGGCGACGAGCTGCCGCAACCGCGGTTGTTCGGCCGGCAGCGCCAGCGAATCGGCGAGTGCGAGCAGCGGCTCGATCCGCCGCGCCACCTTGTCGCGATGGTTGACCGCGATATCGGCGATGCGATGCGCGAGAAACGGATTGAGCAAGCGCTCGCGCACGCTGTCGACGTAGCGTTCGGCCGTTTCGCGCAAGCCCAGCGCCACGAACACCGGCGCGACTTCATCGCGCCACACGGCTTCGAGACCGTCGCGCAGCCGCGCGTCGTTCATCGCGTCCAGCACCGTTTCCGCTGTGTCGCGCCCGGCCGCGAGCCACTGCTCCGCGAGCCAGCTGTGCCCGAGATTGAGGAAGAACAGCTTCAGGCGCTCGTGGCTGCGCAAATCGTCGGTGACGACGATCTGCGCGTGCCCGCACGGCAGCGTCATGCCGGCACGTCGTTCGATCGCCCATAGCGCGTAAGGCTCCGCGATCGCGCCGACCGGATGAAGCGGCTCCGACACGATGCGATCGACGAGCGAGTTGACCCACACGCAGCGGTTGCCCAGATAGTCGGCGAAAGCGTCGGGCAGCCGCCACTGGCGTGCGAGGCCCATCACGATGTCGCGCAGCGTGTCGCCGTTGTTCGTCACCAGTTCGCAAGGCAGGATGGAAACGCCGTCATCGGGCCGCACCTGCCAGCGCGCATGCAGCAGCGCGAGCAGCTTCGCCGGAAAACCATGCGGTGCGTGCTCCGGCTGGGCCGGCAGGTTTGCGGCGTCGCGCGGATCGGCGCGATAGCCTGCGTCGCCGGTGTTCGATACGATCACGCGCACCGTCTCGATCGCGGCGTCGCGTATTTCCGCCCAGTCGCGCTCGGCGTCCCACGCGCGCTGCACGGCGTGGCATTCGACGACTTCGTCGACCACGCCGCCGCGCTCGCGCCCGCGAATCCGCACCGGATAGCGGCCGGTGGCACGCAACGCGTCGATGCGCGCGCGGCTGGCCGGATTGCCGGTCGTCTGCACGATGCCGATGCCGCCGATCGCGTTGCCGTCGTCCAGCGCCTGGGAGACGAACAGGTCGACGTGCGCGAGCAGGAAACGGCTCGTGCCGAACTGCAGGATCGGCGGCGTCATCGCGTGCGCTCCGCGTGGCGGACTCGACGGATCAGCATTCGACGAGCGCCTTCACGACGGTCTGCCCCGCATCCAGCAAACGAGGCAGCGCGTCCGGCACCTCATCGAGCCGCATCCGGTGCGTGTTCAGCGCGCGATCCGGAATGCGCCCCGCACGCATCGCGTCGAGCACCGTCGCGAAATCCTCGGCCGTCGCGTTGCGGCTCGCGAGCAGCGTGGTTTCCCGCTTGTGGAATTCGGGATCCGAAAATGCGACATGCCCGCGCACGATCGAGATCAGCGTGTATTTGCCGCCGTGCGCGACGAATTCGAAACCGCGATTCATCGCATCGAGGTTGCCGGTCGCGTCGAACACCGCATCGAAATACTCGCCGTTCGTCAACGACGCGAGACGCGCCGCGTCGCCTTCCCCCACCTCCACCGCTGCATCGACCGCCAGATGCTGGCGGCAGAACGCCAGCCGGTCGGCCCGCGTGTCGAGGCACGTGACGTCGGCGCCGCGCAGCTTCGCGAAGATCATCGCGGCCATGCCGATCGGCCCGGCGCCGACGACCAGCGCGCGCTGCCCGGCGCGGACGTCCGCGCGCCGCACCGCATGCGCGCCGATCGCGAGGAATTCGAGCATCGCCGCCTGATCGAGCGAAATGCCGTCGGCCTTGTGAACGAACTGCGCGGGCACGCTCAGGTATTCGGCGAGCGCGCCGTCGCGATGCACGCCGAGCACCTTGATGTTCACGCAGCAGTTCGTGTTGCCGTGACGGCAGGCGACGCAGTGTCCGCACGACAGATACGGCATCACGTACACGGCATCGCCGGCGCCGAGCCCCGATTCGGCTTCCGCCTCGACGACGACCGCCGACAGCTCGTGGCCCATCACGCGCGGATAGTCGAGGTATGGCTGGTTGCCGGTGAAGATGTGCAGATCGGTGCCGCAGATGCCGACGCGTTGCACGCGCAACAGCACTTCGCCGCTGCCGCGCACGGGCAGCTCGCGATGCTGCACGCGCAGCACGCCGGGGGATTCGCAAATCACGCTGAGCATGTCGGTTTCCTTTCGTTCTGGTTCATTCGTCGTGGCGTGCGGTGTCTATCCGGTAGAAGCGGCGCGCGTTGCCGCCGAAAAGGCCCTCCAGCGCCGCGGCGCCGAGCATCTGCGCGCAGTCGTCCTCGCACGCGGCCAGCCATTCGCCGTAGCCGCCGCACGCCGAGGCCAGCCGCAGCACCGGCCAGTCGCTGCCCCACATCAAGCGCGTCGGCCCGAACAGCTCGGCCAGCGCATCGACATACGGCCGCGTGCGTGCGCGCACGGCATCCGGGCCGGCCGACGGCCCGGCCTCCGTCCAGAGGCCGGACAGCTTGCAATGCTGGTTCGGCAAGCTCGCGAGCCTGCGCATCGCCGTTAGCCACGGCTGCATCTCGCCGCGCTCGATGAACGGCTTCGCGCCGTGGTCGATCACGATCGGCAGATCCGGATGGCGTTGCGCGAACGCGTGCAGCGCATCGAGATGGCGCGGCATCACCAGCGCATCGAAACGCAGCCCGTACTCGAGCATCGCGGCCACCGCGCGATCCAGCCGCGGATCGTCGATCCACGCGTAGTCGGGCAGATCCTGCAGCATCGGTCGCAAGCCGCGCGCCTTCGGCGCGGATGCAAATGCCGCGATCCGCGCGGGTGCGTCGTCGGCCTTCAGGTCGACCCAGCCGACCACGGCGCCGACGCTCGGCGTTTCAGCCGCGAGATCGAGCAGAAAGCGCGTGTCGGCTTCGCTCGGCAGCGACTGCACGACGACGGTGATATCGATGCGCGCGGCGTCGAGCAGCGGCGCCAGATCGGCAGGGCCGAAATCCCGGTGAATCGCGTCGAACTCGGCCGGCGGCCAGCAGCCGGCCCGCGCGTCGATGCGCCAGTAGTGCTGATGGGCGTCGATGCGCGGGGTCATGCGTGTGCTCCCGGCACCGGCGCGTGCCCGTCGATCAACCCTTCGTCGCGCAGCGCATCCCACAGCTCGGCCGGCGCGGGGCGCTCGAACCAGGCGATGTTCTGCTTCAGCTGAGCCACGCTGCGCGCGCCGATCACGCACGACACGACGGCCGGATGACCGAACGGAAACTGCAATGCAGCGGCGGGAAGCGGCACGTCGAAGCGGTTGCACAACGCGCCGAGCCGCGCGGCCTTGTCGATCACGTCGGCGCTCGCGTCCGCATAGTTGAACTTGCCGTTGCCGGCGAGCAAACCGGAATTGAACACGCCGCCGATCACGATCGCCGTCCCTTCACGGACACACGCGTCGAGCAGCGGTTCGAGCGCCGTCTGTTCGAGCAGCGTATAGCGGCCGGCCAGCAGCACCGCATCGAGCGCCGCTTCGTTCAGCGCGTCGGCCGCGACTTCCCATTCGTTCACGCCGAGACCGAACCCGCCGATCTCGCCGCCCGAGCGCAACGCATCCAGCGCGCGAAACCCGCCGCCGCGGGTCAACTGGTCCCAGTAGTGCGCGTGACGATCGCCGTGCGTCATCGCGCCGATGTCGTGCACGTACAGCATGTCGACTCGCGCGAGCCCGAGCCGTTGCCGGCTGTCGTCGTGCGAGCGCATGATCCCGTCGTAGCTGTAGTCGTAGACCGGCCGGAACGGCAGCGGCTCCGCCCAGCCATCGTCGCCCGGCCGTACGCTCGCGTCGGCCCGCATCAGCCGCCCGACCTTCGTGCTGAGCGTGAAGGCGCGGCGCTCGCGCGGGGCGAGCCCCGCCCCCACGCGCCGCTCGGACAGCGTGTAGCCGTAATACGGTGCGGTGTCGAAATAGCGCAGGCCGGCCGCCCACGCGGCGTCGACGAGCGCGGCGGCATCGGCGGCCGACATCGGCCGATAAAGGCCGCCGAGCTGCGAGCAGCCGAGGCCGAGTGCGGACACCGCCAGCCCGCTGCGCGGCAAGGTGCGCGTATCGTTTGCGTTCATGAGGCGTAACCGGATGCGGGGAAAAGGGATCAGTACAGGACGTTCTTCGCTGCCTGCGAATCGAGGTTCTGCTTGTCGACCATCACGACGCCGGTATCGATCAGCTTCGGCGCGGGCTTGCGCTCGATCACGTCGAGCGCCGTGCGCACGCCCTGGTTCCCCATCTGCCACGAGCCCTGCACGGCGATCGCCTGCACGGTGCCGTCGCGCACGAAGCCCTGCAGGTCCTCGTTGCCGTCGAACCCGATCGCCACCACCTTGCCCGCCTTGCCCGACTGCTTCAGCGCACGGCCCATCCCGACCGCGGTCGGCTCGTTCGCGCCGAAGATGCCCTTCAGGTCCGGGTTCGCCGACAGCACGTCGGTCGTCTGGTTCAGCGCGGTCGCCATTTGCGATTGCGAGTAGTACGGGCCGACGACCTGCAGCTTCGAATGGCTCTCGATGTACTTGCGGAACCCGCCGACGCGGCTGACCTCGGACCCCGCGCCCGGCACGTACGACATGATCGCGATCTTGCCCGACTGCCCGACGCGGTCGATCAGCGCTTTCGCGCACAGCGCGCCCGCCTTCTCGTTGTCGGTCGACAGGAACGCCTGGTAGTACGGCTTGCCGGCATCCGAGATCGCCGAGTCGATCAGCACGACGGGAATGTGCGCTTCCCACGCCTTCTTGATCGCGGGCACCAGCGCATCGGGATCGGACGGCGCGAGCACGATGCCCGCCACATGCCGCGTGACCGCGTTGTCGACCATGTTGACCTGCCCGCTGATGTCGGACTCGGCCGCCGGGCCCTGGAACGTCATCGTGTAGCCCTTCGCGCCGTCGAGCGCCGCCTTCGCGCCTTTCTGCACGTTCTGCCAGTAGTTCGAATTGACCGTCTTGACGATCACCGCGATCTCGCCGCCCGCCGCATACGCACCGCTGCTGCATACCGCAAACACGCACGCCGATGCCGCCAGCAGGATGGATTTGTTCATGTCTCGCTCCGCTTCTCGTTGGTAGGGACTGCTTGCTGCCGGTCAGGGCCGGCGATTGCGCAACTGGTCGATCCACACCGTGCCGAGGATCACGACGCCGATGATGATCTGCTGGATGAAGCTCGATACGCCGTTCATGTTCAGGCCGTTGCGCAGCACGCCGATCACGAACGCGCCGATCGCCGTGCCCGAGATCGTGCCGACGCCGCCCATCAGCGACGTGCCGCCGATGACCGAACTGGCGATCGCGTCGAGCTCGTACATCACGCCTTCGTTCGGCTGCCCGGTGACGAGCCGCGACATCAGCACGCAGCCGGTCACGCCCGCGAGCGCGCCGGACAGCACGTAGGTGAACAGCTTCACGCCCTGCACGTTCACGCCCGACAGCCGCGCCGCTTCCGCGTTCGACCCGACTGCGTAGATGTGGCGGCCGAGCGACGTTCTCGACAGCAGCACCGACACCACGACGAACAGCACGACCATGATCACGACCGGATACGGAATGCCGGGAAAGGTCGTGTCGGGAAACCCGTCCGCGCCGATGCGCGAGATCCGCAGCAGCGCGCCGTTGCCGAGCGCGCCGAACGCGTCGCCGAGATCCGATACCGGCCGCGCGCCGGTGATCTGCAGCGCGATGCCGCGCGCGACGAGCATCATGCCGAGCGTCGCGATGAACGGCGGCAGGCCCATCTGCGTCACGCAGATGCCGTTGACGAGCCCGCACAGCGCGCCGACCAGGATGCCTGCCGCCATCGCGGCGGGCACCGGCACGCCGGCCTTGACCAGCAGCGCCGCGCACACGCCGGCCAGCGCGAGCACCGAGCCGACCGACAGGTCGATGCCGCCTGTGATGATCACGCAGGTGGCGGCCACGCCGAGATAGGCGATGGACGTGACCTGCAGGCCGACCGTCATCAGGTTGTCGACCGAGAAGAACGCCGCGCTCGTTATCGAGAACGCGGACACGAGCACGACGAGACTGCCCAGCGCCGCGAACTTCTGGATCAGGTCGCGCCGCCGCTGTCGCGCCGCCCGTTCGTCGGCCTGGCTTCGATCGGATGTCATTTCAAGCATGGGAACGCCCCGACGCGTAGTGCATGATCTCCTCCTGACTGGTGTGTTTCGTGTCGAGAAATGCGGTCAGTCGACCTTCGTGAAAAACGGCGATCCGGTCGGTCATGCCGAGCAGTTCGGGCAACTCCGAACTGATCAGCACGACGCCGACGCCGTCGGCGGCAAGCCGGTCCATCAGCCCGTAGATCGCGAATTTCGCGCCGACGTCGATGCCGCGCGTCGGCTCGTCGAAGAACAGGATCTTCGAGCCGCGGTACAGCCATTTGCCGATGACGACCTTCTGCTGGTTGCCGCCGGACAGGTTGCGCACGCGCTGGTGCACGGACGGCGTGCGAATCGCGAGGTCCTGCACGTAGCGGCGCGCGACGTCGAGTTCGTCGTCGAAGCGCAGGAACCCGAAGCGTGACGTGATGCCGCGCACGTTCGCGAGCGTGAGATTCGCCGCGACGGGCATCGGCAGCGCGAGCCCCTCCGTCTTGCGGTCCTCCGACAGATACGCGATGCCGTGCCGGATCGCCTCGCGCGGCGAGCGGATCGTCACGGGCCGGCCGTGCAGCGCGATCGTGCCGCCGTCGGCGCGATCGGCACCGAAGATCGCGCGGGCGATCTCGGTGCGCCCGGCGCCCATCAACCCCGCGAAACCGAGGATCTCGCCGCGGCGCAGCGCGAACGACACTGGCCCGAACACGCCGTCGCGGCGCAGGTCCCGCACGTCGAGCAGCACCTCGTCGGTCGGCACCGATTGCCGCGACGGATAGGCGTCGTCGAGCGTGCGGCCGACCATGCGAGCGACGATATCGTCGATGCTCACGTCGGCGAAATCGTCGGTCGAGATATGGCGCCCGTCGCGCAGCACCGTCACGCGATCGACGATCTGCGCCATTTCGTCGAGCCGGTGCGAGATATACAGAATCGCCACGCCGTCGGCACGCAGTTCCTCGATGATGCGAAAGAGCTGCACCGTTTCCGCTTCCGTCAGCGACGACGTGGGCTCGTCCATGATCAGCACGCGCGCGTCGTGCGACAGCGCCTTCGCGATCTCGACCATCTGCTGCTGCGCGATGGACAGCACGCCGACCTTCGTCGTCGGCGCCACGTTCAGCCCGATGCGCGCAATGCAGCGCACCGCATCCGCGTTCATGCGTTTCGTATCGACGAACGGCCCGCGCCGCGGCTCGCGCGCGAGGAACAGGTTCTCCGCCACGCTCAGGTGCGGGACGAGATTGAGTTCCTGGTGAATGATCGAGATGCCGGCCGCCTGCGCTTCGGATGCCGAACGAAACCGCACCGGCGCGCCGCGATAGTGAACGACGCCGTCGTCGGGCAGGTACTGGCCGCTGATGATCTTCATCAGCGTCGATTTGCCCGCGCCGTTTTCGCCGCACACCGCATGCACCTCGCCGCGGCGCAGGTCGAGGCGAATCCCGTCGAGCGCGAGGACGCCCGGGAAGCGCTTGCGAATTCCGTCCAGGCGCAGGATCTCCCGGTCCGCTTCGTCGTGCGCGGCCTGACCGGGCAGATTGCGAGGCATTGCCATTGCGTCTCCTTGGGGTGGATCGACCTCCGCACTATCCGGTCAGTCCAATTTGGATGAATTACAGCAATCAAACCCGCTTTGGTCAAGCCAATTTAACTATTCACATCTGATCTTACCAATGGTGAAAACCCGGACATCGGGATGAACCCGCCGCCGCACGGGGCGATGCGGCAGGCGTGATAGACTCCGCGACACGCGCTTGCGCCCAAAGCGCATTGATCCCTATCAATCGGATGAAATCCACAGAACCCAAGCGGCTTTACCAATCGGTCGCGGCCCAGATCGTCGCGTTGATTCGCCAGGGCGAATTCGCGATCGGCGAGCGGCTGCCGCCGGAGCGCGAACTGGCGCTGACGCTCGGCGTATCGCGACCGTCGCTTCGCGAGGCGCTGATCGCGCTGGAAATCGGCGGCCAGATCGAGATCCGGATGGGCTCCGGCGTGTATGTGCGCGACACGGCGGCCGACGCCGTCGGCCCGATGGCCACGCTCGGCGACAGCCCGTCGGAATTGATGCAGGCGCGCGCGGCCGTCGAAGGCAGCGTCGCCGCGCTGGCCGCCGCGCGGATGACGGCCGCGATGCTCGAGCGCCTGCGCCGCACGGTGCAGCGCATGAAGCGGCTCGCGGAGGCCGGCAAATCCCCGGTCGAAGCCGACCGGCAGTTCCACATGCTGATCGCGGAAGCCGCCGGCAACTCGGTGCTCACCCGCTTCGTCGGCGAGCTGTTCGACAGCCGCCACGACCCGATCGCGACCGCGATGCGCGGCCACGCGGAGAATCCGCAGACGTGGACCGCCGCGGTGCGCGAGCACGAGGACGTGCTGCTCGCATTGCAAGCCGGCGATCCGATTGCGGCGCAGACGGCCATTCGTGCGCATCTTCGCGCGTCGGAAGCGCGGTGGATCGAGGGTGGACTGAAAGCCGATCCGGATTGAGCGTGCGCGGGCGCTTGCACGCTCGTCGTCGCACAACGACGCACGGCGCCACCGGATGAACGGTGTCGACCTTCATCAAATCCGCTGATGCGTGATTCGGGCCCGCGCGGCAACACGCGCGGGCGTTTCGTCGCTTGACGCCGGCTGGCCGGATCGAGCAACACAAGACGCGACGAACCGGACTTTGCCGATCGCCGCGTCATGCTCCTCGCGAATACGTCGAGTATTCGCTTCGTCGCAATCCTTGCACTCGGCCCTTCTAGTGGCCAGCGCAAGCCCGTCATTAGCGTGAACGGGCCCTGGACGAAGAACGCCCCTCCCCGGACGTTGCGGAAATCGCGATTCCACGCGTTCCGCGACCGCCGTCGCACCGCCCGTCGTCACGCACCGATCCCGCTTCAAAATTACGATTGCAAATGCCTCTCATTTGCATTAAATTGCCGCGCAAATGTACTGTTTGGAACACAGATGCCGGCGCAAGGCCGCCCGCCGTGCCCGAACGCGAACGACACAAAAAGGGAGGGGTATGAGCATGAGGAACTGGGCGGCCGCACCGATGGCCATCGTCGTCGGCACGGCCGGCATGGGCGCCGCCGACGCGCAGGAGACGGCGCTGCCGACCATCGAGGTGTCCGCCCAACGCGCGACGGCGCCGTTCCGCACGCGCGAATCGACGACCGCGACGCGCAGCGAGGCGGACGTGATGGAGATTCCGTTCGCGGTCAGCAGCGTCGATACGAAGCTGATCCAGACCGTGGCCGCCACGCGCGGCGACGATCTTTACGACTGGGTCGCGGGCGTCTCGCGCCAGAACAACTTCGGCGGCCTGTGGGACAACTACGCGGTGCGCGGCTTCGCCGGCGACGGCAACACGTCCGGCACCGACTACCTGGTCAACGGCTTTTCGTGGAATCGCGGGATGAGCGTGCCGCGCGACACCGTCAACCTCGAGCGCATGGAAGTGCTCAAGGGGCCGGCGTCCGCGCTGTATGGCCGCGGCGATCCGGGCGGGATCATCAGCTATACGACGAAGCAGCCGCAGTTCGCCCGCGCGAACACCATCGGCGTGTCGGCCGGCAGCTACGGCGCACTGCGCCAGACCCTCGATTCGACCGGCCCCGTCACGAAATCGCTCGCGTACCGCTTCGTCGCGATGAACGAGAACAACGGCAGCTTCCGCGACACGGTATCGAGCAAACGCTACCTGTTCTCGCCGTCGTTCACGTGGGACATCGGCGCGGACACGACGCTCCACTACGAATTCGAGAGCGCGCGTCAGAGCGCCCCGCTCGATCGCGGCGTGCTGGCGGTCAACGGCCAGCTCGGCGTGATCCCCGCGTCGCGCTTCCTCGGCGAGCCGCGCGACGGCGACTACGACGTGCGCAACACGGGCCACCAGTTCACGCTCGAGCATCGCCTCGATTCCAGCTGGTCGATCAATGCCGGCGTCGCGCAACGCAACACCGACCTGTCGGGGCGCTCGTCCGAGGCATTCGCGTTGCAGCCGGACGGTCGCACGCTGTGGCGCCGCTACCGGCAAGTCGCGTTTCACTCGAACGACCTGCAAGGCCGCCTCGAAACCGCCGGCTCGTTCCGCACGGGCAGCATCGGCCATACGCTCGTGATGGGCGTCGATGCGTACCGCTTCAACTACGACCAGTTCGTCACGCGCTCCACGCCGAGCGCCGCGGCGCCGTATGCGATCGACATCTTCGATCCGGTCTACGGCCAGCCCGCGCCGACGCCGCGCACCGCGACCAACCTGCTCGAACGCGATGACGGACAAGGCGTCTACGCGCAGGACACGCTCGCGTTCGGGCCGCACTGGAAAATCCTGGCCGGGCTGCGCTGGGATCGCTTCCACCAGTCGATCGACAACCGCCTGAAGGGCGTGACGACGAGCCAGCTGCAGACCGCGGTGAGCCCGCGTATCGGCGTCGCGTACGAAATGAGCCCCGCGTGGTCGTTCTATGCGAACACCGCGTATTCGTTCCGGCCGAACAACGGCGCCGACGTCGGCGGCAACGCGTTCGATCCCGAGAAAGGCCACGGCTACGAAGCCGGCGCGAAATGGGCCGGCGCGCGCTCGCTCACGACCGTCTCGGCGTTCTACGTGACCAAGCGCAACGTGCTCACCGCCGATCCGGCGAATGCCGGTTTCTCGCGCGCGGCCGGCGAAGTGCGCAGCCGCGGCGTCGAATTCGAATGGAGCGGCGACCTCGGACACGGCCTGCGCGGCATCGCGAACTTCGCGTACGTCGACGCCGAGGTCACGCGCGATACCGTGCTCGCGCCCGGCTCTCGCCTCGTCGACGTACCGCGCCTGAGCGGCAGTGCGCTGCTGATGTACGAGACGACCCTGCCGTTCGCGGACAAGGCGGGCGCCGGCGCGGGCGTGATCTATGTCGGCCGCCGCGCCGGCAACACGGCCAACACGCAGGACGGTTTCGAACTGCCGGCCTACGCGACCGTCCAGCTCAACGGCTATCTTCAGGTCAACAAGCACCTGCGTGCATCCGTAGTCCTGAACAACCTGTTCAATCGCACCACCTACGTCAGCTCGTACAACAGCCTGTGGGTCACGCCGGGCGCGCCGCGCAGCCTGTTCGCGTCGCTCGCGTACTCGTTCTAGGCCGGCCGGGGCGGCTGACGCGACGCGCCTCGCACGTCAGCCGCCGACCACGAACCGCGCGCCCAGCGCGAGCAGCAACGCAGGCGGCATCACGCACGCGCCGACCGCGAGAAATTCGCGGAAACCGACCTGCAGCCCTTCGCGCCGGATCGCCGCCAGCCACAGAATCGTCGCGAGCGAGCCGGTGATTGACAGGTTCGGGCCAAGATCCACGCCGATCAGAATCGCGTCGACCACCGTTTGCGGGCTGTGCGCCGCGTGGATCGTCGAACTCGCGATCAGCCCGGCGGGCAGGTTGTTGACCGCGTTCGACACCAGCGCGACCGCGACGCCGGCCACGGCCGCGGCGACGTGCTCGCCGCTTTGCATCAGCATGTGCAGCAGGCCCGCCAGCGCGCGCACCGCGCCGGTCCGGTCGAGCGTCTCGACGACGACGAACAGCCCCGCGACGAGCGGCAACACGCTCCATGAAATCTCGCGAACGATCGGCACGCACGCCGCGCGATCGCGCATCGCCACGCACGCGACCGTGACGACGCCCGCCAGCGCGGTCGGCAACCCGAGCGGGCGATCGGCGACCGACACCGCCATCAGCGCGACGGCCGTCGCGGCGATGCCCGCGAGCGCGATGCGCCCGCCGCTCGTCAGCGGCTGCACCGGCAGCGCGGACTCGCAATGGCCGGACAGCGCACGTCGCTGCACGATCCGCAGCATCACGAACGTGCAGACGATCGACGCGACGGACGGCGCCGCGAAGTGCGCGAGCCAGACGCCGAGCGCCGGCATGTGCGCACCGTACAGCACCAGGTTCGCCGGATTCGAAATCGGCAGCACGAAACTCGCGGCATTCGCGACGAGCGCGCAGCTGTACAGCAGCGGCATCGGGTCGGCCTTCGCGCGGCGCGCGGCGGCCAGGACGGCGGGCGTCAGCACGACGGCGGTCGCGTCGTTCGACAGGAACACGGTGGTAACGACGCCGACGCCGTAGATCAGCGCGAACAACCGCCGCGGCGAGCCCTGCGCGAGATTGACGACGTGCGTCGCGACCCAGTCGAACAGTCCCTCGCGACGGGCCGCCTCGGACAGCAGCATCATGCCCGTCAGGAAGAGGTACACGTCGCCGCCTTTCGCGACGGCGTCCAGCGCCTGGGCGGCAGGCAACAGGTTCAACACGACCAGCAGCAGCGCGCCGCTCACGGCCCACGTGGCTTCGGGCCAACCGAACGGACGCGTGATGACGCCCGCGGTGGCGAGCGCGGAAATCAGCCAGGCAAGCGAAACAGGATTCATGGGCAAGTGGACGGAGGGATGGGAATCGACATCGCGTTCACGACGATGTCGCCGATAGATCGGCGGGCTTGCCGCACACGCTGCTCAGCGAGCGTGCATGACCGAGCCACAGCGCGAGCGAGCCCGTCGACACGGCGCCCAGCACGATGAACGCGGACGGATAGCCGAAGTGTTGCGCGAGCACGCCGCCCAGCACGGGGCTGAGCGCCGCGCCGATACCCTGCGCGGTCGCGACGGCGCCCTGCCCGGCATTCACGCGGCCGGAACCGTGCAGCAGGTGAACGACGAGCGCGGGCACGACCACGCTTTGCAGCCCGGCGCCGATGCCGTCGAGCACCTGCACCGGCCACACGCCCGCTTCGCTCATCCACACCGCGGCGACCAGCCCGCGCACCGGCAGCACGAGGTACGAGAACAGCAGCACGCGCCAGTAACCGTGCGAGCGAATCAGCCGGGGCGCGAGCCACGCCGCCGCGATCATCACGCACTGCGCGATGACGATCGTCTGTGCGGTGAACGCGCTCGCATTGCTGCGCTGCGTGACGACGACGCCCATCCCGTAGAGCGGCAGCATCGCGGCGTTGCCGAGATGGAACAGCGCGAGCGACGCGCCGAGCAGCACCAGCGGCCGGTTCTCGGCGAGCGTGCGCAGGCCGCCGACGTGCGACGCCGACGCCGACGCCGCGTCCGACGCATGCGGATGCGCAGCTTCCGTTCCCGGTGCGGCACCGGCAGGATCGAGACCCCGTGCGGACGCATGATCGATCGCGTGCCCGGGAATCGCCAGCGTGCTCACGATGGCGAGGACCGTAAACGCGCCGACCAGCGCGAACACCGCGTCGAATCCGACATGCCAGCCGAGCCACCCGGCGAGCGCCGCACCGGCGACGTTGCCGGCGTGGTTCGCCATCTGGTTGCGCCCGAACTGCCGGTCGAAACCCTGCCGGCGCACGATGCCGAGCGTCACGCCCGCGGCGGCCGGCGCGAGCACCGCGCCGCTGACCGCCGCCACGATCTGCGACGCCGCCACCGCCGGATAGCCGTGGACGAACATCATCGCCAGCGACGCAAGCGCCGTCACCGCGGTCGCCGCGACGATCAGCGCCCGCTTCGCGCGCACCGCATCGACGAGCGCGCCGGCCAACGGCGTCGCGGCCATCGCGGCGAGCCCGGCCAGCGTCATGACCGAGCCGATCGCATCGGCGCCCCAGCCGCGCGACAGCAGGATGACGCCGATGAACGGGCCGATGCCGGCCTGCACGTCGGCCAGGAAGAAGTTGAGCGCTTCGAGCGCGCGCGCCGGTCTCATGGTCGTGTCACCGTCGCTCGCTCATTCGACATCCGCATCGACGAGCTCGGCGATCTCGCTCACGTCGAGCGTCGTGCCGTGCGGCGTGACGACGCCGTGCCCCCACGCCTGCACATGGACACCGGGACGCAGATATTCGTGCAGCGCTTCAGCCGCATGCGGCGGCACCCGCAACGCGACGCCGCTCGTCAGCAACGCGCCGTTCACCTCGCCTTTCGGGCCATGCAGCGCGAACGCGACTTCGCCGCTCGATTCCATCGGTTGTCGATCGGGGTGCGTCGGCTTCGGCGGTGCAGCGTGCGCGGGCCCGTCGTCGACGATGTCGACGCCGTCGCGCCCGGTCAGTTGCACGGCCGCGATGATCTCCGCGCGACGCGGCTTGACGCCCCGCACGCGGATGCGGTCGCCGACCGCGACGCGGCGTACCAGTTCGCGGCCCAGATGCGGCGGCACGTGCACCTGCAGGTCGCCGTTCAGGATCAGGCCGTCGATGTCTCCGTGCGGATTGAGCAGGAACTGGGTGACGCGGCCGCGCGTTTCGGGCAGGCAGGCGGGATCGATCCAATGCATGGCAGGACTCCTTTCGATGAATTGCGGAATAGCGCCGCGCGATTAGCGCGCGACATCGTCATAGAGATTCACGACATGGCCCGGCGCGCCGAACGCGGTCGCCTGCAGCGCTTCGCCGTACGCGTTGCGCGTGCCGTAGCCGACCGCGGCCACGCGCTCGCCGGGGGCGAGCAGTGCACCGAATTGCTGGGCGGCCGGCACGGTCAGCTTGACGATCGCCCCGCTGTCGAGCATCACGCCGTCCGGCTCGCCGCGCGGCGCCCGCGTCACGCGGCGCACGACGCCGGACACGCTCAGGCGGGCGAGGTTGACGCCGCGCAGCATGGGCGGCATGGGCGCGACGGGCGCGGGCGGCTGATCGGACAGCGACGCGCCGCTGCCGTCATTGCGGACCACGCGGGCACGGATTTCATCGTCGACGCGTCGTTCGCCGGCTACCGTCACGCGGTCGCCCGTCTTCACGAGCGCCGTCAGTTGCGAACCGAGATGCGGCGGCAGGCGGACGAGCGTGCCGTCGGTGAGCACGAAGCCGTCGACGGTGCCTTCCGGATTGATCGTCAGGCGCGACAGCGTGCCGGACACCAGCGCATTCGATGCGGTGTCGTTTCCGGGTACGGCAGGCACAAGCGCGCGGGGCCGAGGAGGAGCAGGCGGCGGCATGGCGCCGGCCGGGTCGTCCGCGCGCGGCGCCGGCGGCACCTGCGCCAGGCTGACCGTTGCGACGGCAACGAGCGCGGCCGCGCAGAGCATGCGAGACGAGCGGCGCACGGCGGCACGGCACGGCGGCCGCGATCGAACGACAGGCAGGTACGACTTCATGACGGGCTCCGGCGACGGGTTGCGATGCCTCGATATCCGCAATACCCGTGCCAACCCGCGACGCCCCGCGTGGCCATGCGCCGAACGACGACGCGCGCGAAACCTGTCGGATTTCCCGACACGTCGCTTCACCGGATGTCGGCATTCCCGACAGTCGAAGCGGTGCGGCTAGCCGTCGCGCTCGATCCCGAGACTCGCCATGCGCGCATAGAGCGACTGGCGGCCGATGCCGAGCTGCCTCGCGGCTTCCGCGCGGTTGCCGTTCGCACGCTCGAGCGCGTGCAGGATCGCCGCGCGTTCGACCGTCGCCAGCGCATCGGGCAGCGGCATGTCGAGCAGGTGCGCCGGCACCGCATCGGCGCCCGATTCGCGCGCGGGCACGGCGGCCAGGCCGAGATCGGCCGCGCTGACGGCCGGCCCGGGGGCGAGCGCGGCCGCCCGCTCCATCACGTTGCGCAGTTCGCGCACGTTGCCCGGCCAGCGGTGATCGAGCAGCGCGCGCTGCGCGTCGTTCGTCAGATGCAGCGCGCGCATGCCTGCCGCGTTGCGCAGGAAATGCGCGGCGAGCGGAAGGATGTCGGCCACACGCTCCGCGAGCGGCGGCAGGTGCAGCGGAATGACATTCAGCCGATAGAAGAGATCTTCGCGGAACGTGCCGTTCGCGACGGCCGCAGCGAGGTCGCGGTGCGTCGCGGCCACGACGCGAATGTCAATTGCCGTGGCGCGATCCGCGCCGAGCGGCGTCACCTGGCGCTCCTGCAGCGCGCGCAGCAGCTTCGCCTGCATCGCGGCGGGCATGTCGCCGATCTCGTCGAGAAAGAGCGTGCCGCCGTCGGCCTCGACCAGGCGCCCCGCGCGATCGGCATGCGCGCCCGTGAACGCGCCGCGACGATGCCCGAACAACTCGCTTTCGAGCAGATCGGCCGGAATGGCCGCGCAGTTCACGGCGACGAACGGCCCCGCATGCCGGGCCGATGCCGCATGCAGCACGCGGGCGGCCACCTCCTTGCCCGTGCCCGTCTCGCCGGTCAGGAGCACGGTCGCGTCGCTCATCGCGGCGCGGCCGACCTGCTTTTGCACGTCGCGCATCGCGGCGCTCACGCCCAGCAGTCGCGGCCGGTCCGCCGACGGTTCGCCCGCGAAACCGCCGTCGGGCGGCGCGGTCGCGAGCGCGGGTGGCTGATTCGCCGACACGACGCGTTCGAGCAGTTGCGCGATGTCGCGACGCCCGATCGGCTTCGTCAGGTGATCGAATGCACCGAGCCGCATCGCTTCGATCGTGTTGTCGCTGGTCGCATGGGCCGTCAGCATGACGACCGGAATCGCGGCCAGCGCGGGATCGTCGCGCAGTTGCGCGAGCACGGCCAGCCCGTCCAGATCCGGCAGGCGGAAATCCAGGAAGATGCATTCGACGCCACCGCCGTCGCGCAGCGTGCTAAGTGCGGCGTGGCCGGTTGCGGCCTCGACGGCCCGATGACCGAGATCGGCGAGCGTTTCGGCGAGGCCGTCGCGAAAGGCCGCGTCGTCGTCGACTATGAGGATGTTTGCCATGGAATTTCAATCACGAATGCGGCGGCCCCGTCGAGGCGCGCGTGCCCGCCGTGCGCCGCCGCCACTTCGCGGACGACGGCAAGACCGAGGCCCGTGCCGTCCGCGCGGCCCGTCACGAACGGTTCGAAAATCCGCTCGCGCTGCGCGGCCGGCACGCCGGGGCCGCTATCCGACACGGTGAGGCACAGCCAGTCGCGCCCGGCGAACGCGCGCCGCTCGGCGGCGAGCGTGACCGCGCCGCCGTCGCCCGCGTGGTGCAGCGCGTTGAGCAGCAGATTGTCGAGCGCGCGCCGCATCTGGTCGGGATCGAACGCGGGGAAATCCGACGGCCACGCAAGCCGTTCGCCCTGCCCCGCGAGCGACAGCGTCAGGTCGATCGCTTGCCGCTGTGCCAGCTCGCGGTGCGCGTCGACCACCTGCGCGAGCCACGCGTCGACGTCGACCCGTGTCGCATGCGGGCGCACCGGCTGCGTCAGCGCGAGCAGGCTCGACAATTGCGCATCGATGCGCTCGATCTGCGCGAGGATCACGCGCAGCGCGTCCTGCTGCCGCCGGCCATCGCCGGCCAGCGCGTTTTCTGCCTTCAGCCGCATCGCGCCCATCGGATTGCGAATCTCGTGCGCGACCTGCGCGGCAAGCTTCCCGAGCATGCCGAAGCGTTCGGCCTGCGCGAGGCGCGTGCGCAGTTCGTCGGCCTGCTGTTGCAGCAGGTCCGCGCGCCGCGCCCGCTCGTTGAACGCATCGATGACGCGGTCGAGATCGGGCTCGCCGACGTACGGCAGGTGATGCTCGCGTCCATCGGGCCCCAGCCCGCTCTCGATCCGCGCGAGATTGCGCTTCCATCGGCGCAGCGCCACGGCCAGCGCGGCCGCGATCGCCAGAATCACGGCGAGTACGGCCGCGAGGCCCGTGGCCAGCAGTTCGCCGTGCCGGCCCAGCGGCGGGCGCGCACGCGTCAGCATCCACACGTACAGCCCCGAGCCGCCGCGTACCGGGCAGGCCGCCGCGACCACGGCATCCTGCGCGCCTTCGACGACGTTCGCCGTCGCGGCATGCGTCGCGGCCGCGGCGCGCAGCGTGCGGAGGATCAGCGGCGTTTCCGCTTCCGGAACGTCGCGTTTGACGCCGCTGCCCTGGTAGGTGGGAAAGGAATACGCGAGAAAGCCGCTTGCCGCCGGGGCGGCGCCGGGCATCCAGAACCCGCCTTCCATGTCGGGCGCACGGGAGAGCACGATGTCGAGGATCGCGTGCATCAGCTCCGGGGCGGGCCCGGCGCCTGGCGACGCGGAAGACGCGCTGTAGCGCGACGCGACCGCCTCGCATGCCGATGCGCCGGCGGCCTTCGCGCCGGCTACCTGCTGGCTCTCGGCGGAACTCGCCGTGACCCAGACGACCGCGACCAGCGTCGCGCACAGCGCCGCGACGAGTGCCCAGAGCATGACAAGTTGGGTGGAAAACGACGGACGCTTCATCGGATCGGGCTGGCGGGTGAGGACGACAGAATAACGTATTGCATGTCATGCGAAGCCGCCGCGATCGCCATGCGTCGCACGGGCGGCCCGCCGGGCCGGCGGCACCGGCTCACCCCGGAAAGCCGGGCGAAAGCCTCGGGCGCTAGACTGCCTTCGGTCCAGCGTCCAACCGAAACATCACCGTCGAGCCCCCCCATGCGCGCCCGTTCCGTTCGAATCTTGTTCGCTGTCCTGTTCGCCGTCGGTACGCTCGTCGGCACGGCCTCCGCCAGCCACGCATGCGAAGTGCCGGCTCCCGTGCGGACGATCGACCCGCCCGGCTACTACGACGACCCCACCGGTTATGCGCGCGACGTGAAGCCGATGCGCGACTTCGTCGCGAAGCTGAACACGGCGGCGGATCACGGCGACTGGTCGTGCGCGTTGACGCTGCTCGACAGCTGGGCGCAATCGGATGCGTTGATGGGCGCGATCTCCGGTTATCAGGGCTACTACGAGCGCTCGTGGGCCGGCACCGATTTCGCGATGGTGATCCTGCGCATGCCGCGCGGGTTGCGCGACGCGAACCGCGGGACATTCAACGCGATCGACCCGTGGCTCGAACGTATCGCGATCGCGACCCGCAACGCGGAAGCGATCAACCACCTGCACAACAATCTCGTGTACTGGGCCGGGCTCGACCTGATCGCGATCGGCACCGTCACCGACAATGCCAGCCTGATCGACTCCGGCTTGCTGCGGGTGCGCGAAGGCATTCGCGACATCCGCCCGGACGGCTCGCTCGAGCGCGAGGTCAAGCGCGGCGACCGCGCACTGCACTACCACACGTTCGCGCTGCTGCCGCTCGTGTTCGCGGCCGAACTCGTTCAGCGGCGCAACATCGATCTCTACCGAGAAAACGACGGTGCGATCGGCCGCCTCGCGAACCTCGTGATCGACGCGGTGGAAGACCCCGCGAGTTTCACGAAGATCACGCCGGTCAAGCAGGACCTGTTTCCGTGGACGTTCCGCGACGAACTGAGCTGGGTCGAGCCGTACTACGCGCGCTTTCACGATCGCCGCCTGCCGGCGATCATCGCGCCGCGCCGCCCGTTCAGCGAATGGCGGCTCGGCGGCGACGTGACGGCGGCGTGGGGCGCGCCGCTGCCATGACGCGCGGCGCATTCGATCAGAAGCGGTGGCGAATGCCGACGATCGCAAGCTCCTGGGTCGCCTTGCCGCCGTCGACGTAGGCGTCCGCAATCACCGCCTGCGCGGGGCCCGCGCCGTTGCTGCCCGACGCGTGCCCGTAGCTCACCGTCGCGTAGAGATCGGTGCGCTTGCTGAGCGCGTAGTCGGCCGCGAGCGTGACCTGCTGGTACGTGGCCGACGAATCGCCGTGCGATTTCAGGTAGTTGTAACCCGTCTCGAACAGCAGCGCGGGCGAAGCCTGCCACGCGACGAACACCGAGCCGTTGTTGTAGCGCTCGGCCGTCCCGAACGTCGAATTCCCGTCGCGCAGGTATTCGGCATAACTGTAGTGGCCACCCACCGTGAATGCGCCGAGCACGTAGCTCACGCCGGCGCGCGCGATATTCACCGCGCTGGCCGTCGCGTAAGCGTTGTTGACCGGCGACAGGAAGATCGTATCGGCACTGCTTGCGCCGCGCGTCGACAGCACCGCGTTCCCGTTGTCCAGATGCGCGTAGCCGGCCGCGACGGTCAACGGCCCGGCCGTGTACGACATCGCCGCGTTGTACGCCTGCCCCGAGCCGACCGAGCCGGCCACGCCGCCGAACCCGTACATCGCGGCCACCTGCAGGCCGCCCCACGACGGGCTCACCCATTTGACCGCATTGCTGTTGCGAACCGAGCCGTCGGCATTGTCGACGTCGCCGGGCGCCGTGAAGTACTCGAGGAAATTGTTGCCCTGCACCGTCAACACCAGATCCTGCAACGTATCCTGCTGACGGCCGGCCGTCACCGTGCCGAATCCGCCCGCCAGCCCGACGAACGCCTTGCGCCCGAACAGCAGACCGCCGCTCATCTTGCCGCTGTTCACGTTGAAACCGTTCTGCAGGTTGAACAGCGCGCTCAGGCCGCCGCCGAGATCCTCGGTGCCTTTCAGCCCCCACTGGCTGACGGACATCTGCCCCGACTGCAGCTTGACCTGGTTGCTCGCGCCGCCGGTGTTGTGCGTGTACTGAATCGATTCGTCGATGACGCCGTAAAGCGTGACCGAGCTTTGCGCGAATGCGTTGCCGCATATGCCGGCCGCGCATGCGAGGGTGGTCGATGCGATCCATTTCATTGCCTTTCTCTCCTGTCGTTGCGGGGTTGATCCATCTGATTGACGTGCTCCAGACATCATTCGTCATTTGATTTGGATAACGAATTGATGAAGTCGATACCGGTCGCTGCGTTTCGGCGGAACGCGACGGCGACACGTAGCGCCGGCGCGCCCCGAGGCTCTACCTGTGCCGTGCCGCGCGAGCGCGATGCCTGAACAGGCAGATCAGCTCGCTCGCCACGTGCGCGGCGACCAGCGCGGTAATGTCCGCATGATCGTAGGCGGGTGCGACCTCGACCACGTCCGCGCCGACCAGGTCGACCGACGTGAGCCCGCGGATGATCGACAGCGCCTGCGCGCTCGACAGGCCGCCCGGCACGGGCGTGCCGGTGCCGGGCGCGAACGCCGGATCGAGCCCGTCGACGTCGAAGGTGAAATAAGTCGGCCGCGCGCCGACGATCTCGACGATGCGCGCGATGGTCGCGTTCACGCCGTGCTCATGCACCCAACCCGCATCGAGCACCGACACGCCCATGAAATCGTCGTTCCATGTCCGGATGCCGACCTGCACCGAGTGGGCGGGATCGATCAGCCCGTCCTTGATCGCCTTGTAGAACATCGATCCGTGATTGAGGCTGTCCGGCTGATCGTCGGGCCAGGTATCGCAGTGCGCATCGAAATGGATCAATGAAAGCGGCCTGCCGTACTTTTCCGCATGGGCCACGAGTAGCGGGTAGCTGATGTAGTGATCGCCGCCGAGCGACAGCATCCGTGCACCGGCATCGAGAATCGTGCGCGCATGCGTGACGATCGCCTCCTTGACGGTAGACGGATTGTGCACGTCGAGCCAGCAGTCGCCGTAGTCGATCACCGCATAGTCGTCGAACGGATTGATCCCCCATGGATACGGCAGCAGCACGCCGAGCTGGCTGCTCGCCGCACGGATCGCGCGCGGGCCGAGCCGTGCGCCCGGACGGTTGGTCGTCGCGATATCGAGCGGCACACCGGTCACCGCGAGATCGACGCCGGCCAGCTCCTTCGTATACAGGCGCCGCATGAACGACACCACGCCCGCATAGGTGTTCTCCTTCGACGAACCATAGGGCGATTCGCGACGGATCGCGCCGTCTCCGCGTACGACCGACTGCTTCTGCATGATGCGTCACCCCTGTTTCGTGTGCCGATAACGCGCACGCCGGTATCAGATGCCCAGCGCGCAGCCGTCCTTGCGATGGTCGGACGCGCCGATCAGCGTGCCGGCCTCCCAGTCGATCCGGATCGCCTGCGCGCCGCCGATCGCCCAGCTCGGCGCGACGACGTTGAAGCCGCGACGCGCGAGCGCTTCGCGCACTCCCGCGGGCATCGTGCATTCGACCTCGACCTGATCGGTGCCCGGCCGCGGAAAGATGCGCGGCAGGTCGATCGCCGTTTGCAGGTCCAGGCCGTAGTCGAGCACCTTCGACAGGAAGTGCGCATGCCCCATCGCCTGATAGTGGCCGCCCATCACGCCGAACGTGATCTGCACCTTGCCGTCGCGGGTCACCATGCCGGGAATGATCGTGTGCATCGGCCTCGCGTGCGGCGCGATCGCGTTCGGGTGGCCGGCTTCGAGCGTGAAACTCTGGCCGCGGTTGTGCAGCATCACGCCCGTTTGAGCGGACATGATGCCGCTGCCGAACGGATGAAACAGCGAATTGATGAAGCTCGCGCAGTTGCGATCCTTGTCGACCACGCAGATGTAGACCGTGTCCTTGTGCTCCACCGTCGCCGCGACCGGCGCGCCGAGCGCGTGAAGCGCCGCGATGCGCGTACGCAGCGATTCGACGGATGCCTCCGACAACAGCGTGTCGACGTCCATCGGCCGCCGGCGCGGATCCGCCAGCAGCACGTCGCGCAGCGCATACGCGACCCGTGCGGCATCGATCTCACGGTGCAGGCG
This sequence comes from Burkholderia sp. 4NA327C6, assembly GCF_005502655.1. NCBI lineage: Bacteria > Pseudomonadati > Pseudomonadota > Betaproteobacteria > Burkholderiales > Burkholderiaceae > Burkholderia > Burkholderia sp. 4NA327C6. Next base: position 128,740 of record NZ_SCNZ01000008.1, on the reverse strand, counting down.
CTCGGCGCCGAGCGGATCGTCGTTCGCGTCGAAGCCTTCGAGCAGCTTCAGCATCAGCAGCGCGATGACGCCCTGCCCGTTCGGCGGACACTCGTGCACGTCGTAGCCGCGAAAGCGCGCGGTGATCGGCGTCACGTATTCGCCATGGAACGCCGCGAAATCGTCCATCGTATGCAGGCCGCCCATGCTGCGCAGGCGCGCCACGATGTCCTCCGCGACCCCGCCTTCGTAGAACACGCGCGGGCCCCCTTGCGCGATCGCCTCGAGCGTGCGTGCGAGCAGCGGCTGCCGATGCACGCTGCCTGCCCGCGGCGCGTGGCCGGCCACCAGCATCTGCGCGCGGCTCGTGGCGTCCAGCGACAGCAGTTGCGCCTGATGTGCCCAGTCCGCCGCCGCGCGCGGTGCGACCGCATAGCCGTCACGCGCGAACCGGATTGCCGGCGCGAGCAATGCGGAGAGCGGCAGCGAGCCGTGATCGCGCGCGAGCGTCGCCCATGCGTCGACCGCGCCGGGCACCGTCACCGCGTGCGGCGAGTGGCGCTCGATCGACGTGACACCGAGCGCGCTCAGCCGCTCGACGCTGGCGGCGGCCGGCGCCCAGCCCGACCCGTTGAAGCCGACGATGTCGTCGCCGCCGCCGCGCGAATAGAGCGCAAAGCAGTCGCCGCCGATGCCGGTCGAACCCGGCTCGACGACGCATTGCACCGCGCACGCGGCAATCGCGGCGTCCATCGCGTTGCCGCCCGCTTCCAGGATCCGGACGGCAGCCAGCGTCGACGCGGGATGCGACGTCGCGGCCATCGCGCCGGTCGACATCACGAGCGAGCGGCCCGGTTGTTCGAAATTCCTCATGGCGCTCTCCCGATTCAGCGGACTGCCAGCGACCGGCGCCACGCGAGCGTGTCGTCGAGCGCGCGTTTCGACGCATCGAACAACTGGTCGATTTCGTCGTGCGTGATGATCAGCGGCGGGCAGAAATTGAATGCATCGCCGAGTGCGCGCGTGATCACGCCATACGCGAGCGCCCGCTCGCCGGCATGCGCGGCCACGCCTTCGGACGGCGGGAACGGCGTTTTCGTCGCCTTGTCGGCGACCAGCTCGACCGCCGCGAGCAGCCCGGCCCCGCGCGCTTCGCCCACGAGCGGATGGTCGGCGAGATCGGCCACGCGCTGCTGGAAGTGCGGGATCACGCTGCGCACGTGGTCGAGCACGCCGTCTTCGTCGTAGATGCGCAGCGTCTCGAGCGCGACGGCCGCGCAAACCGGATGGCCGCTGTACGTGAAGCCGTGGCCGAACGTGCCGATCTTCTCGCTTTCGGCCACGAGAGCGCGATAGATCGCATCGTTGACCATCAGCGCCGAGATCGGCAGGTAGCCGGCCGACAGCTGCTTGGCGACGACGATCATGTCGGGCTGCATGCCGAAGGTTTCCGAGCCGAACATGTTGCCGGTGCGACCGAACCCGCAGATGACCTCGTCGGCCACGAGCAGGATGTCGTACCGCTTCAGCACGCGCTGGATCTTCTCCATATAGGTGGCCGGCGGGACGATCACGCCGCCCGACGCCATGATCGGCTCGGCAAAGAACGCGGCGATCGTGTCGGGCCCTTCGCGCAGGATCAGTTGCTCCAGCGACTCGGCGCAGCGTGTCGCGAACTGCGCCTCCGACTCGCCCGGCAGCGCATGACGGTAGTAGTGCGGGCAATCCGTATGCAGGATGCGATCGATCGGCAGGTCGAAGTCGCGATGGTTGTTCGGCAGGCCGGTCAGGCTCGCGGACGCGATCGTCACGCCGTGGTACGCCCGCGTGCGTGCGATGATCTTTTTCTTCAGCGGCCGCCCGAGCGCGTTGTTGTAATACCAGATCAGCTTCATCGCGGTATCGTTGGCTTCGGAACCCGAGTTCGCGAAGAACACCTTCGACATCGGCACGGGCGCCATCGCGATCAGTTTCTCGGCCAGCAGGATAGACGGTTCGGACGACTTATGACCGAACGCGTGATAAAACGGCAGTTTGCGCATTTGCCGGTCCGCCGCGTCGGCCAGCCGCGATTCGCTGAAGCCCAGCGACGCGCAGAACAGGCCGCTCAGCGCTTCGATATAGCGGTTGCCTTCCGTGTCGTACACGTAGACGCCCTCGCCGCGCTCGATCACCATCGGCCCGACATCGCGATGGCGGCTCAGGTTCGTGTACGGATGAAGGACGTGATCGATGTCGTTCTGCTTCAGAGTGTGCATGAGTACCTTCCTGGTTTCGTCTCTTCCATGGTCGTGTCCTGCGTGTACGGCACCGGCCTGAACAGGCCGCCGGTTCCCGCTATTTGAGCCCGCCGGACAGGAACTTCTGCAATCGCCCGCTTTTCGGCGTCTTCAATATGTCGCGCGGATGGCCTTCCTCCTCGACCACGCCTTGATGCAGGAACATCACGTGGTTCGACACTTCGCGCGCGAAGCCCATCTCGTGCGTGACGACGATCATCGTGCGGCCTTCGCGCGCGAGATCGCGCATCACCTTGAGCACGTCGCCGACCAGCTCCGGATCGAGCGCCGACGTCGGCTCGTCGAACAGCAGCGCGTCGGGCTCCATCGCGAGCGCGCGGGCGATCGCGACACGCTGCTGCTGACCGCCGGACAGGTGCGCCGGATACGCATCGGCGAAACGCGTCATGCCCACCTGCTCGAGATAGCGCGCCGCCCGCTCGCGCGCCTCCGCGCGGCCGAGCTTCAGTACGTGCAGCGGCGCCTCGACGACGTTCTGCAGCACCGACATGTGCGCCCACAGATTGAAATGCTGGAACACCATCGCGAGCCGCGTGCGCATCCGGCGCAACTGGACGGGATCCGAGATCCTGATCCGGCCGCTGCGGTCGACCGACGTCTTGACCTCGCCGCCGCCGAGAGAGACGCGGCCCGACGAAGGCGATTCCAGGAAATTGATGCATCGAAGCAGCGTGCTCTTGCCGGACCCCGACGAACCGATCACGCTGATCACGTCGCCCGGGTTGGCGGCCAGCGAGACGCCTTTCAGCACCTCGTTGTCGCCGTAGCGCTTGTGAAGATTCTCGACGGACAGTGCATTCATGTGGCGTGGCTCCGCGATTGGGCGAGCGGGGAAAGCGGCAGCGGCCGCAAGTGAACGAGCAGCCGGCGCTCGGTTGCGCGGATCAGCAGCGCGACGAGCCCGGTCAACGCGAAATAGACGGTGCCGACCGAAATGAACGCCTCGAACGGCGCGTAATAGTTCGCGTAGAAATCGCGCGCCGCGCCCGTCAGGTCGATCAGCGTGATCGCGCTGACGAGCGACGTGCCGTGCAGCATCAGGATGATTTCGTTGCTGTACGCGGGCAGGAACCGGCGCAGTGCCGACGGCAACACGATGCGGCGCCAGGCGGTCGCACGCGACATCCCGTACGCCTGCGCCGCTTCGATTTCGCCGTATGCGGTCGCGCGGATCGCGCCGGCCAGGATTTCGACGGTGTACGCGCAGGTGTTCGCCGTCAGCGCGATCATCGCGCAGCCGAACGGATCGCGCAGCAGCAACAGCAACGGATTACCGCGCTGCCACGCGTCCTGCACCCACTGGAACTGGCCGAAGCCGTAATACACGATCATCAGTTGCGCGAGCAACGGCGTGCCGCGCATGAACCACGTATAGACCGCCACCGGGCCGTGCACGAAGCGGTTCGGCGACACGCGCAGCACGGCGAGCGGAATCGCGAGCAGCAGCCCGAGAGCAAGCGACCCCACGGTCAGCTGCACCGTCACCCACAGCCCGCCCGTGTACGCACCGAGCAGCGACATCCATTGTTCATGGCTCATCCGTGCAGCCTCCCCTCGCGCATGCCGCGGTTCAGGCGCACGCGGGCCCGCGCCGCGCACGCCGTCGATCCCGACGTCACCAGCAGATACACCGCGCAGGCCGCGAGATAGAACGTCATCGGCGCCTGGGTCGTGCGGCCGGCCTGGTCGGAGATGAACATCACGTCGTGCAGGCCGATCAGCGACGCGATCGCCGTGGTCTTGAGCAGCACCAGCCAGTTGTTCAGGGCGGCGGGCAACGCGAGCCGCGCCATCTGCGGCAACAGGATGCGGCGAAACGCGAGCCAGCCCGAGAATCCGTATGCGCGCGCCGCCTCCATCTGGCCGCGTGGCACACCGAGGATCGCGCCACGGAACGTCTCCGTGTAGTACGCGCCGAATATGAAACCGATCGTCAGCACCGCGGTGGCGAACGCGTCGACGTCGGGCGCACGCAGGCCGTACACGGCCGACAGACGGTTCAGCACGATCTGGCCGCCATAGAACACCAGCAACATCATCACGAACTCCGGCACGCCGCGAATCAGCGTGGTATACGCGGTGGCGGCGGACACCAGCACGCGCGAGCCCGACAGCTTGGCCATCGCGCCCGCCATGCCGATGCACACGGCGAGCGCGACGGACAGCACGGCGAGCACGATCGTCACCTGGGCGCCGCGCAACAGGGCCGGCAGGTATTGCTGTAATGCGGACATGACGCTCCTTTCCCGCGCTGTCGGGGTTCGTTCCGGCCGCACCGACGCATCCCTGCGCGCCGGCGCGATGCCGATCGCCCGACGATCAGTAGATGTCGAAATCGAAGTACTTCTTCTCGATGGACTGATACACGCCGTTCGCGCGAATGGCCGTGATCGCCTGGTTCAGCTGCTGCCGGAGATCGTCGTCGGTCTTGCGCACCGGAATGCCGTAGCCCTCGCCCAGCAGCGTCTTCTGCTCGGGCGTCGTACCGACGATCGGCGTGCCGACGAACTTGAAGTTCGCGCCTTCCGGTTTCGTCAGGAACGCGGAATACGCGGCGGTCGCGTCCTGCAACGCGGCATCGATGCGGCCCGAGCGCAGATCGAGATAGACCTCGTCCTGGGTCGGATAGCGCACCAGCTGCACGCCGTTCTGCACCCAGTACGCGCTCGCGTACTTGTCGGCCAGCGTGCCGCGCTGGACGCCGACGCGCTTGCCCTTGAGTTCCGCCGGCGTCGCGTCCTTGATCGGGCTGTTTTTCGCGACGACCAGCCGGCGCGGCGTGTTGTAGTACTTGTCGGTGAACGCGACCTTCTGCTTGCGCTCGGCGGTGATCGCGACCGACGCGACGATCGCGTCGACCTTGTCGGCCATCAGCGCGGGCAGCAGGCCGTCCCAGCCGATCTGCACCAGCGTGCAATTGGCGTGCATCTGGGCGCACAGTGCATGGATGACGTCGATGTCGAAGCCCACCGGCGTGCCGTCGGGCTGCATCGACGAAAACGGCGGGTACGCGCCTTCATAGCCGATCCGGATGTCCTTCCACTCTTTCGCCTGGGCCTGCGCGGCCGCCAGCAGGACGGCGACGAGCAGCAGGAATCTCATCATGGGTCGTTTCATATCGACACTCCGTAACGTGTTTCGTGGGAAATGATTGCGTGATCGTGTTGCAGGTTGTTTGTCCGACAATTCGTTCGGATGACTTATCGACAGGCACGAGGCGACAGTCATCGCCTCGTCCTGTTTCCGTCAGTGCCCGCCCGTCATCCAGTCGCGCAAGGCCGGGACGGTCGCTTCGATGTGCTCACGCACCGCGGCCTCGAGCGCGGCAGGATCGCCGCCCCGGATCGCGTCGATCAGCCCCATGTGGTCGTCGCGCGACGTCTTCGGCTTGTAGGCCAGTTCGAGCCACAGACGCATGTGCGGCTCCACCACCGTGTGCAGCCCGGCAATCTGCGTGATCAGGCGCTGGCGGCCGCACAGCCGGCACAGATATTCGTGAAAGCTGCGGTGCGCGGTGACCCATTGCTGGCCGTCGGCTTCCGCGCGCTCCATCGCATCGATCAGGCGCGTCAATTCGTCGACATGCTGCGGCGTGATGTTCGGCAGCGCCATGCGTGCCGCCAGCCCTTCGAGTACGCCGCGCATGCCGAACACCACCTCCATCTCGTCGACGTCGAGCCCCCGCACGATCGCGCCGCGATTCGGGCGGATCGCGACCAGCCCTTCGCTGGCGAGCCGACGGAACGCCTCCCTCACCGGCATGCGGCTCGTATTGATCTCGGCGGCGATGTCCTCGGGAATCAGGCGATCGCCGGCCTTGTACGTTCCCATCCGGATGCGGTAGAGCACGTGTGCGTAGGCCTCTTCCTCGGCCGTGGCGGGAAATTGCGGATGCAGCGGCGGCGTACGTGTGTCCATGTTCATGCAATGACCTCTTTCGCGGAACGTCGGCATCGCCGCGCAATGCCCGCACGCGCAGGCGCGTGGCAGGCTCGCGAACTTCCGTTCGATCCCGAATGAAAGGCTGGTGTAATAGTGGATATTTGTATCTACGGCTGCACTATACGACGCCAGAAATAATGTCGAATATGGGTTAACCCTTGGGATCGGCGAGGCACTGACGCGCCCTCACCCGCCAACAAAAAACGCCCGACGCCGGGAATCCGGCGTCGGGCGTATCACCTCATTTGCAGCGTGCACCGCGCATGCCGCATTGAACGCACGGCATGCGTGGTGCTAGTTGTGCCTGCGGCCCGCGCGTCGGCCGCCTGGCCTGTCAGCGCGCGTCCGCGGGCACGGCAGCGCGCTTCGACACGCCGTCCCGCTCGATCCGCTCGACGATACGAGCGAGCCGAATGATGTCGGTCAGCGCGAAATCGGCCGCATCGGGCCGGGGCCGGCCGCACTGGTCGGCCATGCGCATCGCGAACGCGAGCGCTTCGGAACGCTCGCGCAGCAGCGCGCGCAGCGCATCCGCGATCACCTGCCGGTCGCGCGGGTCATCCAGGCCCAGCACGGGCCCGGCATCCGGCATCGCGAACGGCCCGGCCGGCCGCACGGCAACATCCGGCACGCGCATCGTGTTTCGTTCCATGGTCTTCCTCTTTATCGACTCGCGACCGACCGGCGCCGACCGGCACGTCAGCGCCGGTTCGACCGCGACACCACGTCGATCCACACCGCCAGCACCAGCACGGCGCCCTTGACGATCATCTGCCAGTACGCGTCGACGTCGAGCATCGACATCCCGTTGTCGAGGCTGGCCATCACGAGCGCGCCGATCAGCGCGCCGTAGACGGTGCCCGACCCGCCGCGCATCGACGTGCCGCCGATGAAGCACGCGGCGATCGCGTCGAGCTCGCCCATCGTGCCGGCGGACGGCGACCCGGCCGCGAGCCGCGCCGTGTTGACGAGGCCGGCAAACGCGCACATCAGCCCCATCAGCGCGAAGATCGCGAGCTTCACGCGATCGGTATCGACGCCCGACAGCCGCGTCGCCTCCAGGTTCGACCCCACCGCATAGATGCGCCGGCCGAATACCGTCTGCGTCGCGATCCACGAGAACACGCCGAGCAGCACGAGCAGCAGCAGCACGGGCACCGGGATACCGCCGTAACGGTCGAGCGTCGCGACGAACGCGAACAGCACGGCGCCCGCGCCGACGATCTTCGCGACGTCCTGCCACAACGGCGCGACCGTGAGCCGGTAGCGCCGCCGCGTGCCGCGCTGCCGCACCACCAGCAGCGTCGCGACCACGAACAGCAGCACCGCGAGGCCATCGCCGGCGATGCGCGGCAGATAGCCCTGCCCGATGAACACGAAGCCGTCCGACACGGGCGCGATCGTCGAGCCGCCCGTCACGCCGAGCAGGATGCCGCGAAACGCGAGCATCCCGCCGAGCCCGACGATGAACGACGGCACGCGCCGATAGGTCGACCACCAGCCGTTGAAGAGCCCGATCAGCACGCCGAGCGCGAGCACGACCGGCACCGTCGCCGCGACCGGCCAGTGGCGGTTGACGTCGAGGATCGCGGCGACGCCGCCGAGCAGCCCGAGCAGCGAGCCGACCGACAGGTCGATCTCGCCCGCGATGATGACGAACACCATCCCGCACGCGAGCATGCCGGTGATCGACATCTGCCGCAGCAGGTTCGATACGTTGCGCGGCGTGACGAACGCGCCGTCGGTCAGCACCGAGAAGAACGCCCAGATCGCGACGACCGCGAACAGCAGCGCAAGCAGCTTGTAGCGCGTGAAGATATGACGCAACGCCAGCCGCGGCGCACGCCCGTCGGGACGACGCGCATCGGTATCCGGCGTCGCCGGGGTCGAGGAAGAAAGTTCGGAATTCATCATGCACTCGCTGCGGTGGGTTCGGCGGGCAGCCGCGCGGGCTTCAGCGCGGCGCCGAGAATCTGTTCCTGCGTGAGGCCTTGGTTGACGAAATCGCCGCGCAACTCGCCTTCGCCGATCACCAGCACGCGATCGGCCAGACCGAGCACCTCCGGCAGCTCCGACGACACGACGATCAGCGCGACACCGCGCTTCGCAAGCGCGAAGATCAGCCGGTAGATCTCCACCTTCGCGCCCACGTCGACGCCGCGGGTCGGTTCGTCGAGGATCAGCACCTGCGGCTCGGTCAGCAGCATCTTCGCGAGCACCGCCTTCTGCTGATTGCCGCCCGACAGGCTCGCGATCGACAGGAACGGATGCGCGGCGCGCACCGACAACCGCTGCATCTCGGTGCGGATCGCATCGAGCTCGGCGGCCGCGTCGATCCGCCCGCGCGCCGCGAAGCGCCGCAGCACCGCCAGCGTGATGTTGTGGCCCACGCCGAGCTGCGGCACGATGCCGTGGCGCTTGCGGTCCTCCGGCACCATCGCGATGCCGGCGCGGATCGCGTCGGCCGGCGAGCGGATCGACAGCGGCCGGCCGTTCATCGTCACGCTCGCCGTGCACGCGCCCGGATACGCGCCGAAGATCGCCTGCATCAGCTCGGTGCGGCCCGCGCCGACGAGCCCGGCGACGCCGAGAATCTCGCCGCGCCGCACGCTGAACGACACGTCGTCGACCCGCTTGCGGCGCGCGTTCGTCACGTCGCGACAGGTCACGTTGCGCGCTTCCAGCACGACCTCGCCGATCTCATGAGGCTCCCGCGGATACAGGTCGCGGATCTCGCGGCCGACCATCATCGCGATGATCCGGTCGGTGGTCAGCGCGGCCATCGGCTCGGTCGCGACATGACGGCCGTCGCGGATCACGGTGACCGTGTCGCAGACGGCCGCGACCTCGTCGAGCTTGTGCGAGATGTACACGCACGCCACGCCGCGCCGCTTCAGGTCGCGCACGATGTCGAGCAGGATGCGCGTTTCGGCGGCGCTCAGCGACGACGACGGTTCGTCGAGGATCAGCAGCTTCGCGTCCTTGTTCAACGCCTTCGCGATCTCGATCAACTGCTGGTGGCCGCCGCCGTAGTTCATGACCGGCTGCGCGACGTTGATCGAGTCGATCCGCAACTCGCGCAGCAGCTCCTCGGCGCGCCGGACCATCGCGGAGAAGTTCATGCGCCCGCCCGGCAGCGTGATCTCGTTGCCGAGGAAGATGTTCTCGGCCACCGACAGTTCGGGCACGAGCATCAGCTCCTGGTGGATGATCACGATGCCCGCCCGCTCCGTGTCGCGCACGCCGGATGCCTCGAGCGGCGCGCCTTCCCAGCGGATTTCACCGTCCCACGTGCCGTGCGGATAGACGCCCGACAGCACCTTCATCAGCGTCGATTTGCCCGCGCCGTTCTCGCCGCACAGCCCGACGCATTCGCCGGGCCGCACGGTGAGGTCGATACCGTCGAGCGCTTTCACGCCGTCGAATGCCTTGACGATGCCGCGCATCGTCAGCAAGGGTTCCGTCATTCGTTCGTTGCCTCGCAGTAAGCGCGGCCGCCGTCGCGGCGGCCGCGCGTCGCGTCCGTCGTCCGCTTACTGGCTCGCCAGCTGCGCCTGGGTATAGAAGCCGTCCTTCACGACGACGTCGACGTTACGCTTGGTCAGCAGCGTCGGCTGCAGCAGCACCGTGTCGACCTTCTTCCGGCCGTTGTCGTACTGCGCGTTGAACGCGGGCTTCGTGCCCTTCGCGAGATCGACGGCAAGCTTCGCGGCTTCGCTCGCGATCAGCTTCAGCGGCTTGTAGACGGTCATCGTCTGCGTGCCGGCAATCACGCGCTTGACCGCCGCGAGATCCGCGTCCTGCCCGGATACCGGCACCTTGCCGGCCAGATGCTGCGCGGCGAGCGCCTGGATCGCGCCGCCGGCGGTGCCGTCGTTCGACGCGACGATCGCATCGATCTTGTTGTTGTTCGCGGTCAGCGCATCCTCGACGATCCGCAGCGCGGTCGACGCGCTCCACTCGGGCACCCACTGCTGGCCGACGACCTTGATGTCGCCGCGATCGATCGCGGGCTTCAGCACCTTCAGTTGTCCTTCGCGCAGCATCTTCGCGTTGTTGTCGGTCGGCGCGCCGCCGAGCAGGAAGTAGTTGCCCTTCGGCTTCGCATCGAACACACCCTGCGCCTGCAGCTCGCCGACCTTCTCGTTGTCGAACGAGATGTAAGCGTCGACGTCCGCGTCGAGGATCAGCCGGTCGTATGACACGACCTTGATGCCGGCCTTCTTCGCTTCGGCGACGACGTTGCCGAGCGTCTTCGAATTGAACGGCACGATCACGATCACGTCCACGCCGCGCGAGATCAGGTTCTCGATCTGCGAAATCTGCCGCTCCTCGCTCGCATCGGCCGACTGCACCGACACCTTCGCGCCGAGCTTCGTCGCGGCCGCGACGAAATAGTCGCGATCGCGCGACCAGCGCTCGACGCGCAGGTCGTCGATGCAGAAGCCGATCTCGGGTTTGTCCTTGCTCGCATGCGCGAGCGGTGCGCCCAGCGCGAACAGCGCCAGCGCAGCGGCGCCGGCAAGCGAACTCAATACGGTACGACGCGTCACGGATCTCATGTCTCCAGCTCCTTTTATTTGGACAACTTCACGAACGCCGGGCCGACGCCGAAATGCGCCGCCCGCATCGAGTCACTGCGAAAGACAGGATCGCGCGGCGCGAATCGCGCCGGCGATCCGCCCGTCAAACACCTGTTGCAAACACCGGTGCGAGCGCACCGTAAAGCGCGCGAAACGTCGGCCGGCGCACGTCGCGATACCACGCGTGGCGCTCGGGATCGGGCTCGCGCACCGCGACGACGGGCGGCTGCGGGCACACGTCGCCGAGCCGCGCATGCGGTTCGACCGCCAGATGCGCGAGGCGCGCGGCGCCGAGCGCCGGCCCCACTTCGCCGCCCGCGCGCAGCGTCAGCGCGCGGCCGCTCAGGTCGGCGAGCATCTGCGTCCAGTACGCGCTGCGCGAGCCGCCGCCGATTACCGTGATGCCGTCGGGTGCGAGCCCGGCCGCATGCAGCGCGTCGATGCCGTCGAGCAGCGCGAAGCCGACGCCTTCGAGCGTCGCGTTCGCGAGATCGGCGCGTTGCGTGTCGGGCGTGAGCCCGTAGAACACGCCCTTCGCGTTCACGTCGTTGTGCGGCGTGCGCTCGCCGCTCAGGTACGGCAGGAACCACGGGCGGCTCGCGCGTGCATGCGTCTGCGCATCGTCGAGCAGCGCCGCCACGCCGTCGTAACCGGCCAGTTGCGCGGTGAAGTCGATACAGCCGGCCGCGTTCAGCATCACCGACATCAGGTGCCACGTATCCGGCAGTGCATGACAGAAGCTGTGCACCGCCGATTCGGGATTCGCACGAAACCCGTCCGACACCGCGAAATACACGCCCGACGTGCCGAGCGACAGCAACGCATCGCCGGGCCGCACGATGCCGACGCCCACCGCGCCGGCCGCGTTGTCGCCGCCGCCGGCCACCACCGGGATCTCGCGCAGGCCGAGCGCCCGTGCGACGGCCGGCAGCAGCGTGCCGGTAACGCGGTTGCCTTCGAACACGGCCGGCATCTGCTCGCGCGACAGGCCGCACGCGGCGAGCAGCGTGTCGTCGTAATCGCGCTTCGCGACGTCGAGCCACAGCGTGCCGGCGGCATCCGACGGATCGGTCGCGAATGCGCCGGTCAGCCGGTAACGCAGGTAGTCCTTCGGCAGCAGCACATGGGCGATGCGCGCGAACACGTCGGGCTCGTGACGACGCACCCACAGCAGCTTCGGTGCGGTGAAGCCCGGCATCGCGATGTTGCCGGCCACCGCGCGCAGCGCGGGCGCGAGCCGTTCGAGTTCGTCGCACTCGGCGTCGGCCCGGCCGTCGTTCCACAGAATCGCGGGGCGCAACACGTCGCCGTGCGCATCGAGCAGCGTCGCGCCGTGCATCTGGCCGGTCAACCCGAGTGCGTCGATGTCGCGCGGATCGATACCGCCCGAGCGCGCGTCCGACACGAGGGCGGCGAGCGCGCCGCAGGCGGCGTCCCACCAGTCGCGCGGCGCCTGCTCGGACCAGCGCGGCTGCGGCCGGCTCACCGTGAGCGGGCGGCTCGCGCTCGCGCGCACCGCCCCGTCGCGGTCGAGCAGCACCGCCTTCACGCCCGACGTGCCGAGATCGAGTCCGATGTACATGGCGTCAGCGCAGCCCGTAGATCGCCTGGTTCACGATGTTCTCCAGCCGCTCCTGCGCGCCGCTCACGTGCCGCGGGTTCACGCCGCGCGCGAGCGCATCGGCCGCGAGCGACTCCAGCGTATAGCCGCCCGACAGGATCTGGCGGCCGAATGCGTCGTCCCACTGCGCATAGCGTTGCCGGCGCAGCGCGTCGAGCCGGTCGTTCTCGACCAGCACCGCCGCGCGTTCGAGCGCGAGCGCAAGCACGTCGATCGCGCCGACGTGGCCGTAGAACAGGTCTTCCGGATCGATGCTCTGGCGGCGCACCTTCGCGTCGAAGTTCATCCCGCCGGTCGTGAAGCCGCCGTGGCGCAGGATCTCGTAGAACGCGAGCGTCAGCTCCTCGACGCTGTTCGGGAACTGGTCGGTGTCCCAGCCGTTCTGCGGATCGCCGCGGTTCGCGTCGACGCTGCCGAACACGCCGAGCGCGAACGCATTCGCGATCTCGTGATGGAACGAATGGCCGGCGAGCGTCGCGTGATTCGCCTCGATGTTCACGCGGATCTCGTTCTGCAATCCGTACTGCACGAGGAAGCCATGCACGGTCGCGACGTCGTAGTCGTACTGATGCTTGGTCGGCTCCTGCGGCTTCGGCTCGATCAGCAGCGCGCCCTTGAAGCCGATCCGGTGCTTGTGCTCGACGACCATCGACAGGAAGCGGGCGAACTGGTCGCGCTCGCGCTTCAGGTCGGTATTGAGCAGCGTCTCGTAGCCTTCGCGGCCGCCCCACAGCACGTAGTTCTCGCCGCCGAGCCGGTGGGTCGCGTCGAGCGCATGACACACCTGGGTCGCGGCCCACGCGAACACGTCGGGGTTCGGGTTCGTCGCGGCGCCGGCCGCGAAGCGCGGGTGCGAGAACAGGTTCGCTGTGCCCCACAGGAGCCGCACGCCGCTCGCCTGCTGACGCTCGCCGAGATAGTCGACCATCCGCGCGAAATTGGCCGCGTATTCGCGCAGGCTGTCGCCTTCCGGCGCGACGTCGGTGTCATGAAACGTATAGAACGGCGTGCCGAGCTTCGTGAAGAATTCGAATGCGGCATCGGCCTTCATCCGCGCGCGTTCGAGCGCGTCGCCCGGCTGCTGCCACGGCCGCTGGAATGCGGCCTGCCCGAAGATGTCGTGGCCCGGCCAGACGAACGTGTGCCAATAGCAGACGGCGATCCGCAGATGCTCGGCAAGCGTCTTGCCGAGCACGCGCTTCTCGGGGTCGTAATGGTGATACGCAAGCGGGTTGTCCGACTGCGGGCCTTCGTAGCGAATCGCGGGAATGTGTTCGAAATACGACATGGCGTCTCCGTGCAGGTTCTTGTTGCAGCGCAACGCGCGTCGTGGTGGCGCACGCGGCCGAATTCGGTAGGCTGGATCGTGCCCGCGCCCCTGCCGGGCGGCAATTGCGAAATTGCGCAGCACGCTTAATGTTTCTTGCCAGCCGCTGCGCGCGGCGCACGTTCCGCCCTACAATCGCCGAACACCAGACATCGCGCGCCGCCGACCCGGGCGCGCCCCGGAGACAACGGCACGCGCCCCCCGACGCGCGTGCCCCGAGATCGAGATGACACGCGTCCCTTCCGCCCAGACACCGCATCGCATCGCGCTGCTGTTCAACGCGAACAAGGTCTACGACCGCGAGATCATCAGCGGCATCGGCCAGTACCTGCACACGACGCGCGTCGTGTGGGACCTGTTCCTCGAAGACGACTTCCGCTGCCGGCTCACCGGCATCGAGCGCTTCGACGGCGACGGCATCATCGCGGACTTCGACGATCCGGCCGTCGCCGACGCGCTCGCCGGCTCGCCGCTGCCGATCGTCGCGGTCGGCTCGTCGTACGAAGATCCGGCCCAGTATCCCGACGATGTCCCATATATTGCGACGGACAACCCGAAGCTGGTGTCGCTCGCGTACACGCACCTGATCGGGGCGGGACTCGCGCATTTCGCGATGTACAGCCTGCCGATCGCGCAGGAGAACCGCTGGGCGCAGCAGCGCGAGCTCGCGTTCGACCGGCTCGCGCGCGCGGACGGGCTCGATGCGCCGATCTACCGCGGGCTGTCGACGAGCGCATCGGGCTGGAATCACGCGATCGAACAGCTGATCGACTGGCTGCATGCACTGCCGAAGCCCGTCGGCGTCATCGCCGTGACCGATGCGCGTGCGCGGCACCTGCTGCAGGCGTGCCTGATCGCCGGGATCGCGGTGCCGGAACAGGTGGCGATCATCGGCATCGACAACGATCCGCTCACGCGCACGCTGACGCGCATTCCGCTGTCGTCGGTGATCCAGGGCACCGAGGAAATGGGCCGTACCGCCGCGCACCTGCTGCACCGGATGCTGCGCGGCGCGCGCTTTCCCGGGCAGCGCATTCTCGTGCCGCCGGTCGGCATCAACGTACTCGAATCGACGCGCCACCAGCCGCTGGCGAGCCCGCACGTGATGCGTGCGCGGCATTTCATTCGCCAGTACGCGTGCCAGGGGATCAAGACCGAACAGGTTGCCGACTACGTCGGCGTGTCGCGTTCGCTGCTCGAGGAGCACTTCCGGCGCGAACTGCAGCGCACCGTGCACCAGGAGATCCTGCGTCACAAGCTCGAAGCCGCGCAGGCGCTGCTCGCCGGCCGGCAGGCATCGAGCGCGGAAGTCGCGATCCGTTGCGGGTTCACGTCGCTTCAATACATGTACGCGGTGTTCCGGCGCGAACTCGGCTGCACGCCGCGTGAATACCAGGAACGTGCGGCCGCCACGAACTGACGCCCGCCGCCCATTCGACATCCACTCATGCACATCGATACCGAATCCTCCCATCTGACACCCGGCGCGCCACGCGTGCTTGCCGAGCCGTGGGGCGCACTGCCCGACGGCGAGCCCGTGCGGCGCTATACGCTGCGCAACGCGCACGGGATGCGCGTCGTCGTCAGCGACCTCGGCGCGACCGTCGTGTCGTGGCTCGCGCCCGACCGCACGGGGCGCTTTGCCGATATCGTGCTCGCGCACGACACGCCGGCCGAGTACCTCGAATCCGGTGCCTACCTCGGCGCGACGATCGGCCGCTGGGCGAACCGGATCGCCGGTGCGCGCTTCGAGCTCGACGGCATCGGCTACCCGCTCGACCGCAACGAGAACGGCAACCTGCTGCACGGCGGGGCGAACGGCTTTCATCGCGCGCGCTGGGACGTGATCGACGATTGCGGCGGGCTGACGCTTCGACTCGCTTCGCCGGAAGGCGACGGGGGTTTTCCGGGCAACGTGACCGTGCAGGTTCGCTACACGCTCGACGACGACGGCACGCTGACGATCGACTATTCCGGGTGGACCGATGCGCCGACGCCGCTGAACCTGACGAATCACAGCTACTTCAACCTGAACGGGCGCCCGGGCAGCGACGTGCGCGGCCATCTGCTGCAGATCGACGCCGACGCATTCCTCGAAGTGGACGATGCGCTGATCCCGACCGGCACGGCCGACGTGACGGGTACCGCGTTCGATTTCCGGCACAGCGCGCCGCTCGGCGCGCGCCTCGACTGGCCGCACGCGCAACTGGCCCGCGCGCGCGGCTTCGATCATTGCTTCGTGCTGGGCGACGGCGCGCACGAGGCCCGGCCCGTCGCACGCGTCTACGATCCGGAAAGCGGCCGCGAGCTGATTGTGTCGACCGATCAGCGGGGCCTGCAACTCTATACGGGCAACTATCTCGATGGCCTGCGCGTGAGCGGCGGCACACGTTGCACGCAACACGCGGCGCTGTGCCTGGAGGCGGGCGGCTTTCCTGACCAGGTGAACATGCCCGGCCTGAGCGGCGACGTGATCCTTTATCCGGACGCCGTCTATCGACAGACCACCCGGTATCGGGTGGCCGTTCATGCGTAGCGTGCGCGGGCGGACGAGCGGCAAGCCGGCTCCCGAAGCCGCTGGACCGCGTTGAAAATCCGCCCGCTCGCATGGCCCGACACATCGCGCCCCATCGGGGCAAAAACTGCACCCGGCGGCAAAACGTCCCCTGAAACAGCTCGGTAAAGTGGCCGGCGGCCCTGCGTCATGCATCACGGCCGCGCCAAAAATCCGATTCAGGAGACAAGCAATGCAACGCATCACGAGATCAGCCATTCGCCGATCGGCACGGGCCGCATCCGGCACCGCGCTCACGCTGGGGCTGTTTGCCTGCGGCGGCGTCGACTCCTCTGCCCCGCCTGTCACGCAGCAGGACTTCGGCTACACCACGTTGAACCTGATCACCCGGGACGGCCTGAAGTTCAAGGACATGGACAAGAGCGGTCAGCTCGAACCGTACGAAGACTGGCGGCTGAGTGCCGAAGTGCGTGCGCGCGACCTGGTCGGCCGCCTCACGCTGGCCGAGAAAGCCGGCCTGATGATGCACGGCACCGCGCCGGTGCTGAACGACACGACCGGTGCGGGCACCGGCTCCGCGTACGACCTGGCGGCGCTCAAGACGCTCATCAATCAGCGGGGCGTCAACACCTATATCACGCGCATGAGTGCCGATGCGCACACCATGGCCGACCAGGCGAACCAGATCCAGACGCTGGCGGAGCAGTCGCGGCTCGGCATCCCGGTGTCGATCAGCTCCGATCCGCGCAATCATTTCCAGTACACGCTTGGCGCAAGCGCGGGCAGCAGCGGCTTCTCGCAGTGGCCGGAAACGCTCGGCTTCGCCGCGATCGGCGATACGGCGCTCACGCGAAAATTCGGCGACATCGCGCGCCAGGAGTATCGCGCCGTCGGCATCACCGTGGCGCTTTCACCGCAAGCCGATCTGGCGACCGAACCGCGCTGGGCACGCATCAACGGCACCTTCGGCGAAGACGCCGATCTCGCCCGCACGCAGGTCCAGGCCTATATCGAAGGCTTCCAGGGCGGCAGCAACGGCATCCAGGCCAATAGCGTCATCGCGGTCGTCAAGCACTGGGCCGGATATGGCGCGCAGAAACTCGGGTTCGACAGCCACAATTACTACGGCCGCTATGCGACCTATCCGGGCAACAATTTCGCCTATCACCTGAAGCCGTTCGAAGGCGCCTTCGCCGCCAACGTCGGCTCGGTCATGCCGACCTATTCCGAGCCGGACATGACGGTGACGGTCGACGGCATCACGCTGGAGCCGGTTGGCGGCGCCTACGACAAGGCGTTGCTGACCGACCTGCTGCGCGGGAAATACGGCTTCAACGGCGTGATCGTGTCCGACTGGCTGATCGCCGACGACTGCGACGCGAACTGCATCAACGGTGTGTCATCGGGCGCGCCGTCGTTCGTCGGGCTGGGCATGCCCTGGGGGATGGAGGGCGCGACCCGCGTGCAGCGCTTCACGCGCGCGGTCGACGCCGGCATCGACCAGTTCGGCGGAGACGACGATCCGAGCGACCTCATCGACGCCGTCAATCGCGGGCAGTTGTCGGAAGCGCGCCTGTCGGAGTCGGCCTATCGCGTGCTGCTGCAGAAATTCCAGCAAGGCCTGTTCGACCATCCATATGTCGATGCGGACGCGGCCGGGAAGATCGTCGGAAACGCCGACTTCCAGGCCCAGGCGCTCGATGCGCAGCGCCGCTCGATGGTGCTGCTGCAGAACGACGGCAAGCTGCTGCCGATGACGGCGTCGGGCAAGAAAGTCTGGCTGTACGGCATCGATCCCGCCGTCGCGCGGCAATATGGCTATCAGGTCGTCGATACGCCGCGGGCCGCGGACGTGGCGATTCTCCGCGTGAGCACGCCCTATCAGACGCTGCACCCGAACTACATGTTCGGCTCGATGCAGCATGAAGGCAGTCTCGCGTTCGTCGACGGCAGTGCCGACTACGAGGCCATCAAGCAGGCCGCGCTCGCGCCGAAGTCGATCGTCTCGGTGTACATGGATCGTCCCGCGATCCTGACCAACGTGCAGGACAAAGCCACCGCGATCCTCGCGAACTTCGGCGTGACCGATGCCGCGCTGTTCGACGTGCTGACCGGGAAAGGCCAACCGCAAGGGAAGCTGCCGTTCGAGCTGCCGTCGTCGATGGCGGAAGTCGCGGCGCAGCGGGAAGACGTGCCGCACGATACCGCGCATCCGTTGTATCCGTTCGGCTTCGGCCTCTCGTATTGACGCGTTGCCGATGCCGGCCCGCTGACCGGGGCCGGCGTCGGCTAGGGCCGCCGGCTCGCGCCTTGCCGCTCGCTCGACGCGACGCGGTCGACCCAGCCCCGGTAGAACGCGCGGTACTTGAGCACGAGCTTGTCGTACTTGCTGTACGCGCCGCCGCCGTCCGGCTTCATCCCGTTCCAGATCTTGACGTCGTATCCCGCCGCCTGCCTGGTCTGCAGTCCGAACAGCACGTAGTCGATCGCGCGGCGCACGGGCCCGCCCGCCTTCCTGATCGAGATGAGCATGTGCATGACGTTCCTGCCGTCGCTCACCGGCGTCACACACTGGAGCAGCTTGTATTTGGCGTCTCCGTCCAGCGCGACGGTCATCACGCACCCGCCGGGGTAGCCGTCGAAGTGCAGGTTCATCTGCGACATGCTCAGGCCGAGCGCACGCGACAGCATGCCGAGGGGCCCGAAGTACCGGTTCACGGTGAAGTCGATCCCGGCGCCGAACCACGCGCCCGCCCGGGCCAGCGGCTCGACCTCCGGCCACGGGCGCCAGTCGTCGCAGAGCTTGAGTTCGAACGCCGAGATCGGCAGCGCGTGGACCGGGTGCGCGTGCTGCGCGTCGTAGAAGTTCTCGACGATCCGCAAGACCGCCGTCGTCGTCTCGAACGCGAAGTGCAGGTGCATGAAGTCGCCGTTGTCGACGTCGGCCGCGGCGATGTCGGGCAACGGGTGCAGCGGCTGCGGCGAGCCGTACCAGACCCACACGTAGCCGTACCGTTCGGTGGTGACCAGCGTCGGCTGGCGCGCGCCGCGCGGGACAGGCTCCAGCCGGTGCACCGCCTCGCTGTGGCCGGGAATGTGTACGCACTGGCCCTGCTCGTCGTACCGCCAGTGGTGAAACGGGCACTGGATGCACCCGTCCTTGACCTGCCCGTCGGCCAGGTTCGCGCCGAGGTGCGAGCAGTGGCGGTCCATCACCACGGCCCGCCCCATCGCGCCGCGCCACGCCACGCACGGCCGCCCGAACAGCGTCAGCTCCAGCGGCTTGTCCTTGAGGTCGTCCGAGCGCATCGCGACGTACCAGCTCGCGGCCACGCGCGTGGTCGCGTCGTACGCCCCCGACGGTTGCTCCCGGGCATCCGCTTGATGCAATTGAAATTGAACGTCGTCCATGGTCTCGTGGCAGTGTCGGCCGACTACTTCAGCGCCAGGCCGACGCGGGTGGTGACGTACGCCCTGAGCAGCGCGAACATCGGGTTGTAGTCGAAGTACTTTTTCACCTCGGCCGGCGCGCTGGTCTGCGTCCAGTGCAGCAGCTTCATCGCCGGCAGCAGGCTGTACTTCGAATTGTTGAGCTGCGGCTTGGCCCCGGTGATGCAGTACCCGAAGCCGAACATCGGCTTCGCGAATTCCCGTTCGTTGATGAGGACGTGAATCCGCGCGGCGGCCTCCCCGGCCGCCTTGCGCCCGGCGCTCACCGCTTCGACCTCGGCCTTGGCGTCGTTGAACAACTGGTAGTACCCCTCCATGTCCGCGCACAGGAAGCCGAGATACGGCGCGTTGTCGTCGAGGTGATCGAGGTCACGCTCGTTGCGCGATGCGCGGAACCTCGCGTGGGCCTGCACGAGCCGGAACTGCCCGAGGATCGTGCCGACCGCCCACAACCGGTGGAACGCGTCCCACAGCCGGAAGTCCGAGAACGCCGTGTAACAGCAGCTGACGAAGTCGTCGTTGTGATCCAGCAGCTTCTGCTGCAGGCGCTCGATGTACTCGAAGCGCTCGGGGGAGAAATCGTCGTCGCGCAGCGCCTTGATGAGGCGCGCCGCGAGCGCGTGAATGGTCACCGCGGTGTTCTCGAGCCCCCGGGAGAAGAGCGGGTCGATGAACCCGTTCGCGTGCAGCATCAGGCAGTAGCGGTCGCCGACGCACGCGCGCGACGAGAACTGCAGGCGATCGGTCTTGACCCAGTCGCGCACCGGCACGGCATCGCGAAACTGCGCGCCGATGCTCGGGAACCGCGCGAGGAATTCGTCGAACTCCTGCTGCGCGGGGATATCCGTTTTCGGGTAGACACGCGGGTCGAGCTGCAGGCCGACGCTCACCAGGTTGTTGGTCGACCGCGCGTGGTTGTTGAACGGAATCACCCAGAGCCAGCCGCCCTCGAACATGTGGTGCAAGGTCCCTTCGTGCCAGCGCCAGCGCTGCCCCTTGACCTTGAAGATGTCGTCGAACGGCTTGACCCCGAGCATGTGCGTGTAGAGGCTGCGCGAGTGCGTCTTGAAGCGGCACGGCTCTTCGCGGAGGTTGAACTTGGTCGCGAGCGGCGCGCGGGGCCCTCCGCAGTCGATCATGTACCGGCCCGTGAACCGTTCGCCCTGCGCGGTAGCCACCGCGACGCCGTCCTTGTCGGCGTGGTAGTCGGTCACGCTCGTCTTCTGGCGGACCGTACAGCCGTATTTGATGGCGGCCTGCAGCAGGTAGGCGTCGACGTCCTGCCGGTAATAATGGCTCTCCGGTCCCCACGGCAGCTCCGGAATGACGCACTGGGTGAACTCCTTCGGATCGTGCTCCTCGCCGGGCTTGTGGAACACGAAGCCGAAGTTGCGCTTGATGCCCGTGCTCGACGCGACGTAACGCTGCGTCGCATAGAACGACGTGATGTGGTCCAGCTCCGGAATGCCGTAGCGATCGGCGATGATGCGGTTCATCAGCGAGGTCTCGGGGATCGACGATTCCCCGATCGTGAACCGTGGGTGCGACGACTCCTCGATGATCAGGACACGAAACTTTTGTTTGGCCAGGATGGCCCCCATCTGGGTGCCGGACATGCCCGAACCGAGGATGATCACGTCGAAGTGGTGGTTATCGCGCTCGTTTGCAGTGCTCTTCTGAGTCATGGGGGCAAGCTCTCCTGGTGAGATGGAACACACGGCCAAGCACGTCAGGCGTCAGGCGTCTGGTATCAGGTCTCGGCGAGCGCGGCGTGGAGGCGGGACCGTGCGTCGCGCGTGAGCGTGAGCAGATCGCCGAGCATGCTGGGCGCGTACCCGCCGCTGCCGATCGTGGGGCCGGTTTGCCCGGCTGCGTACGTGCGCTCCGCCAATTTGAGGTGAGGCGCCCGGAAGTGCAGCAGGATCTCGAAGATCCGCTCGAGGGCCGCCAGCCCGGCCCCGACGGGCTCGCCCCGCTCGCGGGCCGCTTGCGCCTCGCCGAGCACACGGTCGACGAGCGCCTGCCTTCCGGCGAACCGGGCGTAGATCGCCCTGAACGCGGGAAGCACGTAGGGCAGGTACGTCTCCTTGAATTCCAGATAAGCCGGGTGGTCCGATTGCGATCCCCACAACACGTGCTCCAGCACGAAGAGGGGCATTTCCACGGCGCCGGGGCCAAGGTAGCTCCGGCCCCCGACACGAATCGGTTCGTAGAACGGGCGAAGCTCGTCGTAGAAGACTTGCGGCGAGATGAAGCGGTACGCGTAGACGATCGATTCGACCATTTTCTGCAGATGGGCCGCCAGCTCGACGCACCCTTCCTCGAACGCAGGCGAGCGCAGCGGCACGTCGTATAGCTCGACGGTCAGCGCGATGGCCGCCTCGAGGGACGCCATCGAGATGCGCACGCTCTCGAGCAGGTGCGCTTCGTCGCCGAGCCCGGTGTAGCTCCGCTGCGCGTCGGCCGTCGCGGGGTTCCAGACTGTCACATGCAGGAGCGTCTCGCGCGGCGGCAGGTCGGTCACACGTGCGAGGTCGAGCAGCACCGGCTCGAGCCCGGGCACCACGTCCACGGGCTCGTGTCCGTGCCGCTTCAGCGACCCCAGGAAGAACCCGATGTCGCGCATCGCGGCGGCGGCTTCGACGAAGCCCCAGCCGGACGGCACGCCGCGCGCCGGAAGAAACTCGCGCAGCAGGCCGACGATGCCGGGCACGTCGTTCCTGCGATTCAGGGCCGGCAGCTGCAGCACGAGCGCCCGCGCGCGCAGCGGATCGCACGCCGCCACCGCGGCGTGCGTGGCCGCGAATGCGCGTGCCCGGCCCAGGGCGCGCTCCACTACAGCGTCTCCGGCGCCGCGACCGGCCCGGGCTGGCTGCGAGCGCGCCCTGCCTCGCCGTCACGCAGCGACCGCAGGTAGTCGTAGTTCGTCGGCAGGCTCGCGCGCAAACGCTCGGCCTCGCGCCGGATGCGGGCGAACATCGCCTCGGCCTTGTCGACCGACGCCGGCCGGTGCTGCAGCAGCGGCAGCGAACGGTCGGGCAGCAGCCCCAGGCCGGCAAAGATGCAGTAGTAGTTGCCGTTCAGCCAGAAGTTCTTGAATTCGTAGTCGAACGTTTCGTAGTACGTCGCGTCGTCGAACGACGTGGTGGTGAGCGGCAGCCCCGCCTTGTAGCGTTCGACCTTGTCCTTGATGGCGTCCGAGAGCCGCAGGTCGTGCCGGTTCGCGCGCCAGAACGGCGTGTCGTCGCGCGACGCGGTGAAATAGTGCGCCTGGACGAAATCCCGGCAGTCGTCGAACATGTAGACGATCTCGGCGTTGAACGCGTCTCTCAACCGCGGATCGAACCCGGTGTCGGGGAAGTGCTTCACGAGCTGGTAAAGCGCCGCGTAGATGAAGTAGATCCCCGTCGATTCCAGCGGCTCCAGAAAGCACGACGACAACCCGATCGCGACGCAGTTGTTGACCCACGCCCGCCCGTTGCGCCCGACCCGGAACTTGATCTGGTTGAGCGGCTGCTTGTCGGACAGGCCCCAGAGGTTGAGGAAGTCGGCGGTGGCCTGGTCGCGCGACGTGAACTTGCTCGAGAACACGTAGCCGCTGCCGAACCGGCCCAGCATCGGAATCTTCCAGGTCCACCCCGCGTTCATCGCGATCGCGGACGTGTACGGTTCGATCCCCACGCGCGCATCGTCGTTGGGCACCGCGCTGGCGACCGCGCTGTCGCACAGCAGGTAGTCGGACATGTCGATGAAGGGCTCTTTCAGGGCCTGGTTGATCAGGAGCCCCCGCATGCCGGAGCAGTCGATGAACAGGTCCGCCTCCAGCGTCCGACCTTCCTTGGTGGACAGGCTAGCGATATCGCCGCGCTCGTTCAGGTGAACCTCCACGACCTCGTCGACCACGCGTGTCACCCCGCGCGCGACGGCCCAGCGCTTCAGGAAATCGGCCACCAGGTGCGCGTCGAAGTGCCATGCGTGGGGCATCTGGCGGGTGCCGTCGAGCAGGCACGGTGCCAGCCTGGCGTCGAGCGCCTCGGGCTGCGCGTAGCACGCGTACTCCATCGGCTGCTGGAAGCCCTGCTCCCGCTTGCGCAGCCAGTAATGGGTCAGCGGCACGCCGTCGCAGTTCGGCACGCTGCCGAACAGATGGTAGAAGTGATCGTCGCGCGAGCGGTCGGGCGACTTCCTCCAGTTCACGAACTTGATGGCGGACTTGAACGCGCCGTTCACCTGGGGCATCCACTCCCGCTCAGGTATCCCGAGGAAGTCGAAGAACACCTTCTGCAGATTCGGGATGGTCGCCTCGCCCACGCCGATCCGCGGGATCGCCTCGGACTCGATGAGCGTGATGTTTGCCTGCTGCTGGAGCGCCCGGACGAGGTACGAGGCGGACATCCAGCCCGCGGTGCCGCCGCCCACGATGACGATATTCTTGATCGGATGGCTCATGACGCGCTTCCCATAGGATTTGAAACCCGAATGGACATCTGCGAGGGTGCTCAATTGATCCACGTTTAGAATAGGCCGTCGATTAATTAAATCAAACTGGCATGTTTGACAGGATTTTTATTTGTTTTACCCGGGATTCCATCTCGCGATCCAGATACTGAATACGATGCGCATCGACAATAAATCACTTCATATTGAAAACAATATTTGTCAGCAATTTGATGGTTAGTGCATGACCATTGAATTATCCC
This sequence comes from Burkholderia sp. 4NA327C6, assembly GCF_005502655.1. Classification (NCBI taxonomy): domain Bacteria; kingdom Pseudomonadati; phylum Pseudomonadota; class Betaproteobacteria; order Burkholderiales; family Burkholderiaceae; genus Burkholderia; species Burkholderia sp. 4NA327C6. The sequence goes on along the minus strand of NZ_SCNZ01000008.1, from coordinate 104,323 downwards.
CGTTTTTCGCCTCCCGGCCAGGCACATTGGCGCGCCGACATCACGTTATCGAATACGACCCCGCAAAAATTGCGCGCTTGAAATACGAATAAATTTATTTCGGCAAATTCGACCTGGAACCTTAAAATTTCCGGAGCAATTGCAATGACAATTTCAGATTCCCGGATTTTAATTTTGAGCGCGATAATTCATGTCATCGACTCACATATCGTGATAATCGAATGAAGCAATCGATCGCGGAGTTTCGCTATCTCAAACGCGAGGAACAAGAGTTGTCACTGACACTTTCCGCGACTTATGATGATCCGCACCAAACCAATCGCTGGAAAAACGAGGTTCACCCATGTTGACGTTGAGCCCCATGCTGAAGATGTCGTTCTACGCCGCAATCGTGCTGCTGGTACCCGGGCCGACAAACACGCTGCTGCTGTCCGCCGGGCTCAAGCTGAATCTGCGAGGTGCGTGCAGGCTGGTCGCGGCGGAGGCGTCAGGCTATGTGATCGCCATCACCGTATGGGGCTTTTTTCTCTGGTCGCTGGCGACGCAATATCCGTGGATCGTCAGTGTCGTCAAGTTGATCAGCGCCACGTTCATCTTCTACCTCGCGGTGAAGATGTGGTTCAAGGGCGCCGACTTCGACACCACCGACGCACCGCCGCTGGGGTTCCGAGGGCTTTTCCTCGCGACGTTGATGAATCCGAAGGCCTTGCTGTTTTCAAGCGCAATTTTCCCGGAGGCAGCGTTCAGGTCGCTCGAGATTTTCCTGACGTCGACAGGTGTGTTTCTGATCACGCTGGTACCGATCGGACTGCTGTGGTCCCGGTCGGGGCGGCTGCTGGTCATGAATCGTACTGAGGGTCGACTGGCTTCCATCGTGCTGCGGTGTTCCTCGCTCGTGTTGCTGACGTTCGCAGCAACGCTGGCCAGTTCCGTGCTCAATCGATGAGGGGGCGCGGCGCATTGTCGTGGCACCCATCGGCATGGATGCCGGGATCACCTTGCAGCGCGTTCACCAAATGCCTGACAGCGTTGCCCCGCGTTCGTCCTCGCTACGGCCGGCGTTGCGCCAAGGCTAAACGGAGGCCCACAACGGATCAGGCACGACCGCTACGGGCTTTGCGCATGCTTTCAGCTGCGACCTTGGACTCGTTCAGCAGCATCTCCGCCGCCTGCCAAGCCCTTGCGGCAGCGCGCGGATCCCCGATTGCGCGTGCATCCGCGGTCGCCCCGCTCAGCAACATCACGTACACGCCTGCCAGCTGACGGGCCCGGCGACGCGGAACGATCTCGGCGAGCAGTTGCTCCATGAGGGCCAGCAAGTCATCCCGATAGCGCACCGCCACGTCGGTCACCTTGGGGCAGGTCGCGCCAAACTCGGCCAGCGCACGCTCGAACAGGCAGCCCGCGAACTCCGGGCTGCTGAACCAGGTGCCGTACCAGTCGAATATTCCCTTCAGGCGCGCAGCGGCGTGCGGCATGGGGCCGAGCTTCGCCGCGATGCTCTCCATGATGAAGTTGTAGCGCTGTTCCAGCACGGCCTTGATCAGGTCGTCCTTGCTCGCGAAGTGATGGTAGAGCGTCATGCGGGCAACGTCCGCTTCGGCGATGATCCGGTCGATGCCGACCGGATGAAAACCATGGAGGGAAAACAACTCACCTGCCTTGTCGACCACCTGCTGGCGTTTGCTCGCGCGCATTCATGCATCTCCTGACTACAGGGCGGCATCTTAGCACCGCCGCCCGCACCGCTCCTTTCAGCCTGTCGGGCACGTCTGCCCCTTGCCGGATACCGGGTTGACCAGCATGCGCAACCGATCGCCGTCGGCGAACAGCGTCACCCGGGCAGGCAAGTATGGGTTTTGAAGCAGAAGGCCCTACGTGGGGAACGGATGCCGCAATGACCGCCGCGCGAAGCGGTTTCAGCAAGGCACCCGGCCGCCGCCCATCATGCACCATCGTTGCGTCTCCTGTGGCGGGGGTGCATACGGCAGTCCGGTCCTCGGATCGATGTTGTCATACTGCCCCATCGGGTGCCGAGCCCTCCAGGCGGCCTGCTCGGCATACTGTTGCTCGATCGCGGCGTGCTCTCGTGCCAGATCTGCCTTCTGCGCATCGTCCACTTTCTTCGTCATGGTCACGAGCCGGGCGAACTTGGGATCGCGAACATCCTGCAGCGGCGGAAACGGCGGCAAAGGCGGCATGACGAGCACCGGGCCGGTGTATTTCGGTATCGGCAATTTCGACGGCCGGCCAAAGTTCGCCGCCATATCCATCTCCCACAACGCAGCGCTCATTCCGAGCACGTGTTCGTAGTCGCGATTGACGACCGCCAGCGTGACCGGCCCCGACGGCGCCGGCAATGGCTGCAGCGAAGGGGGAAGCGCCTGTCGAGCCTCGGGGTAGATGATGCGGGCATACACGATGGCAGCGACGGAGTACTGCTGGAGGACCGCCTCGTATGCGTCCAGTATCTGCGCTCGACCATAGCCGTCGGGATTCTCGAACATCGGCTTGTATGCCAATACCTTCCGGCTATACAACGCGTTCGCATTCCGCTGCTCTGCGACAGCCTGTTGTTGAGGATCGGCCGGCGCGGACGCCGATAGCGGCGCACACCCCGAAAACACGCTGGCGACGACCAATAACCCGACTGTCGCGCAAACAGCCGCCGGGCGTTGACGCGACCTGTCAGCGGTCGCCCGGTTGACCCGGGCGAACAAAATAGTGGCTTTCTTGATGGCTTTTGTCTGCATGGCAGGGCGTCCGGAACGCGTGGTCATCTCGAGCTGGGTACTGATCGCGACTGCGAACGCGATGCTTCGCAGTCGAAACGAAAGCGGCACACAGCCGCGATTGGAGTTGAACATCAACCGGGCGCACATCGCACGAGGATGCCCCGAACGACATCAGCAACCGCGTATACGTAGGACATGCGCCGGTCGCATGGTGTGCGAGCACATCGTCGATTTCGGCTGTCGGTGTCACGGTGAAATGCCTGCCCAAACCATACTCGGCGCCCCTGCATCGGTTGGCATCCGGTCGGCACTCTGACGACGCAAGAAGAACGATATGACGAATGTATACTAGTCGATCTACTTTGACTAGAATCGCGATCAGCAAGACCGAGGCAATCGGCGCACGCACGACGGCCGCCGTGTTTCTACTTCTCGATATATTTTCCGATCCTAATATTTGGAAAATGAACACGTTTCACAAAAATGCTATTCGGCGGTTGATGCACGCCCGCAATGCCGGCAATCTGACGTTGATCACCGTCGGCGAGGGGGACTTCCCGTCTGTCACGGATTACGACGTCAAATGCCGCTGATCGCCTGTCACTGGCTGCGTCACCCGCGCCGCCGCGCAAACCAGGAGCGCGTCACGCAACGTCTGCCCATGCGATTCCCGCCCCCCATGTGGCGTGCGCTATCGGCCGGCGTCCTGCTGATCGGCCTGGGCGCGTGCCAGCGCGCCACGCCGCCCGCCAGCCCGACGACGGCCCCCGCCTCCGCGGTGTCGTTGTCGGCCGCCCAGGTATCGGAAACGGCCGCGGCATCGCCGTTGCAAACACTGTTGGGCGTATTCGGCGGGGCGAAGCCGGCAGCCTGGCCGGCGTTCGACAACCTGCCCGGCATGCAATGGAGCGACGCGAAGCCGCTCCGCAATCCGGACAGCCATTCCCCCGTGGCCACGCACTACCGTGGCGGCAGCACGCTGCTCGCCGGCTTCGGCGACGTGGATGTGCCGGACGGCAAGGTCGGCGAGGACGCCGGCGTCAAGACGGACAACGAAGGCCACGTCGGCGTCGTCCTCAATGGCAATGCGACCGCGGTCCTGTCGATCGCGCTGCGCAAGTTCTACCCGAGCGACGACACGCAGGACATCCTGCTGCGCCAGCTCGGCAGCCGCGCTACGGTCAGGCGCATCGCCGGCCGATGCGCGCTCGACTACGGCACCACTGCGCCGAACACGCAAAACAACGTGTTCTTCCGGGTCACCATCGCCAACGCCGCCGTGCCGGTGTTTGCGGAAACGTACGTCGAAGAAGAAGGCGGCAATCAGGGCCCGGGCGCAACGAACTTCGTGTTCTACCGCTCCCGGCCAGACCAACGTATCGCAAGCATGAAATGCAAGGGCGCCGACGCCTGAGCTGGAGCACGCGGGCGTCAGGGCATGCGCCCGAGCCGGGCATGCCAGCACCTGCCCGGCGCCGCAAATGCGGCCGCGCAGCGAGTTTCGAGTGCGTCACCGCCCATCCGGACTGCTGATCGAATGGAAGACATCGGCTTGAAGCCATCACTACACGGGGGGAAGCACCATCATGAATTCCGCACGCCTGCGCCTGACATTCCTTGGGCTCATGCTGGGTCTCGGCTGGCACCACGCCGCGGCTGCGGCCGGCTGCGAAGCCAATTTCAAGCGTGAAGCCGACACCGGTGCCGGCACACGCTTCTCGACGTTCGCCACAGTTCCGGGCCTGGACGCACGCAACGCCATCGCGCAACTCAAGCAGATTGCCGCGGGCGACGGCTTCCTGATCGGCGACGAGAACTACACCGGTTCGGCCGGCCAGCTGACGATACAGCAACAGCAAAGTGACCGCGCCCGCGGATTCGCCATTACGCTGACGGCCAATCAGGACACGAAAACCCTTTCCGTGGCGACGACGTTGCCCCCAGGCATGCAGGCAGCCCCCGAAACCATCCGGGGCGGCATGTGCGGCATGCTCGGCCGCGTCGACATGAGCCGTAACGCAGTGAGCACCGGCGTGGCGGCTACGGCGCCCGCGTCGCCCGGCGACGCCTTCCCGGCCGCGCCCGCCTTTACCACCTGCACCTACAACTTCCGCCCCGCACTGGATGGCGTCACCGGCCGCCACTACACCACCTGGCTGCCGATCAAGGCGCTGAACCCGGCCGACGCGGCTGCCCGGCTAACACAAGCGGCCACCGCAGCCAAGCTGGGCGTGACGTCGAACGAACGGCACGGCACGCTGACCGAAGTCACGCTCGTCCAGCCGCTCCCGGACCAGGGCGAGAAGCGCGCGTTCCCGATTCGCTTCATGCTGGAGGAGTCGCTGGGCGTGATCTCCGTGGTCGCCCGACTCAACCCGAAGCAGGAGATGGACGACGAAACACTGCGCAAGGAAATCTGCTCGCTCGTCGCGGCCGCCACCGCGGCGGCGCCGGGCGAATCGAAAGAGCCGCCGGCGCTGCCCCGCGAGCGTAAGCTGGAACGCTGGCACGCCGGCATCGACTGGCTGATCAACCGCGCCGTGGTGGCCGGCAAGTCCCTCGTGATCGTGCCCGCCATCAACCTCGACAGAAAGTACACCGGCGACGAAGCCGTCAACGAGAAGAAATGGGCATTCCGTACCGACGTGACCGCCACCACCATCTGGCAAAACAAGGCCAACGCCCGTGACGTGATACGCGTGGGGCCGGACGAACCCTTCACCGAAGTGGGGCTGCACGGCTATGTCTCGACCTTCGTGGCGGGCAACACGCAGTACTTCGTCTACATCGTCAATCCGGGTACCTACACGGTCGCCGGCAATACCTACGAGACGACCGCCGACACGATGTCGCAGCTCGGCACCCAGCAGAAGCCGGGGCGTTCGCCGCTGGGGCAGATCGCCTTGCTGCCCAAGAAGAACACCGACTTCATCCAGTCGCAGGAATGGTTCAACGCGCAGTTTCGTGACCGTGAGGTCACGGATACGTACTGCTCGTCGATCTTCGTCCAGGGCGGCGGCTGCGCATTCTGGGCGACGGAGAAGAGAACGGTGTCGGAGATGACCGAGCCCGCGGGATGGAAGACCGTCACCCGGGAGAAGTCCGTCGACGGGCTGGCGGTCTCGACCCGGCTCAAGCGCGAGTTTGCTTCGTTCAGCGTCGCGGCGGGCGAAGCCGTCGTGATTGACGGGCTGTACCCCACGCCGCCCAACGCGGACTACGACAAGCAAGCGTGCGAGATCGTCGGCGGCCAGATCCAGTGCGACCTGACGCGCTATACCCTCACCCGTATCCCGGCCGACATGGCGCACGTACAGGGGCTCGCATCCGACCCGGGGTTCTACCCGCGCGCCACGCGCATCCTGTCCAACGCCAGGTATCGCCCGCTCAAGCTCCTGGGCAAGCCGGGTGAACTTCGCTCGGTGTACGGTCAGGACTATTCTCTCGGCGTGCGTTGAGCGCACGCCCCGACCATCGTCATGGCCGCCAGGACTTGAAGCGCGGCCTGCCCCCTGAACAACCGGATCGGTACGCAAACCAGCATGAAACCCATCATCCAGCACGTCGCCTGCGTCGCCCTGCTCTTCACCGCAGCTTCCGCACATGCAATCGACTGCAAGAAGGCCAGCAACCGCGTCGAGCACACGATCTGTGCCGATGAACAGCTCAAGGCCGCCGATGCGGAAATGGGCAAAACCTATACGGCCGTCATGCAGCAGGCGGGCAACGATAGCGAATTGCGCGCGATGCTGGTACGCAGTCAGAAGCGCTGGCTCGCGGCGCGTGACAAGCGTTTCGCGGATCCGGTCGATTTTCCCGGCGCACCGAATGCCAAGGCCCTGCGTGCGAGCCTGCTCCAGGCGATCCGCCAGCGCACCGAGACCTTGAGCGAACGCGGCAAGGCCGCGCCGCGCCTGCTTGAAACGGCCCTTGCGCAGCGCACGTTTCTAACGCAATTCACGGGCGGCCCGTTCGCCGGATTCGAGACCCGATGCGACTTCCTGCCCCACGATGGCCAACTGAGCTATGGATGCTTCAGCGAACGCCGCTATCAGAACCATGACAGGATCTGCACGCTGCAGGACGATTGGGCGAGCGGCGGCTACTACGAGACGCGCCTGGTCGGCAACGTCGTCCAGGGCAGGCTGGAAACCGTTGCAGCATGCGGCGACAGCGCCGAGGGCGGCAGCCCGTGCCCGGATCCGGATGCGGATGAGCCGCGCAAGTCGGCCGCCGGCTGGAATCTCCATCCGGGCCGCCCGCCGTTGACGCCAACGGCCCTGCCCAAGCTGGACGCCGAAGCCGAACTGGGCACGGAAGACACGGGCTGGCTACGCGCCTGCCTGACCGACAGCCGCTACCCTCGCGCGGCACGCTGAGAACCGCGCGCATCGGGTGCGTCAGCGATGTTCATTCCCACGCGGAATCATGACATGCACGATTCCGCCGATGCGAAGCATTCGCTCGCACATGAACTGCCTATTTCCGCTCCTGTTGGCCATCTGGAGTGCGAAGCGCTCTCTTTACCTGTCGTCACCCGCCACAAGGATTCAGCATGATGCCGCCCCGAAGCAGCATTCCGGAATTTTCAGTCCGGCGCACCGTCAGCATGTTCGTCACGTGGGGGATCGTCGTGGCGGCATTGAGTGTATGCATCCCGTTTGGCAGCGTGCACGGACAGCCTGCTGACGCGACCACGCCGGACCCCGCCGGCAATTCGCCTACCGAATCCCGGACGCCGGCCAACCTGAGCGCGACGCAAGCGCTACAGCGCATGCTGGCGCTGATTCAGGCAAGCGGGCAGGTTACCGACATCACGCCCGAAACGGTACACCGCATCTTCGGCGTGCAGACCACGGCGATCGGCAAGGATCAGTTCGGCTATGGTCAACGCTTGCCGGGCAACTGGGCATTCAGTCTCCAGCGGGTGACGGTCGGTGATACCGGGCCGCGTGTGGACCTGATATTTGATCCGATTCCCGGTACGCAGGCCTCTCCGTTGACGGCATGTGAGCCCACTTTCGCTCAATTCACGCACGCACTGGAGTCCATGGGGTTCAGTCGCCACACCCATTACGGCGAACACGGCCGGTGGGTCTTCGATTCTTTCGAGCGGCCACGCATGGATATCAGGGTCTATCCGCTCAGCGCGCTCTCGGACAACGGCGAGCCGCTGGGTCCGGCCTGCGTGAAGGCGGTATTGGTGCGATAGGGCAAGCCGCGAGCGAACCGGCGCGCACCGTCAATTCGACGATCGGTGGTAGCTCGCGACATATCGTGCCTGCCCAAGAATGTTTCCATGCATCTGATAGGCAACGGCCGCCGGACTCGACGTCGGTTTCACGTCGACATGCGGAATCGACAGGGCGGATACCGTCACGACATATCGATGAGACTCACCTTGAGGCGGGCATGGCCCACCGTACCTGGACTCGCCGAAATCGGTCAGCGTCTCTAGCGCGCCCACCGGCATGAGGCGCGCATCTCCCGATGCACCTTTACGAATCGACGTTTCCGAAGGCGGGATATTGACGACTTCCCAATGCGTCCAGCCGAGCCCGCCGGTCGGGGCATCAGGATCGTACAGGGTGACGACGATGCTTCTGGTTCCCGGCGGAACGTGTGCCCACGAGACGCGAGGCGAGACGTTGTCGCCGCGGCATCCGAATCCGTTGTACACCTGAGCATTCGTGAACTGACCGTCATGGTCGAGATGGTCGACCGTTACGGTAAGCGGATCAGCAAAAGCAACTGCGGGCACGATTGCAAAAAGTACCGTGGAGCAGATACCCGATCGCAGAAAAATATCAAATCTCATGGCGCGATGCCAAGCCAGGTTCGGTGTGATGTTTCGTACGGCCAGGTTGACACCCGAGATGCAGTGCATGCAACGATCGTCGACGCGGATTCCGCGCTCGCACTTCAAACATGAGTCGCACCGATGACGTGCTCACCCTGGTGCCTGTGCGAGAGCCTGCGCGACAGATCCTAGGGTCATCGTGAATTCGGCAGTAGGTCGGCAGACAACATCAGCCTGTTGCGTGAAACAGAACAATCCGTGAACGCATGCCGGAACGGCTCGTCGCGCTGGCGGCACGCCATGGGCGCGCACCCGATCCGCAAGATCGATGCCCCCACCGGGCAGGCGGATTGCTCCTTGCATCGATTCCCGACAATCGCCCCGGAGACAACGATGCCGACCGACCTCAACCCGCCGCCGCCCCAGCGCCATCGGCTCGGCGAATGGATGGCCCGCGAAGAAGCGCACATGGCCGCGTTCCGCGAAAAAGTCGCGGCGGAGGCCCGCGCGCAAGCCGGCGACCGGCTGCGTACGCCGGCCGTGCAGGAACTCGCGCGGCTGTTCGACGACCACGCGGTGCTGCGCATGAGCCTGGTCCGCGCGATCGATGAAGCGGTCGAATCGGGCCGCCAGCTCGGCTATGCGTCGATCGGCGAGCTGATGACCGTCCTGGATCACCTGATGACCTACACGCCGCCGTTCAGCGACGCGAGCCTGATCGTGTGCCCGATCAATGCGTTTCTCGACTGGCCGATGTGCATGCCGTCGGGCCATGCGGTGTTTCGCGACGCCACCGTCAACGCGCATCTGCAGAACGTGCTGAACGTGTGGTGCGGCTTCCTTGGCGGCCCGCATTCGCGCACGCATCTCGACACGTCGGCGCCCGACGGCTGGTTCTGCGACGCGGCGCGCAAGCGCATCGGGCTGTCGCAGTTCCAGTATCGCGACGACCAGCCGCACGGCGGCTTCACTTCGTGGAACGACTTCTTCACGCGGCGCTTTCGCGAGGGCGAGCGCCCCGTCGCGTCGCCCGACGATCCGCACGTGATCGTCAGCGCATGCGAGGCCGCGCCATACCACGTCGAATCGAACGTGAAGCTGCGCGACCCGTTCTGGATCAAGGCGCAACCGTATTCGCTGCGCGACATCTTCACGCCGGCCCGGCTGTCGCTCGCCGAGCGCTTCGTCGGCGGCGACCTGTACCAGGCGTATCTGAGCGCGTACAACTACCATCGCTGGCACGCACCCGTGCGCGGTGTCGTCACGCATGCGTACCGCGTGCACGGCACCTACTACTCCGTCGTCGAGGCGGAGGGCCCCGACCCGGCCGGACTGAACGACTCCCAGGGGTACATGACGGCGGTCGCCACGCGCGCCGTGGTCGCGATCGCCTGCGACGATCCCGGCATCGGCACCGTTGCCGCCGTGTTCGTCGGCATGGGCGACGTATCGTCCTGCGTGATCGACGTCGTGCCCGGCCAGCGCGTCGACAAGGGCGACGAGATCGGTTATTTCCAGTTCGGCGGCTCGACCTGCTGCCTGCTGTTCGAAGCCGGCGTGATCGACCGGTTCGTGCCTGCGCCGCCGTTCGGCCACGACACCGCCGTCGTGAACGTCAATTCACCGGTGGCGATCGCTCGGTGAGTAGTCGCACGTGCGTCGGGCTCGCATGCTCGACGCACGCCGGCGGCGGTCGGTGCAATGTTTTCAACGCTTTGTAATGCCGCAGAACGTCGATGGAACGCCGGCCGGGGCGACACGACGGATGGCGTCGCCCGCCACGGGTCACGCCCGCTGCGGCGCCAGCGAATCGATCAGCGCGCCGTTGAAGGCGGGCAGGTCGTCCGGCTTGCGGCTGGTGATGAACGGGCCGTCACGCACGACCTCCTGGTCGACCCACTTGCCGCCCGCATGACGGATATCGTCCTGAAGGCTCGGCCAGCTCGTCATCGTGCGGCCTTCCACGAGGCCGGCGGACACGAGCAGCCAGCCGCCGTGGCAGATCGCCGCGATCGGCTTGCCGGCGCCGACGGCCGCCGTCACGAACTCGCGCGCGGCCGGCACCATCCGGATCGCGTCGCCGTTCACGACGCCGCCGGGCAGCACGACCGCGTCGTAATCGCCTTCGCGCGCATCGTCGAACGTGCGGTCGACCTTCACGCGCTTGCCCTTGTCGACGTGCCTGAAGCCCTGGATTTCGCCGGGCTTCTGCGAAATCACGTCGACCTGCGCGCCTTCGGCCGCAAGCGCACGCTGCGGTTCGACGAGTTCGGCTTCCTCGAAACCGTCGACGGCAAGAATCGCCACCTTGCAATGAACCAGCCTTCCGCTCATGAAGCCCTCCGTCAGTGACGCGGCACACGTCGTGCCGCGCCGGTCTTGCAGCAAGCGGCGTGCCGTTTCCGCCCACGGGGCGCACCCGCCGTCCGGGAACGATGTCGCGCGCCGGGCACGCGGATTTCCTGCATGCCAGGCCCGACGCCGTCCGGCCGGCGACCGCCGCAGGCGAGCCGTCAGACGGCCCTGCCCGCACGGCTACTGCAGGTGGCTCGCCGCATCCAGCATCGCGTCGGTCACTTCGATCGTGAGCGTCAGGCGCTCGTCCGTGTCGGGCAGACGGTCGAGCATCGCCTGCACCGTGTCGTGCAAGATCGCATGCACGCGCATCCGCGTGCCGTCGTCGAGCGCCGCATAGCGCTCCATCGTGTCGCTGTCGAGCGCAAGTTCGACCGCATGCCCCGCGTATGCGGGCGGCGCATCGGGCGCGAGCGCCCAGGTCGAATGGAACTTGATCCTGCCCGTCGCGACGTCGACATGCACCGTCGTATCGAGATCGTCCACCTCGATCGTGTCGCCGTCGATCTCGTCGATGTCGTCGTTCTCCCGCCTGTTCCGGGAATTGGATTGCATGATGTCCTCCTGTGTCGTGGCGGCGTGCCCGTCCCGGGAAACCTCGCCGCCTTCGTCGGCACGGCGCCGTCAATAACCGCTGGACCCCGCGCTGCCCGCCCCGCCGGCGCCGCCGCCGCCCGTGCCCGTCGACCCAGGCGAGCTGCCGTTGCCGGCGCCGGTGCCATTCCCAGGGCCATTGCCGGCGCCGCTGCCGCCCGCCCCCGCGCCGTTGGGGCCGCCGCCCGGCTTCACATGGCCGGCCGATCCGCTGTGCGAGCGGGTGCCTCGTGTCGCACCGTGCTGCTGCATGCGCGCGGGCGGCGGCGGCGCGGCCGTGTTGCCGTTGGTGCCCGGTGTGGACATGTCCATCGACGGATTCGGCGCCCCGGTGCCCTCGTCCGGGCGCTGCGAGTTCTGCGCCCAGGCGGCAGGCGCGGCCGCGATGATCGCGACAGCCGCGCACGCCAGCACGCGCGGCGCGACATACTTCGATTCGGATGCGGATTTCATGAAGTTTTCTCCCTGATTGAGACCACGTGACGGAAATTCCTGCCCTTTCCTTTCAGCAAGGCCCATGCCGCCACCGGTACGCGTGCCGGCTATCGTGTCGACATCCGTGATCGCACGCGTGATTTCCGCGAATCCGCCGATAAACGGGCACCACCGTCCGCAGTTTCAGCGCTGACGCATTCACGTTTCAGCGCCCAGCCGGGCGCGCATCGACGCGGTGATGCGCTGCCGCGCGTGCGCATAGCCTTCCCACGGATCACGCTTCAACGCATCGAGGCGTTCGCGCAGCGTGTCGATCGTCCATTGCGCACCGCCCGTCGTGTCGGGCACCTCGTCCCAGTCGAGCGGCACCGATACGCCCATGCCGGGCCGCGCGCGCACCGAATACGCGGCGATCGTGCTCGCGCCGCGGCCGTTGCGCAGGTAGTCGACGAAGATCTTGCCGCGCCGATGGCGCGGCCCCATCGTCGCCGTGAAACGGTCGGGCAGCGCACCCGCGACGTGCTGCGCCACCGCACGCGAGAAATTCTTCACGTCGTCCCAGCCCGCATGCCGCGTGAGCGGCACGACGACGTGCAGCCCCTTGCCGCCGCTCGTCTTGCAGAACGAGACGAGCCCCAGCTCGTCGAGCAGCCCGCGCACGAGCTGCGCGGCGTCGATCATCGCGCGCCACGGCAGCGCCGGATCGGGATCGAGGTCGAACACGATGCGATCCGGCCGCTCGATGTTCGACGCGTGCGCGTTCCACGTGTGCAGCTCGATCGTGCCCATCTGCGCGGCGCCGAGCAGCGCATCGACGCTGTCGATCAACAGCAGCGGCCCGTGGCCGGGATCGAGCCCTTCGTGCTGCGTGACGAACGGGATCTCGCGGCGCTCGGCATGCTTCTGGAAGAACAGTTCGCCGGCAATGTCGCCCGGTGCGCGCACGAGCGACACGGGCCGGCCCTTCAGGTCCGGCAGCAGCCACGGCGCGACCCATTGCCAGTAGTGCGCGAGGTCGATCTTGCGCGTGCCGCTTTGCGGATCGAGCACCCGATCGGGATGCGTGATGCGCACGCGGCCGACACGATCGTCGGCGGCCGCTCCCTGCGTGTCGCCGGAAGACGCGGACGATCGCGCGCCGCGCGTGCGACCGTGCGCCGTATCGGTATGCGGGGCACGCGGGGATGCGTCGTGCGCCGCGCGGGATTCGTTCATCGTTGCCTCCGTTTCGGTTGGCCGTGGCACTTCGCGGACGATCTGCCGCGCCGGCTTGTCTTCGCGCAGCGCGATGAACGCCGCCTGCCGCACGATGCCGTCGCTCGTCCATTCCGCGAATTCGCATTCGGCGACGAGCGTCGGCTCGACCCAGTGGACGCGCGTGCGGGACCGTTCGCGCGGCGGCGGATCGAACGGCGTCGCGCTGCGTTCGTGCTGGCGCAGCGTCGCCGCGAGCCGGTCAAGCAGACGCGTATCGAACCCGGTGCCGACCCGGCCGACATAGCGCAATGGCGCGGCGACATGGGACCGCCTGGGCCGCTTGCCGCCCGCGGCCGGTTCGTACACGCCGAGCAGCAGCGCGCCGAAGCCGTGCCGGCTGCCCGACGGCTCGGTATAGCCGCCGATCACGAACTCCTGGCGCCGCCGGCATTTCAGCTTGATCCAAGCGGACGAGCGGCCGCCGCGATAGCGTGACTCCGCGCGCTTGCCGATCAACCCTTCGAGCCCGGTATCGCACGCGCTCGCGATCAGCGACGCGACGTCGTCGCCGAGATCGGGCGAGTAGCGCAGCCGCGCGGGATCGCTGCCGGCGAGCAACGGTTCGAGTAGCGCGCGCCGCGCGGTGAGCGGCGCATCGCGCAGGTCGTATCCGTCGAGAAACGGCAGGTCGAACACGAACAGCGTCACCGCGTCCGAACGGCCCGCGCCGAGCGCGTTCTGCAGCGCCTGGAAATCGGGCAGCCCATGCTCGCCCAGGACGACGGCCTCGCCGTCGAGCCACGCGTTGTCGACGTCGAGGGCCGCAAGCGCGTCGCGCTGCACGCGCAGTTTCGGCGTCCAGTCGCGACCTTCGCGCGTCATCAGCGTGACATGCCGCCGCGCACCGCGACCTGCAATCCGCGCAAGAATCCGGTAACCGTCGAATTTCACTTCGTAGCGCCAATCGTCGTGAGCAGGCGGTGCATCGACGAGCGTCGCGAGTTGCGGCGTCACGCGATCGGGCAATGCTGCGCGCACCGCGCCTTCCACCTGCGACGGATCGATCGCCGTCGTGCGTGCCCCGCCGTCATGCGGCGGGTGGGCAGGCGCCGAGCGCGACGCCTGTGCCCGGCCGTCGTGCACGCTGCCCGGCTGCTGCGCGACGACATCGAAGCTGGCCGCATCGCGCGCGTCGTCGTCGCGCTCCTTGATCAGCAGCCATTGCTCCTGGCGCCCCTGCTGCCGCCCGCTGCGCACCAGTGCCCAGCCGCCGTGCAGCTTCGTGCCGTCGAGCCGGAACGTCAGCTTGCCCGCGCGGTAGCCGTCGCGCGCCCGGGCAATGCCGCCGTCGGGCGTCCACGTGCCCTCGTCCCACACGGCGACGGAGCCCGCGCCGTAATGGCCGGCCGGGATCTCGCCTTCGAACGACGCATATTCGAGCGGATGATCCTCGACGTGCACGGCCAGCCGTTTCACCGACGGATCGACGCTCGGCCCTTTCGGCACCGCCCATGACTTCAGCGTGCCGTCGAGTTCGAGACGAAAATCGTAGTGCAGCCGCCGCGCGTGATGCTCCTGGATAACGAAGCGCAGCGGCCTGGCCGTGCGCGCGGAGGATCGCGCCTGATGCGCGTCGTGCGCGCTCGCATCGGCATCCGCATGCGCGCGCCGCCGCCCGGGCGCCCCCGCGGGTTCCGGCGTCGCATCGAAGCGGCGCTTGCGGCGATAGGGTTCGAGCTTGCCGGCCATCGCGTCACCCTCCTTCCCGTGCCGTCACGCGGCGTGCTTGCGGCGCACGGCGGCCTTCTTCGCCGCGTGCGTGCCGGTCGCGCCGTGCTTCGCGGCCGCGCGCTTCGCCGGGGCATTCGCCGGCGTCTTCGCCGTGCGTTTCGCGGATGTCTTCGCCGCAGGCTTGCGCCGCGCGGCCGTCGCATGCGAAGGCGCGCGGGCATCCTCGTCGTCGTCCGTGCGTGCGGCACGTGCACCGCCGCCGCCCTTCAGGCTGCGCTTGAGCAGCTCGGTGAGATCGACCACGTTGGTCGCCGTGCGCGCCGTCTGCGCGGGCCGGTCCTCGATTTCCTCGACGCGGCCCGCGCGCACCTTGCGCTCGACCAGCTCGAGGATGTCGTCGCGGAACGTGTCGTGATACTCGTCGGGTGTCCACGAGCCCGACATGTCGTCGATCAGCTTCTTCGCCATCGCGAGCTCGCGCGCACTGACGCCCGCGCGCTTCGCGTCGACGGCCGGCACCGACAGTTCGTCGAGCGGCCGCAGTTCCTCCTGCCAGCGCAGCGTATCGAGCGCGAGCAGCGGCCCGACCGGAATCAGCGCGCCGAGATGCTGGCGGTCGCGCATCACGACGTGCGCGATGCCGATCTTGCCGCTGTCCTTCAGCGCGTCGCGCAGCAGCGCATAGACCTTCTCGCCCTTGCGGTCCGGCACGAGGTAGTACGGCGTGTCGAGATACAGGAACGACACGGCGTCCTCGTCGACGAACGTGACGATGTCGACGGTCTGCGTCGACTCGGGGTTCGCCGCGCGGATCTCGTCGTCGGTCAGCACGACATAGCGCTCCTTCTCGTACTCGTAGCCGCGCACGATGTCCTCGCGCGTGACTTCCTTGCCGGTGCGCTTGTTGATCTGCCGATAGCCGACCGGGTCCATCGAGCGCTTGTCGAGCAGCCGGAACGACGGCTTCACGGTGCGCGTGGCCGGGAACAGCTGCACGGGCACGTGAACGAGCCCGAAGCTGATCGCGCCCTTCCAGATCATGCGTGTCATCGATGTTCTCCTTGCGGCATCCGCCGCACGCGGCCGTCACGGCTTTCGGCAACGGCTGCGCCGCACGATGCTGACGTGGCCGTTACGCTCCAGGATCGCCGCGTCGACGTCCGACAGGTCGTCCGCGCCGAGCGCCTGACGCACGCTTTCACGGATGTCCGTCGGCGTGATCAGGGCCGCGCGCATCTGCGCGTCGTCGAAGCGGCCGTTGCGATACACCTCGCGCTCCGCGCCGACCAGCAGCCGCTCGAGGCGGCGCGAGCGCACGCAGGCCCAGCCGATCACGCGATGCAGCAGCGCGATCGCGAGCGACGCGGCCACCGTCGCGACGAACGGCGACGCACCGACCACCGCGCGGCTCAGGATCGCGCCGAGCAGGATGCCGACCACGTGGTCGAACGGCGAACGCTGGCCGAACGCGCGCCGCCCGGCGATGCGGATCAGCACCAGCGCGACCACGAACACGACGATCGCCCGCAGCACCATCTGCCCGGGGCCGAGCATCCGGCCCTGTCCGAACAGCGCGACGACGACGTCCATGATCGCGCGGCGCTAGGCCGGCAACTCGGCGGCCTGCTGCTCGCGTGCCCAGACGCGATGACGGCCGAGGTGGTCGGACAGGTCGTTCAGGACTGCGTCGAGATCGACGGCCTCCCCGACGCACACGCCTTCGGCCGGATCCGGCAGGTGCGCGGCGCTCAGCAATTGCCGCCCCGCCCCGACGGCCGCGATCGGCTTCAGGTGCTTGAACGCTTCGCGCACGAAATGCCGCGCGTCGGCGCTGTGCGCAAGGTCGCGACCGTCGCTGTCGCCGCCGCACACGAACACCGCGTCGAACATCACCGACGGCATGCCGGCCAGCGTCGCCTGCGGCACGATGCTGCCGATCGGCGCCAGCGTCGGCGCGACGATCGTCGGCACCGCGTGCGCGGCCTGCAGCGCATCGCGCACCTGCTGGACGAGCGTCTCGCTCGTCCCGGCGGTCGCGATCAGCGCGATCTTGCGCGACCGGATGCCGGGCTTCGAGCGGCCGATCAGGCTCAGCGCGGGCGAACGCTGCGCGACCGCCGGCGTCGCGCCTCCGTGCGACGCGGGCAGCCCGAGCCGTTCGGCCACCTGCGCGGCCAGCCCCGCGTCGAAGCGGGCGATCATGTCGTTGACCACCCGCTCGCGAATGTGCGGCTGCGTCACCTTGCCGAGCTCGAAGCAGTACGCGTCGCGGATATGCCGCTGCTCGATGTCGGTCATGCTCTGGTAGAACAGCGCGGGCTGCGAGAAATGATCGGCGAACGATTCGCTGCGCACGCGCACCTTGTCGCCTTCGAGCGGCTCGTGCACGGTCTCGAAGCCGCCGCCGGCCGGCGCGGGCGGCGTCTCGCGCGGCCAGCCGCCACTCGTCGAATTCGGTTCGTACGACGCCTGCCCGACGTTGATCGTCTGCCGGTGCATCGCGTCGCGCTGGTTGTTCGCGAACGGGCACACCGGCCGGTTGATCGGGATCTCGTGGAAGTTCGGGCCGCCGAGCCGGCTCAATTGCGTGTCGGTGTACGAAAACAGGCGCCCCTGCAGCAGCGGATCGTTCGTGAAGTCGATGCCGGGCACCACGTGCCCCGGATGAAACGCGACCTGCTCGGTTTCCGCGAAGAAGTTGTCGGGATTGCGGTTCAACGTCATCCGGCCGATGGGCCGCACCGGCACGAGTTCTTCCGGCACCAGCTTGGTCGCGTCGAGCAGGTCGAAGTCGAACTTGTCGGCATCGGCCGGATCGATCATCTGGACGCCGAGTTCGAACTCCGGATAGTCGCCGCGCTCGATCGCCATCCACAGGTCGCGCCGGTTGAAATCCGGGTCATGGCCGGCAATCCGCTGCGCCTCGTCCCACAGCAGCGAATACGCGCCGCTCACGGGCCGCCAGTGGAACTTCACGAAACGCACGGCGCCGGCGGCGTTCACAAAGCGGAACGTGTGCACGCCGAAGCCGTCCATCGCGCGGTAGCTCGCGGGCAGCGCGCGGTCGGACATCAGCCACAGCACCGTGTGGGTGGTTTCCGGCACCAGCGACACGAAATCCCAGAACGTGTCGTGCGCGGACGCGCCGGTCGGCATCTCGTTCGGCGCCTCGGGCTTCACCGCGTGCACGAAATCGGGAAACTTGATCGCATCCTGGATGAAGAACACCGGCATGTTGTTGCCGACGAGGTCGTAGTTGCCCTCTTCGGTATAGAACTTCACCGCGAAGCCCCGCACGTCGCGCACGGTGTCGGACGAGCCGCGCGGCCCCTGGACCGTCGAGAAGCGCACGTACACCGGTGTTTCCGCGGCCGGATCCTGCAGGAACGCGGCCTTCGTGTAGTCGGCCATCGGCTCGTACACGCGGAACACGCCGTGCGCGGCCGAGCCGCGCGCGTGCACCACGCGCTCCGGAATGCGCTCGTGATCGAAATGCGTGATCTTCTCGCGCATGATGAAGTCTTCGAGCAGCGACGGGCCGCGCGTGCCGCCACGCAACGTGTTCTGGTTGTCGGCGATCCGCACGCCCTGGTTGGTGCGCAGTGCCTCGTGGTCGGGCCGCGAACGGTGCTCGTCGAGCTGACGCGATTTCGCGCTGTCCTGCGGCTGGGCGGGCGGCGTCGTTCCGGATGAGGGGGAATGGGTCATCGATCAGGTCCTCGTGGCATTCGAAGGGGTATCCGCCATGCGTGCGCCGCGTTGCCGCGACCCGCACGGGCGGACAGCAGGAAAACCGGCGCGGCCGGGCGCGACCGCACCCGCCGGCCGGCGGTGGCGTCAGGGCGCGCGCAACGCCGCGTCGAGTTCGGCGCGCGTCACGTCGGGCGCCACGTTGCACTCGATCGCCGCATCCTCGACGCGCGGCTTGCGCGCATCCACCGCGCGCCGCGCGCTATCGCACAAACGGGTGCGCACGCGCAGCCGGCCGGCTGCGTCGAGCGATGCGTAGCGCGTGATCACGTCCGGATCGAACCGCAGGTCGACCGCGCAACGCCAGTCGCGCGCGCTTGCGTCGGCCGGCACACGCACCCAGGACACCTGGATCGTCAGCCGCCCGGACGCGTCGTCCGCGTGCACGACGACGGTCGATTCGGACGGAAACCCGTTCGCAAGCGCGTGCTCGAGTTCCGCGATGCGCTGCGACCGGTCGGGCGTGACGCTCATCGTCGGACGACGCCCAGCAGCAGCGTGACCAGGAAGATCACCACGAAGATGTAGAACAGGATCTTCGCGATCTCCGCCGCGCCGGCTGCGATGCCGCCGAACCCGAACACGGCCGCGATGATCGCGATGATGAAGAAGATGATGGCGTATCGAAGCATGGAACCCTCCTGGATGACAGCGGTCGCCGACGCGCGTCGGCGTCGATCAGGCGTCGTGCTTGTGTTTCGGTTTGCCGTGGGTCGGCGTGGAGGCCATTTTTTCGAGCTCCTTCTCGCTCATCGATTTGGCCATCGACTTCGAAGGCGGTTTGAGGTCCTTCATTTTCGTCTCGCCGCGCTTGGCCGACAGGGCGGCCCCGGCGGCGCGTTGCTGGGCCTGAGATTTTGCTGGCATGGTCGTGCTCCTCCTCTCGTGAATGCGCGCATCGCGGCAAGCGATGGTGCGCACGCGGTTGAACGCGGTGAACGCGGTTGAATCGCCTGGCCGCCTGGCCGCGTCGCCGCACCGCGGGCCGGCCGGCGGCATCGTCATCGCCCGGCGATCCTTCGTCACGGTGCAACGCGCAAGAACGATGCCTCGGCCGCGAGGCGCCCGGCGAACCCGGCCTCGAAAGCCGTCAGGCGATTCGATTCACGGTTGACCGTCTGCATCCCTCATGCATTGAGCGTGCCAGGTCGTCGAAGCGCGTCGGCTGTGGGTGCGCCCCGCGTGTCGCTGCGGGCGGGAGCCGCTTATTTACAAGCCGGCGGAAAGTTTTGGACACGCATTTCCGTAAGCCGGAAAGCATGTCGGGTCGTGACCAGTCATCGCTTCGCATCGATGCGATCGGACGGCGCGCCGCACGACGTACGCGGTCCCGCCCGCACGCCGTGGGTGATGTTGCGGTGCCGGGTCAGTACTGCATCAGCGGCGGCGTGCCCGGCAGCGGCCGGTCGCCCTGCGCATCGTTCGAGCCGGTCGACGGCCCGTCGGCCGCTTCGCCGCCGGCCGCGCCCTGCGGCATCACGGTGCCCGGCGACGGCCGCGTGGCGTCACGCGCATGCGCGTCGGGCATCGTCGTGGTCGACTGTGCGCCACGGCTGTCGGGTGGCGCCCCGCGAGTGCCGTAGGGGCCGTTCGCCGGTTGCGTGCAGGCGCCCAGCGCGCACGCGGCGGCACACGCCAGGATGCCCATGCGTATCGTCTGGATCGGGTTCATCGAAATCCTCCCTGTGCCCGGCGTCTCATAGCCGGTTGAAATGGAAATCGCCCGCGTAGGCGGTCGGGGTGCGACGCGCCATCATCGCGTCGAATTCCACCGCCACGCGCGTGAGCGCGCGGCGCTGCGATTCGATGCCGGCCTGCTCGAGCGCGGCGAACGCGTCGGCGTCGAACGCCACGGTCAGCGACGCAGGATGGCCGTCGACGCGAAAGCCGATATGCAGTGCGCCGACCGGCGCTTCCTCGATATGGAACGGCATCGCGTGCGCCTCGAAATGGCGGCCGAGCGTTTCGGCGATGTCGCGCAACACGCCGGGTTTCACGCGGATGCTCATGGCAATGCCTCTTTGCGCGTTCCCGATACCGCGCTCATCGGCGGCGTATGCACGGGCGGCTCGCGCTCGGGCGGCGCATGCCCCGGTGGATCGCCCTCGGGTTGCCGGTAAGGTTCAGGCAGGTCGGGGGGCACGTCGTCGGGATCGGGCGGTTCCGGATCCGGCCCGATGTCGGGCAGCGGCGGTTCGGGCCGCTGCAACCACTGCGTTGGGTCAGGTGTCATCGGCGCTCCTTCATGGCGGGGTCCGCGGGTCGGTAGCGGACGCGACCTTCGCCTGCCGAGGGCGCGCAAGCCGCATGCCGTCCTTCACGTCATCCGAAGGTCCGCCGCGACGCACACGCGGGCGACACGAATGGCCTGCCGTGCCTTCGCTACACCGTTCGCTGCAAATCTTGCAACGGCGCGGCTACGCGTCGTAAGCGGCCATCACTAGCCACAGCTCGCGGCCGTCGTCGTGCACCTGCGCGGCGAGCGCATACGGGTCGGACGGCTCGCACGCGCGCTGCAGCGCGAACCGCGCCGGCTCGGTCGAGCCGAACGCATCGCCGCCGAGCGGCCGCACGTCGGCCTTGCCTTCGAACATCCGGCGCTCGGGCCGGTAAATCAGCGGTTCATGCTTCCATTCGTTGAAATGGTTCTTCAGCGAATCGAATCCGCCGCCGCATACATTGACCTCGTAGCGCACGCCAGGTCGTCGTTTCGGAATCGTCATCGTGCCTCCCGCTCGAAGTGTGCGGGGCGGGCACCTTCCGTACCACGCGCCGCGGTCATCGCCTTCGTGGCAAGTTGCGTGCCGCCGAAGTCCGGCGCGAACCCCGCGCGTACCGGGCACGGCCGTTGCGGCAGGCACACGCCATTGGCATCGACACGGAGGCTCGCGATGAAGGATTCGACCCGGACCGGCCACGACGCGCCGGCACACGAACGGCAACCCGACCCGTCGCCGCCGCTCAAGCACCGCGACCGCGCGCGTACGCATCATTCGGAACGCCATATCGACAAGCAGCTCGAGGACACGTTTCCCGCGAGCGACCCGCCCGCGACCGGTGGCGTCACGCGCATCGAGCCGGACACGCCGCCCGGCACGCACGACGACGGGCCGTGGCAGGACAAGCGCGAACGCGGCGACGCATGAGCGCCTGCGGCATGCGGCTTGCTGATTCCGTACCGCCCGTTTCGAATCATTGAAGTACCGAACCCGAGAGGAGAAATTCATGCATCGCGTCAACGAAATCATGTCGCAGGACGTCGTGCACATCGCACCGACCGACTCGATCCGTCATGCCGCGCAACTGATGGAGCGCTACGACGTCGGCGCGCTGCCCGTGTGCGACAACAACCGGCTGATCGGGATGGTGACGGACCGCGACCTCGCGGTGCGCGCGATTTCAGCCGGCAAGCCGCCGGAGACGCGCATCCACGAAGTCGCGTCGGGCCCGATCGAATGGTGTTTCGACGACGATTCGCTGGACGAGATCCAGCACTACATGGCGGACGCGCAACTGCGCCGCCTGCCGGTCGTCGATCACGACAAGCGGCTGGTCGGCATGCTGTCGCTCGCGGACATCGCGACGCGCATGGCCGGCCCGGAGCGTGACGATCTCGCGAACACGCTCGAAGGCGTGTCGCAACCGAAGCAGACGTGACGGAGCGCTCGCCGCCCCGTCCCGACCACCCCGCGCGACCCGCAGGGCCCGCCCCGGGCACCGTCGCGCCACATGCAGCCTGGAGGAAACCATGCAGACTTCCGATCAAGGTCAGACCCGCATCATCGGCAAGGGCGCCGCAACGGCGGCCGGCCCTGGCCCCGACGTGATGGCGGCCGATACGCTCGAAGGTAACAAGGTCTATACGACCGATGGCGACGACGTCGGCAAGATCAAGGACATCATGCTCGACGTGCGCTCCGGCCGCGTCGCCTACGCGGTACTGTCGAGCGGCGGCATCCTCGGCATCGGCGACAAGCTGCACGCGATCCCGTGGAGCGCGCTCACGCTCGACACTGAGCGCAAATGCTTCTTGCTGTCGGTGTCGTCCGAGCGGATCCGCAACGCACCGGGGTTCGACAAGGACCACTGGCCGGCGATGGCCGATCCGCAATGGGCCGCGCCGCTGCACGAGTTCTACGGCAGCACACCGTACTGGAGCGCCGGCGACGAACTCGGGCTGACCGACCCGACCGAGGAACTCAACGACCCGCGCGCACGCGACCGTCACTGATCGCGCCGCCACGCGGCGCCGGTTCGCCGGCGCAGCCGCGTCGAACGCCCCGCCCGCGCGGGGCGTTTTTTCTTGCCGGGCGTCGCGACGGCGGCCCCGACGCGACACGCGCTACGCGCGATGCCGCAGCGCGTCGATCACGACGGTGAACGCACGCGACGCCGGGCGGCGGCTCGGGTAGTACGCGTGGTAGCCGGGAAAAACCGGGCACCAGTCCGGCATCACGATCCGCAGGCGGCCGCTGCGGACATGCTCCAGCACGATGTCCTCGGTGACGAACGCGATGCCGAAGCCGTCGAGCGCCGCCTGGACCATGTGCGGCTGCGTATTGCAGGTGATCCGGCCGTTCACGCGCGCCAGCACGTCGTTCCTGCCCTTCTTCAGCTCCCACGCATAGATGCCCTTCGCCGTGGCGAGCCGCAACGTGACGCAATCGTGATCGAGCAGGTCCTGCGGCTTCTTCGGCGGCTTGCGGCCGTCGAGATACGCCGGCGCCGCGACCATCGCCATCCGGACATCCGGGCTGATCCGCACGGCGATCATGTCCTTCGCCACCTGGTCGCCGTAGCGCACGCCGATGTCGTAGCGCTCCTCGACGATGTTCGACAGCCCGTAATCGACCGACAGCTCGACGCGAATATCCGGGTAGTCGGGCAGGACCTGCCTAAGTTTCGGCCAGATGACCGTATCGATCGGATGCTCGGTGGCCGTAATGCGCACCACGCCGGCCGGCTTGTCCCTGAAATCCGACAGCGCGGCCAGTTGCGCGGTGATCTCGTCGATGCGCGGGGCCACCGCCTGGAACAGCGCTTCGCCCGCGTCGGTCGTGGACACGCTGCGCGTCGTGCGCGTCAGCAGCCGCACGCCGACCCGCGCTTCGAGATCGCGGATGGTATGGCTCAGCGCCGACTGCGACACGCCGAGCCGCGTGGCCGCGCGCGTGAAGCTGCGCTCGCGGGCCACCGCGAGAAAGACGAGCAGGTCGTTCAAATTTTCGCGCGCCATGTCGAAAAGCTCCGGTCGGGACGGACGCCAATCGTAGCACCGCCGGCGGCGATTCATCAGTTTGGCTCATGAGTCCAAGCGTGCCGCGCTACTTAATCGATCCGCGGCGGCTCGCTAGACTGCGAAGCCATCGACCCGATGCGCCTCGGCAAAGCCCGGACGCTCGGACTCCCCCGCATACGGAGCCCACCTCATGACTACCCGCTTTCTCGCTGCCGCCGCCGTCGCCGCGCTTGCCGCATCCGGCCCACTGTTCGCGCAATCCGCACCGGGCCTGACACGCGAGCAGGTCCGCCAGGACATGCTGCGCTACGAGGCCGCCGGCTTCAATCCGGCGCGCATGAACCCGCGCAGCTGGGTCGACGATGCCCAGGCCGCCGCGGCCCGCGTGCACGCCGGGCGCGCCGACGACGCGCGCACGCAGCTCGCCGTGCACGGCGCCACGACGCGTTGCGACTGAGCGCGCGACCCACGTCTTGTTCCGATCCGGTTCCCGCCATGCCCTCCGTCTCCACGCCCGATCGCGGCACCGCACCTGACGGTGCGGCCGCGTGGGGCGCCGTCCTCGCGATGTCGCTCGGCGCGTTCGCGCTGGTCGCCTCCGAGTTCATGCCGGTCAGCCTGCTCACCCCGATTGCAGGTGACCTGCACGTCACCGAAGGCCAGGCCGGCCAGGCCATCTCCGTATCCGGCGCGTTCGCGCTGGTCACGAGCCTCTTCATCGCATCGCTCGCCGGCCGGCGCGATCGCAAGCCGTTGCTGCTGGTGCTGACACTGCTGACGATCGTGTCCGGCACGCTCGTCGCATTCGCGCCGAACTACGCGGCGTTCATCGCCGGCCGCGCCCTGATCGGCGTGGCGATCGGCGGCTTCTGGTCGATGTCGGCCGCCACCGCGATGCGCCTCGTGCCGGCACCGCACGTGCCGCGCGCGCTGGCGATCGTGAATGGTGGCAATGCGCTGGCGACCGTCGTCGCGGCTCCGCTCGGCAGCTTTCTGGGCGGGATCGTCGGGTGGCGCTGGGCGTTCTTCTGCGTCGTGCCGGTCGCCGCGATCGCATTCGGCTGGAAGCTTGTCAGCCTGCCGTCGATGCAGTCCGCGCCGCGCGGCACGTCGGCCAACGCGCTCAGGCTGCTGGCCCGGCCGCCGGTCGCGCTCGGCATGGCGGCGGTCAGCGTGTTCTTCATGGGCCAGTTCACGCTGTTCACCTACCTGCGCCCCTTCCTCGAAACCGTCACGCACGCAGGCACCGTCACACTGTCGCTGATCCTGCTCGTGATCGGCGTCGCGGGCTTCGCGGGAACGGTCCTGATCGGCGGCGTCCTGGAACACGGGCTCTACCGGACACTCGTGGCCACGCCGGCACTGATGGCCGCGATTGCGGTAGCGCTGACGCTCTTCGGCGGCTCCACGGCGGCAACCGCCTGCCTGCTCGGCGCATGGGGCCTGCTCGGCACCGCGGCGCCGGTCGGCTGGTGGACGTGGCTCGCCCGTACGCTGCCGCACGATGCGGAAGCCGGCGGCGGCCTGATGGTGGCGGTCGTGCAACTCGCGATCGGGCTCGGCGCGACGATCGGCGGCATGCTGTTCGACCTGCACGGCTACCGCGCGACCTTCGCGATGAGCGCGGCACTGCTCGCGTGCGCCGGCGGCCTGGCCGTCGTCGCGGGCAGGTCCGCCGCGCGCGCCGCCACGCGCACCGGTGGTTGATGCCTGCGCCACCCCGCCCCGGCGGCGTTTTTACAAGCGCCGTGTAACCTCCCCGTCCCGCTGCGCGCGGCCGCTCGCCGCATCCAGGTAGCCGAGCAGCCGATGCGGCGTCAGCGGCTTCGCGCAGTGCGCGTCGAACCCGGCTTGCTTCGCCGCCTCGCAATCGCGTTGCGACGCGAAGCCGCTGCACGCGACGAGCAGCATGTCGCCGGTGTGCGGATCGCCACGCAGCCGCGCCGCAAGCTGCAGCCCGTCGAGGCCCGGCA
Organism: Burkholderia sp. 4NA327C6; assembly: GCF_005502655.1. Taxonomy (NCBI): domain Bacteria; kingdom Pseudomonadati; phylum Pseudomonadota; class Betaproteobacteria; order Burkholderiales; family Burkholderiaceae; genus Burkholderia; species Burkholderia sp. 4NA327C6. The sequence goes on along the minus strand of NZ_SCNZ01000008.1, from coordinate 78,514 downwards.
TCGCGATATCGAGCACGACCGCGAACGGCTGCCAGTCGCGCGCGATCGCGCAGACGGCGAACGGATCGACGGCAACGCGGCATTCGAAGCCGCGCGCCTCCAGCAACAGGCGCAGCGCATCGGCCGCGTCGCGATAGTCGTCGACGATCAGCACGCGATGCGACCGCGCCGGCACGCTGTCGGGTGCGCGCCATAGCAGCACGTCGTCCGCGGCCGGATCGTCGCCGGAATCGGGAAGCATCGCGTTTCTCCTGTCGTTGACCTCCGCCTCCACGCAAACCACGCGCCCGTCTCGGCCGATGCGGAACGGCGGTTGCTGCACAGGTCGAATCGTCGTACCGGAGCCATTCATGTGCGTGACGCTGCGCTTTCCTTTCCGTTCCGCCCCGCTTGCATGGGCGACCTGCCGCGCCACGTGCCGCACGGGCGTCGTCACATGACGCGCCGGACGCCGCCCGCTGCCGACGATGCACCGGCGACACTCGACGCGTGCCGCCGCTGCGCGCTGTGGGAGCATGCGACCCAGCCGGTGCCCGGCGCCGGCCCCGTCGACGCGACGATCATGCTGGTCGGCGAGCAGCCGGGCGACCAGGAGGACCGCAACGGATTGCCGTTCGTCGGCGCGGCCGGGCGCATGCTGGACCGTGCACTCGATGAAGCCGGGATCGAGCGCGCGCAGTGCTATCTGACGAACGCGGTCAAGCATTTCAAATGGGAGCCGCGCGGCAAGCGGCGGCTGCACAAGACGCCCGCGCAACGCGAGGTGGCCGCGTGCCGCTACTGGCTCGAGCGCGAGCTCGACGCGGTACGGCCACGCGTCATCGTCGCGCTAGGCGGCACCGCGTTGCGCGCGCTGCTGCAAGACAACGATGTGACGCTGGAGGCCGCGCGCGCACCGATTCGCACGGCGGAAGGCCGGCTCGTCGTCGCCACCTTTCACCCGTCGTACGTGCTGCGCACGCGCGGCGCCGATTCGCGCGAGCACGCGTACCGGACGCTCGTCGACGCATTGCGCACCGCATCGCGCCTGGCCGGCGAACCCGACCGCGATCGGAATCGCGACAGCCGGCACGGCGCAAGGGAAGACACCCGATGAGCGCGCCGGGCGACGACGCGCAGCCGGCCGCGGGCGCCGCGCCGCGCACCGCGACACCGTGGTACCGGCGGCTCGGCCCCGGCCTGCTCGCGGGGGCGTCCGATGCCGATCCGAGCAACATCGCGGTCTACGCGCAGGCCGGCGGCCAGTTCGGCTTCAACATGCTGTGGATGATCGTCGTCACGCTGCCGATGATGGTCGCCGTGCAGCTCGCGTCGGCGTTCATCGGCCGCCGCAACCGCGCGGGCCTCGTCGCCGCCATCCGCGAGCACTTCTCCGACCGGCTCGCCAAGACGCTGATCGTGATGGTCGCGATCGTCAACGTCGTCAACGTCGGCGCCGATCTCGCGGCGATGGGCGACGCGACCGCGCTCGTCGCGGGCGGGCACAGCTACTGGTATGCGCCGTTCTACGGGCTCGCGTCGCTCGCGCTGCAGATGACGCTGTCGTACGAGCGCTATGCGCGCTGGCTCAAATGGATGACGCTCGGCCTGATCGCCTATGTGCTCGAACTCGGCTTCGTGCAGATCGACTGGCGGGGCGTGATGCATGCGATCGTGCTGCCGCAGATCGAATTCACGCACGCGTATGCGACGACCACGGTGGCCGTGCTCGGCACGACGCTGAGCCCGTACCTGTTCGTGTGGCAGGCCGCGCTCGAAGTGGAGGAAACGGCATCCGGGCAACGCGACACGCGCCGCGAGACCGAGCGGCGCGTCACCTTCGACACGTGGTTCGGCATGCTCGTCACGAACGCGGTGTCGTTCTGCATCATGGTGGTCGGTGCCGCCGTGTTCTTCGCGCACGGCCGGCACGACATCGGCACCACCGCGCAAGCCGCCGAAGCGCTGCGGCCGATCGCCGGCGAAGCCGCGTTTCTCGTGTTCGCGTTCGGCATCGTCGGCTGCGGGCTGCTCGCGATTCCCGCGTTCGCGGGCAGCGCCGCGTACGGCTGCGCGGAAGCGTGGCGGTTCCGCGAAGGGCTGAACGAGCCGGTGCGGCGTGCGCCTGCGTTCTATGCGGTGCTGGCGCTGTGCGTGATCGTCGGCATCGCGATCTGCGTGAGCCCCATCGATCCGATCAAGGCGCTGTACTGGAGCGCGGTACTCAACGGTATCGCGGCGGTACCGATGCTCGTGCTCGTGATGCTGCTGTCGCACCGGCGCGAGGCGGCCGGACAACCCGGCAGCGGCATCGTGTCGAAAGCGTTCGGCTGGCTGGCGGTCGCGCTGATGGCGGCATCGGTCGTGACGATGGTCGTCGACCTGCTGACCTGAACCGCTGATCGCGCGCGCGACTTTCATGGAGCCGGGCCGACCGCATCGCGGCCAGGCCCGGCCCGTCGCGATTACATCATCTTGCCGCGCGAACGTTCGGCGCGCGCCGCCTCGGCCGCCGATTCGACCTTCTTCACTTCTTCCGGCGGCGGCAGCACTGCCTTGAAGCCCATCGACGCGATCCACATCTCGCGCGCCCAGCCGCGCGTGTGATACAGGTGATGATCCTCGTCGGCCTCGACCTCGTCGTGCGCGTCCTTCAGCGTCTTCGCGGCGTCGCCCGACAACTGGTCTGCCGCATAGCCGATCAGCTCCCAGTTCAGGTGATCCTTGGTCTCGGCGAGCACCACGCACTCGGCCGCGACGACCTGCGCGACAGCCGGGTCGGCCTGCTTCCGGGCTTGCTCGATCGTATGCGCGAGCGCCTTCCCGATGGCCGCCACCCCGCTGCGGCCGGGTGTCTGCGTGTCGGGGTCCATGCCGAACGTCTCGAACACCTTGCGCAGCACCTCCTGGTGATGCAGCGTCTCGCGGTGGTACTTCTCCCATTCCTTGTGCAGATCCTCGTCGGTCGCGCATTGCAGCGCGGCTTCATAGATCTTCGCGCCGCCAAGCTCGGTTTCGTATGCCTGGCAGAGCAATTCGAGGATGCCTTCATGCTTCGGTTGCCGATGGGCCATGACTGAGTCTCCAAAAAGACGGGCCGCACGCGCGGCCCGGGGTTGAACGGGCACGCGTCAGTGCGTGCCCACCTTGCGTTCGAGCGCCTGCGCCATGCTCAGGTGATGCCGCAGCGTCGGCAGCGTGGTGCTCGCGAACTCGCGCAATTGCGGATCCCGCCCGTTGCGCGCCTCGCCTTCGAACAGCGCGACGGCCTTGCGGTGCGCCTCCGGGCCGACCGCCGCGACGTACGCGACGTCGAAGTCCCGGCCCTGCTTGCCGCGCAGCGCCTCGACGTCGGGGTCCTGGATCTGTTCGACCTGCGGCTTCATGCCCTGGCGCGCGGCAATCTCGGTCAAGCGCGCATTCGCCTTGCCGTGATCCGCCACCATGCGCTGCGCGAATGCGCGCACGTCCGGCGACTGCGCCTGCCTCAACGCGAGCTGGCTCGCCTGCACTTCGGCCTTGCCGGCAATGGCGGCCTTGTCGACGAATTCCGCGTCGCCGCCTTGCGGCGCTTTCGCGATCATCGCGTCGCCCGCGCCCGACGACGGGTTGATCACGCCGCCCGGCACATGTGAATTCGATGCGGGCGGCTCGCTCGGCATCTGCGCGCGGGCGAACCCGCCGGCGGCGAGCACGGCCGCGGCGAACACCGCGATCGTCCAGTTGGGTCGTTTCATGGGCTTCCTCCTTGCATTTGGCGAGAGACGGCCATCAGCCGCCGACGATCGAGCCGCCGTTCGGATGCAGCGTCTGCCCGGTCATGTAGCTCGCGCCTTCCGACGCGAGCAGCACGTAGCAGCCGATCAGTTCGTCCGGCTGCCCCGGCCGCTTGAGCGGCACGTTCGCGCCGAACTTCGCGACCTGCTCGGCGGTGAACGTCGATGGAATCAGCGGCGTCCAGATCGGTCCGGGCGCGACCGCGTTGACGCGGATGTCGCGTTCGGCCAGTTCCGCCGACAGCGACCGCGTGAATGCGACGATCGCGCCCTTGGTCGCCGAGTAGTCCGGCAGTTTCGGATTGCCGTGATACGCGGTCACCGACGCGGTGTTGACGATGCGTCCGCCGTGCTTCATGTGCGGCAGCGCGGCCTGCGTGCAGAAGAACATCCCGTACACGTTCGTGCGGAACGTGCGTTCGAGCTGTTCCTCGGTCACGTCCTCGATGCCCGGGCGCGGATGCTGTTCGCCCGCGTTGTTCACGAGCACGTCGAGCCGCCCGAGCCGCTCGACCGTGCGCGCCACCGCGTCGTGCGCCTGCCGGCGATCGCCGACGTCGCACCTGATCGCCTCGCAACGCCGGCCGGCCTGCTCGATCAGCTGCTTCGTATGCGCGGCGTCGTCCGACTCGTTCAGATAGACGATCGCGACGTCCGCCCCTTCCTTCGCGAAGCCGATCGCGACCGCGCGGCCGATCCCGCTGTCGCCGCCCGTCACGAGCGCGACCTTGCCGGCGAGCTTGCCGCTGCCGACGTAATCGGCCGCCAAGTCGCGCGGCTCCGGATGCATGTCGCGCTCGGTGCCCGGCTGGTGGTCCTGCTTCTGCGGCGGTGGTGTCTGTGCGGTAGTCATGGGTTCGTTCCTCCCTGAACGGTGTCGTCAATCGCTCGCAAGCGGCGTGCCGCGCACGGCGGCGCCGTCATCGCGCGTGCAACGCTGCGAACGGGCGTAAAAAATTCAGTGCTGATTGGCGCCCGATGCGGGCTCGCCGGGCCGGCGTACCGGATCGAAGTCACGCCACTCGCCGTCCTGCCAGTCGCCCTCGACCCGCTCGATCGACGACGCACCGGTCGCGCGCAGCACGTCTTCCGCGGTAGTCGCGGTGTCGGGCGCCACGCGCACCGCGAGGATCACGCCGGTTTCGCTCTGCGCGAGCGTGCCCTTGCCCTCGGCCGGCTCGCCGCGCATGCGGCCCAGCGCGCCGCCGAATGCGCCTAGATACGCGCCGGCCAGCGCGGCGGCGGCCGGCACGAACCAGTAGCGCACGCCGATCGCATAGACGAGCAGCCCCACGACGATGCCGATCACCACCCCGCGGATCGCGCCGATCATCGCGCCGCGCCCGCCCGGCTTCGCCGCCGTATCGGCATAGACGTCGCCGCCGATCGGAAAGCGCGCATGCTGTCCGCCGGGATTCAGGAAGAAGATCGATACGTCATCCGAACCGAACGCGCGCTCGTACAGGTGACGCGCCCCACCTTCCGCTTCGTCGAACGTCGTGAAGCGGCCTGCGACGATCATCGCCATGGTCGTGCTCCTTGTGACGGGGGTGGCGCCGCGTGCAACCGCACGCGGCGCGACGGGGCGGCGCTCACATCAGCCGGCCGAGTTCCTTCGACACCGAGGCCGGTGTGCCGTATTCGCGATCGGGAATGCGGCGAAGCATGTCGATCACGCCGGGGTCCGCATGCGAGCGTTCCGCGCACTCGATGACCGCCGACTTGCTGGCCGGATAGTCCATGCCCTTCAGGGCCTTCTGCACGTCGATCGGGCTCGGCGCCTTGCCGTGGCCGCCCTGGTGGCCGCCCTTGTCATGGTCCTGCTGCGTGCGCTCGCCTTCGTGCGCGCGCGAGTGGCTGTATTCGTGGCCCGTATGTTGTCGGGATGTCATGAAACCCTCCTTGGAGATGAACGAAATCACGTCGACGCGCGGCGCGCACGCGCCAGCGCGGCGACCACCAGCGCCGCCGCACCGAGGGCGACCGCCCCCGCCACCTTCGGCCGCTGAACCACCGTGTTGTAGGCGCAACCGCGCAGCACGGGCCCGTCCATGCCTTCGCGCTCGTGCAGTGCGTGGCGCGGCTCGTACAGCGCGTTGTCGTCGCGCGGGCGGGCGGGGCGATCCGTGCGCTGGCTGCGCCAGAACAGCCGGGACGCAATGCGATCGAACAGGCGCGGCGCGTGATACGCGCTCGCCGACGTGAACTTCGCCGCGCCGCCCACGAACAGCGTGCGGCGCGGATGCGCGGCCGCGAACAGGATCGCGTCGGCCACCAGTTCCGGGTCGTAGATCGGCGGCGGCAGCTTCGCCTCGACGTTCATGTAGTTTTTCGCGTGCATCACGAACATCGTGTCGATCGCGGCCGGCTTGATCAACGTCACGGACACCGGCAGATGGTCACCCTCCATCTCGAGCCGCAGCGAATCCGTAAAGCCCTTCACCGCATGCTTGGACGCCACATACGCGCTCTGCAACGGCACCGGCGCGTCGGACGCCTCGCTGCCCATGTTGATGATCGCGCCGCCGTGAAAGTCGTTCTTGCGCCGGAAGTGGTCGGCCGCGACGAGCGAGCCATGCACGACGCCCCAGTAGTTGGTGTCGAACAGCTTGCGCTGGTCGTCGAGCGGCACCGCGGAAGCCGGGCCGAAGATCGATACGCCGGCATTGTTGATCCACGTGTCGAAACCGCCGTAGGTCTCGACCGCCTTGGCGGCCGCGCGCTGCAGGTCTTCAAGATTGCCGACGTCGCCCGCGACCGCCACCGCGAGATCGCCATGCTGGCGAAGCTCCTCGCACAACGTGTTGAGCGCGGCTTCATTCCGCGCGAACAGCACCAGCTTCGCGCCGCGGCGCGCGGCCTTGCGCGCGGTGACGAGACCGATGCCGCTCGTCGCGCCGGTGATCACGATCGTCTGCTCGCCGACCGGTTTGAGCATGCAATTCATGGCTGGACTCCTTGTGCGGCGCGGCCGCGGTCACTTGGCCCGGATCGTCAACTGATCGCGCACGTCCTGTACGCCGTCGACCTGCTTCACGACGCTGACGGCCTGCGTGCGCTGCGCCTCCTCGGGCACACTGCCGGTGAGCGTCACGATGCCGCGCCGCGTCTTCACGTGGATGTCGCCGGACGACAGGCCGTTCGTCCCGACCAGCTCGGCCTTCGCCTTGGTCGTGATCGTCGCGTCGCGGATCTTCGTGCCGGTCGTCGAATGCGTCGACGCCGACGTCGACGCGGCACTGTCGTCACCGGCGGCGAGCGCGTTCGGCGCGATCACCGCGCACGCCGTGGTGGCGGCGATCGCGATCGCCATGCCGGCGCGCATCGCGTTGCGACGACGGAACCCCAGGGAACGGGCTTGCAGCGGAAATGCCTTCATCGTGACCTCCTTTCGTCGAGCCGGGATTGCCGGCGGGTGAACGGGACAGCGCAAGTCGCGTGCCGCGCCGCCCGTGCGGCGCAGTCGCGGGTTCTCCCGATCAGACGCCCTTTCATCCAACCCGTTGTAATTTTTTCGGTATCCCGACCGGCGGCTTCGCGGGCAATGCACCGGGTACGCCGCTTGCCGAACCACCGGCAACGGTGGCCCATCCACGCGGCCCCGATACCGGGAGCAACACCATGCAAAGAATCGCGTTGATCAGTGAGCACGCATCGCCGCTGGGGGTGATCGGCGGCGTCGATGCCGGCGGGCAGAACATCTATGTCGCGAACGTCGCGAAGCAACTGGCCGAGCGCGGCCTCGACGTCGACGTCTACACGCGCTGCGACAATCCGCACCTGCCGGAAGTCGTGCCGATCGGCACGCGCATGCGCGTGATCCACGTACCGGCCGGACCACCGACCGACGTGCCCAAGGAGCGGCTGCTGCCGTACATGGTCGCGTTTGCGGACGGCATGGTCGCGCGCATGCGGCGCGAACCCGACCCGGTCGACGTGATGCACGCGAACTTCTTCATGTCGGGCGACGCGGCATTGCGCGTGAAGCGGCAGCTCGGCATCCCGCTCGTCACGACCTTCCATGCGCTCGGCCGCGTGCGCCGGCTCCATCAGGGCGACGCCGACGGCTTCCCCGATGCGCGCTTCGCGATCGAGGACACGCTCGCGCGCCGCTCGGACCGCGTGATCGCCGAATGCCCGCAGGATGCGCTCGACCTGACGACGCACTATCGCGCCGACGCCGCGCGCATCGAGATCGTGCCGTGCGGGTTCGACGTGCAGGAACTCAGGCCGACGCCACGCATCGACGCGCGCGCACGGCTCGGCTGGCCGCAGGATGCGTTCGTCGTGCTGCAGCTCGGCCGCCTCGTGCCGCGCAAAGGCATCGACACGGTGATCGACGCGCTGGCCCGTATGCCGCGCGACCCGCGACGGCCGACCCACCTTTATATCGTCGGCGGCAGCCAGGCCACGCCCGACCCGGCCCGCGACCCGGAACTCGCCCGCCTCGCCGGGCTGGCGCACGACCTCGGGATCGCCAATCGCGTGACCTTCGTCGGCCGGCGCGACCGCGACACGCTGCACCTGTACTACAGCGCGGCCGACGTGTTCGTCACGACCCCGTGGTACGAGCCGTTCGGCATCACGCCGGTCGAGGCCATGGCCTGTGCGACGCCGGTGATCGGCAGCAACGTCGGCGGCATCCGCACGACGGTGGACGACGGCGCGACCGGCTATCTCGTGCCCCCGCGCGATCCCGCCGCGCTGGCCGCGCGGCTCGTCCAGCTACGCGCGCAACCCGAGCTCTGCACGGCGCTGGGACGCGCCGGCTACCTGCGCGCGCATCGTTTCTACACATGGAAAGGCGTGGCCGACCGGCTCGTCGACATCTATCGCGACGTCGCCCGCCCACGACGCGCCGGCGCGTCGGCCGGCACCGGCCACCGCACGCCCGTCTCGATCACACAGGGCGCGCTCGCCCATCGCAAGGAGAACGCATGATGAAGGGCCATGATCGCAAACGCGTGCTCGTCGCCGGCGGCGCCGGCTTCCTCGGCTCGCATCTGTGCGAACGCCTCGTGTCGGACGGCCACGACGTGCTGTGCGTCGACAATTTCTACACGGGCGCGAAGGACAACATCGCGCACCTGCTCGACGCGCCGACCTTCGAGCTGATGCGGCACGACGTGACGTTTCCGCTCTACGTCGAAGTCGACGAGATCTACAACCTCGCGTGCCCCGCGTCGCCCGTCCACTACCAGCGCGACCCCGTCCAGACGACCAAGACGAGCGTGCATGGTGCAATCAACCTGCTCGGTCTTGCGAAGCGCGTGAAGGCGCGCATCCTGCAGGCGTCCACGAGCGAGGTGTACGGCGACCCCGACGTCCATCCGCAACACGAGCAATACTGCGGCCGCGTGAACCCGGTCGGCGTGCGCGCCTGTTACGACGAAGGCAAGCGCTGCGCGGAAACGCTGTTCATGGACTATCACCGCCAGTACGGCGTCGACGTGCGGATCGCCCGCATCTTCAACACGTACGGCCCGCGCATGCATCCGGCCGACGGCCGCGTCGTGTCGAACTTCATCACGCAGGCACTTGCCGACGCGCCGTTGACCGTCTACGGCGACGGCAGGCAGACGCGCTCGTTCTGTTACGTGGACGACATGGTCGACGCGCTGATCCGGCTGATGAACGAGCCGGGCGACGCGAGCGAGCCGGTCAATCTCGGCAGCGACGCCGAAATCGCGATGCTCGACATCGCGCGCGAAGTCGTGCGGATCGTCGGCGCGACGGTCGCGATCGAGTTCCGGCCGCTGCCGTCCGACGATCCGCGCCAGCGGCGGCCGAACCTCGATGCCGCGCAGCGGCGCCTCGACTGGCGCGCGACCACGCCGCTCGCCACCGGGCTCGCGCGTACCGTGCGGTACTTCATTCATCGGCAGGCCGCGCATCACCCGCCCGGCGATCTCGTGCGCAGCACGCAAATCGCGTCGCACCTGCTCGCGCAGGTCGATATGCCGCGCCGCCCGGCACCGGCGCAGTGACGACGCCGGCGCATTCGGCGCGCGACGTCCGTCAGTCGTCGCGCTTCGTCACGTGCATGATCTTGTGCGCCAGTTCGCGCACGTCGACGGGCTTGCACAGATAGCCGTCGAAGCCGGCCTCGAGTGCACGGCGCTCGTCCGCCAGCCCCGCGTGCGCGGTGACGGCAAGCACGCGCAGGTTCCGCGTGTCGCCGTGGCCGTCGCCGTCGCCGGCGCCGTGCCGGAGCGCATCGAGCAACCAGAAGCCGTCTCCATCCGGCATCGCGAGATCGGACAGCACGACGGTGGGCTGCAGGGCGGCGGCCATCGCGAGCGCTTCGCGGCCCGACGATGCGACCGTGACGGCCGCGCCGAACGTCGTCAACGCGGCCGTCAAGCTTGCGCGCGTCGTCGCATCGTCGTCGACGATCAGGATCCGCTGCATCGCGAGCCCGAGTGACGCCGGACGATCGCCCGCCTGTGCGAATCCCCACGCCATCGCACCGGCCGGCTGCCAGTCGGCCGGCAGCCGCACCGTGAACGTCGAGCCGAGATTGCGGCCCGCGCTTTCGGCCGTCACGGTGCCGCCGTGCAGCTCCGCGATATGCCGCACGATCGACAGCCCCAGGCCGAGCCCGCGCTGCGACGACGCGGGCGAATCGTCCGCGCGACGGAACATGTCGAAAACGTACGGCACGAACTCGGGCGCGACCCCCTGCCCCGTATCGGCCACGGTCAGCACCGCGTGCGTGTCGTTGCGCGCCAGCCCGACGTGCACGCTGCCGCCGCCCGGCGTGAACTTGAGCGCGTTCGACACGAGGTTCGACAGCATCTGCCGCAACCGTTCGGCGTCGCCGGACACGACGAACGTGCTGGGCCCGCAAGCGAATTCGAGCATGACGCCGGCCGACGACGCAGCCGTCTGGAACGTGCCGACCGAGTCGGAGAACAGTCGCGCGATGTCGACCGGCGCCGCGTCGAGCCGCAGCTTGCCGGTCGCGAGCGACGACGCATCGAGAATGTCGCCGACCATCCGCGTGAGCGAGCGCGCGCTGCGGTCGATCGCATCGATCGCCTGACGCTGCAGCGCGTGGTCGACCGAATTGCGCAGCACCTCGACCCAACCGTAGATCACGTTCAGCGGCGTGCGCAGTTCGTGCGACACCGTGGCCAGCAACTCGTCCTTCAACCGGTTCGACGTGTCGGCCTGGTCGCGCGCATCGCACGCCCCCTGCAGCGACCGCTTCGCGCGCAGATCATGCCGGCGCTGCGCACCGGTCTCGTGCAGCGTGAGCGACAGCGCGAGCGCCGCGCGCACGTCGCCACGCAACCGGCGCGCCGACACGGTCGCGCGAAACCGCCGGCCGTCGCGCCGCACGCACAGCAGTTCGAACGGCCCGACCGCGTCGATCAGGTTGTCGAACGATTCGGCGAACGGGTTGCGCCGCAGCCAGCGCATCGCGACCAGTGTTTCGAGCGAACGGCCGCGTGCGTCGTCTTCGTCGTAGCCGAAAATCCGCTGCGCGGCCGGATTCCAGCTGATGATGCGGCCCTCGCCGTCGACGCCGACGATCGCGTCGGGCGATGCGTCGACGACCGCCTGCTGAAGACGCGACGCATCGACCCGCGCGCGGTCCGCGCTGGCGTCGCGCACGATCATCACCGCGCCGTCGATGTTGCCGTGCACGTCGCCGAGCGGCGACGCCACTTCGACGACCGGTACCGGATCGCCGCCCTCCACCGCCTGCAGCCAGTGCCGGTCGGACGTCGCGTGGGCGCCGCCGAGCGCGCGTTCGAGCGGGGTCGTCGGCACGCGGCGGCCCTCGTGGTCGACGATCCGCAGCACGTCGCGCGCGGGTCGCCCCGCCGCGTCTTCCGGCCGGCAGCCGACGAGCTCGGCCGCAGCCGCGTTGAGGTAGGTGAGCCGGCCGTTCGCGTCGGCCGCGATCACACCGTGCGGCAGTGCGTGCAACACGGCTTCGAGCCGCTGCCGCGCGGCCGCCTCGCGCCGGCGCGCACGATCGTTCGTGATCCGCGTATTGCGCAGCATCGCCGCGAGCGCGCAGACGAGCACGCCGACCAGCATGAACGTGCCGAGCTGGACGAGCCGGCCCGAGAGCGGCGCCGTATAGGCCGCCGGATCGGACAGGAACAACGTCCACACGAGGACGCCGCTGACCACGGTCGACACGATGCCGAACAGGAACGACGTCGCCCAGGCCGCGGCCGCGAGCAACGGGTAGTACAGCACGAACGGCAGGTTCACGCCGCCGAAACGGATCGCGAGCGCCTGCAGCACGGTCGCGATCGCGACCAGCATCGTGGCCATGACGTAATTGCCAGCGCGCGGTCGGGCCATTTCAATCATCGCGCACGCTCCTGCGTCGAGAGCCAAGATGCGCTCGGCAAACGCCGGCCGGGCACGATGCCTGCTGGCACATGACGCCGCCCAGTTGGCAACTCACCCACGGAGATCACCTCATGACGCATGCGCCGACACGCTGGCTCGTCATCTCGCCGCATCTGGACGACGCCGTCTTCAGTTGCGGGCGCCTGCTCGCGGCAGCACCCGGTTCGATCGTCGTCACCGTATTCGCCGGCATTCCGCCGCGCGATACGCCGGCACCGCCGTGGGATCGGCGAGCGGGCTTCGATCGCGCCGACGAAGCCATGCACGCGCGCCGCGACGAGGACCGTCGCGCACTCGCCCACCTCGACGCACGGCCGGTCTGGCTCGACTTTCTCGACGATCAATACGGCAGGCCCGCCGCATCGGCCGCGATTGCCGCGCGTGTGGCGACGGAGATCGACGCCCATGCCGGGTTCGGCGTCCTCGCGCCGGCGGGCCTGTTCCACCGCGACCATCTGCAAGTGCAGCAAGCCGCGCTGTCGCTGCTGGATCGCGCACGCGCGTCGCACGACGCGGCGCGCCAGTGGCGGTTCTACGAGGACGTCCCGTACCGCCGGATCGCGGGGCTGATGGCCGCTCGAGTGATCGGCTGGCGCGAGCAAGGCTGGATCGCCCATCCGGCCGGCGCGCCGGCCCGCGACCACGCGCAAGGCATCGCCGCCAAAACCGCCGCGGTGGACACCTACGCGAGTCAGGTTGCGTTGCTCGAGCCTCATATGCGCGCCGACCTCCGTGAACCCGAAACATACTGGCGGCTCGAATGCGACGTTACGTTCGCGTAACACCCGCGCGCACCGTTCTGCCGCCGGCCGAACCGCGCGTGACCGCCATCGTGCTGACGTACAGACGACCGACCGGTCTCGCGCACACGCTCGCGCGGCTCTCGTCGCTGCCCGACCGGCCCGCCATCGTCGTCGTCGACAATGCGGCGCAAGCCGACACCGCCGCCCTGATCCGCCACCGCTTTCCACACGTCGCACTCGTGCATGCGCCCGCCAATCTCGGCGCGGCCGGCCGCAACCTCGGCGTCGCCGTCGCCCGCACGCGCCACGTCGCGTTCTGCGACGACGACACCTGGTGGGCGCCCGGTTCCATCGAGCAAGCTGCGAACCTGCTCGACGCGTATCCGCACGTCGCGGCCGTCACCGCACGCGTGCTCGTCGGCGCCGACCAGCGCGAAGACCCGACCTGCCGCCTGATGGCCGACAGCCCGCTCGATGCGCCCGTCACGCTGCCCGGCCGCCCGATCCTCGGCTTGCTGGCCGGCGCGACGGCGTTCCGGCGCGATGCGTTCGTGAACGCAGGCGGCTACCATCCGCGCTACTTTCTCGGTGGCGAGGAAGCGCTGCTCGCGCTCGACCTGTACCGCGCCGGCGAGTGGCTCGTCTATGCGCCGTGCCTGACGGTCCATCATCACCCGTCGACGCAGCGCGACTCGCTCACACGGGGCCGCGTCACCGCCCGCAACGCGGTATGGACGGCCTGGCTCAGGTGGCCGGCCCCGGCCGCGCTGCGGCAGACCGTGCGGCTGCTGCCGCGCCTGTGGCGCGACCGCACGCTGGCGCGCACGTTCGCGGGCCTGGCGTGGATCCTGCGGGAGCGCCGTGCGATCCCGCCGCACGTGGAACGCATGCGCCGCCAGCTCGAGCGCGATGCGCGTCGGGATGCGTGCGACGGAGCATGATCGCGGCGGCATCATCAGGAATCCGGTTTTCCCGCATCGTCATCCAGTTGCGCGAGCCGGTTATAGATCGTTTTCAGGCTGACGTCGAGCACCTCGGCCGCCTGCGCCTTCACGCCGCCGCATTGCGCGATCGTGCCGAGGATCAGCTTGCGGTCGACTTCCTCGAGCGGCGTGCCGAACGGCACCGTGACGCGATCATCATGCGAATCGACCATGCTCGACAGTTCGTCCATGATCGGCGGCGGCAGCGTATCGATCACGTCCGCGTCGCTGAAGATGCTCGCGCGCTGCACGAAATTGCGCAGCTCGCGCACGTTGCCGGGCCATGCATAAGTCTTCAGCGCGTCGCGCGCGGCCGCCGAGAAACGCAATGTGCGGCCGCTTTCCTCGTTGTAGCGCTGCAGGAACGCTTCGGCGAGCATCGGGATGTCGTCGCCGCGCTCGCGCAGCGACGGCAGCGGGATCGGGAACACGTTGATCCGGTGGAACAGGTCGGGCCGGAGCTTGCCGTCGGCCATCGCGGCTTCCGGATCGCGGTTGGTCGCCGCGACGATGCGCACGTCGACGTCGATCTCGCGCGTCGAGCCGAGCCGCGTGAGGCGCCCCGTCTCGAGCACGCGCAGCAGCTTGACCTGCGACTCGAGCGGCATCTCGGTGATTTCGTCGAGAAACAGCGTGCCGCCGTCCGCGCGTTCGAAGAAGCCCTTGTGCTGGCGCTCCGCACCCGTGAAGCTGCCGCGGTCGTGGCCGAACATCTCGCTCTCGACGAGGTTCGCGGCGATCGCGCCGCAGTTCACCGCGAGGAACGGGCCGCGCCGGCGCAGGCTCAGGTCGTGCACCGTCTGCGCGGCCAGCTCCTTGCCGGTGCCCGATTCGCCCGTCAGCAATACCGACGCCTCTGTGCGTGCGACCCGGCCGATCGCGTCGTAGACGGTCTGCATCGCGGGCGAGCTGCCGAGCATGCGGCCGAAGCGCCCTAGGCGCTGAAGCTCCGAGCGCAGTTCGGCGATCTCTTCATGCAGCGCGGTGGTGCGCGGCACGCGCGCGAAGATGCTGTTCAGCCGCTGCATGTTCAGCGGCTTCACCAGGTAGTCGGTCGCGCCGCGCCGCAGTGCGTCGATCGCGGTTTCGAGGCTCGCGTGGCCGGTGGTCAGCACCATTTCGCAGTGCGCGCGCTTCGGCAACGCATCGAAGAGATCCATCCCGTTGCCGTCCGGCAGCACGAGATCGCACAGCACGAGATCGGGGGTATGCGTCGAGACGAGCGTGCGCGCTTCTTCGAGCGTCGCGGCCGTATCGCACGACAGCTGCTGCGTGCGTGCGAGCGTCGCGAGCATGGTGCGTGTATCGGCATCGTCTTCGACGATCAGGACATAGGGCATCGAAGCTCCTCGTGAAGCGGCCCGACACCTGCATGGCCGGAACCGCGACGGACGCGCAGTGCAATGTATTCGCCTGCTTCGAGGCGGCACGCGCTGCGCATGATCGGATGGACAAGCGTTCCTGCCCGGGATGCAACGCTTAGCAGTATAGAAGAAGGGTGTCGCTCATTTTCCGTCGATCGAATAAATCTATCCGGCCGCGCGGCCCGCATTGCCAGATTCAATGTCTTACCGTCGGTATAAAAGGTATGCTCGATACCGAAAACGTGACGCATGCCACGTCATTTTTTCACCTGGTCTCGACGCATTCGGTCAATCTTCCCGTTCGATCACACACCATGTCGAAATCCGTCGATGACGGCGCGCGGCTCTTCGGCCGCTCGCGTACGATCCAGACCTTGTTGTTGAAGGTGTCGCGCGTGGCCGCGACGCGCGTCGGCGTGCTGATCGTCGGCGAAAGCGGCGCGGGCAAGGACATCGTCGCGCGGCTCCTGCACGACATGAGCCCACGCCGCCGCGGGCCGTTCGTTCCCGTCAATTGCGGCGCGATTCCTCACGACATTGCGGAATCGCATCTGTTCGGCCACGAGAAAGGCAGTTTCACCGGTGCCGTTGCCCAGCATGTCGGCATGTTCGAGGCCGCGCGCGGCGGCACGCTGTTTCTCGACGAGATCGCCGAGATGCCGGCCGAGCTGCAGGTCAAGCTGCTGCGCACGCTCGAATCGAACACGATCGTGCGGGTCGGCGGCCACGAGTCGATCCCGCTCGACGTGCGTATCGTCGCCGCCACCCATCACGACCCGGTCGAGGCCGTGCGCAGCGGGAGGCTGCGCGAAGACCTGTTCTACCGGATCGCGACGGTCGCGCTGCACGTGCCCGCGCTCCGGCAGCGCGAGGACGACGTCGACGATATCGCGCTGCAGATCGTCGAGCGCCTGAATGCGCGGCACCGCACGAGAAAGCGGCTGTCCACGCAGGCGATGAAGGCGTTGCGCGCCTATACGTGGCCCGGCAACGTGCGTGAGCTGCGCAATACGCTCGAGCGCGCGTTCATCCTCGCCGACGAGCAGATCGAACTGCAGTTGCCGCGCCGTGCGCCACCGCGCGACGAATATCGTCACAACGCGATCACGCTGCATATCGGCACGACGCTCGCGCACACGCAGCAGCGCTTCATCGTCGCATCGCTGCGGCATTTCAACGGCGACAAGCCGCGCACCGCAAAAGCGCTCGGCATCAGCCTGAAGACGCTGTACAACCGGCTCGCGCTGCTGCCCGAGCATGAACGGGATGCGTTTCGCGGAACCGGCACGTCGAACGTGCCGAACGTGCCGAACGTGCCGAACCCGCCCGACGCTCCGGCTCCCTGAGCCCGCGCGCCACGCGTGCGACTCACGTCGCGACGTCGTGCAACGCGGCGTCCCAGTCGCGCACGAACCGCTCGATGCCGAAGCGCTCGTACGCGTCGCGCCGCGCGGCGGCGCCCCACTCGCGTGCGAGCTCGGGATCGCGGATCAGCATGCGCATCGCATCGACCAGCACGGCCGGCCGCGTATCGGCCATGCCGTTGCGCCCACTCCGGACGAGCAGCGCCATCTCGGTCGTCGCGAACGCGACGATCGGCATCCCGATCATCATCGCCTCGATCACCGCGAGCCCGAGGCTCGTATAGCGGATCGGATTGAAGAAGAACCGGTAGTGCGACAGGAAGTGCGGCAGTGCCGGGTTCGGCACCTCGCCGATCCCGCCCAGCTCGGCCGAGCCCATCCCGACCAGTTCGAGCGGCACGCTGTGACGCACCGCCTCGAACAGGTCGGCACCCAGGCGACGGCCCCGGCGCGCCAGGTTGTTCACGACCGTCACGCCTTTCGGCAACGTCCCGCGATATTCGACGTTGTCGGGCATCAGCACGCCATGCTCGATCACACGCGTCGGCGTCACGCCGTTGTCCCACATCAGCGCATTGAACGGCGTCACGTGCACCAGCAGGACGTTCGGATCCTGCACCGGATGCAGCGTATCGGTCGGATGCCCGCGCGGCGGATCGTGCTCGACGAACAGGGTCGGCAACGCACGCTGGTCATCGCTCAGCAGGAACATGCGGTCGTGCTCGTAATGGCGCTGATGCTGGTACAGCACGCAGTCGAATGCGGTGTCGCGCACGCACTCCGCCGGCACCTCGTGCACGTTGTCGCCCCAAGGCAGGTGCCCGACGCGGCCCGCATAACCGGGCGGATCGTGCGGCTTCGTCACGATGAAAAAATCGTGCGGCGCCTGCGACAGGTAATACAGGTAGTTGCCATGCACGTGCCAGGTCAGCACGCGCAGCCGCTTACGTGACATGACGCCTCTCCTCCGCAAGCAGTTCGCCCGCCCGCTCGGTCACGTCGCCGACGCCGATCGCCATCGCGCATTCGTGCCCGTACGGGCACGTGTCGAACATGCACGGCCGGCACGCCGGATAGTTCGCGAGTACACGATGGCGCGCGCCGTCGAGCGGCGCCCAGCGGGCCGTGTCGCTGCCGCACGCGACGACCACGCTCGGCGTGCCGAGCGCCGCCGCGACGTGCGATACGCCCGTGTCGTTGCACAGCAGCAGCCGTGCGCGTCCGATCAGCGCGGCAAGCGCGCCGAGCGGCGTGCGGCCGCACAGGTTCACGCAGGGCCGCGCGAGATGCTCGGCAAACGCACCGGCCAGCGCCAGTTCCGCGCGCGTGCCGGTCAACACGATCTGCCAGCCGTCGTCGGCGAGCTGCCGGGCGGCGAGCGCAAAGCGCTCGACCGGCCAGCGCCGCGACGCCATCCGCGCACCGGGATGCACGATCACGTAGCGCTCCGGATCGAGCGCATGCTCGTCGCACAGCACGTGCCACAGCGCATAATCCAGGCCGCCGAGCGGGAATTCGAGGTAGTCGCCGCAATCCGCATAGCCGAGCGCGCGCATCAGCGCCAGGTAACGCGTGACTTCCCGCTCGTCGTCCCGCCACACGAGCGTATGGTCGAGCCGGGTCGCGCCGCCGTCGGCCGGCATGAAGCCGGCGGTGCGCGTGGCCCCGAGCGATGCGACGATCGAGTTGGTGCACGTGCCGCTGCCGTGCAGCTGGATCGCGAGGTCGAAATCCCGCGCACGGCACTCGGCGACGAACGCTTCACGGGCGGCCGCGTCGGGCACCGGTTGTTCGCCGAGCCCCGGCGCGCCGGGAAACGCGATGAAACCGTCGATGTAGTCGGAGAAGCGCGAAGCAAACTCACGCGCCCACGGCAGCCCGATCAGCGTGATCCGCGCGTCGGGCTCGCCGCGCCGCAGCGCGCGCAACGCAGGCACCGCGCACAGCATGTCGCCGAGCTGCAGTGCACGGAACACCGCGATGCGCGCCGGGCGCGGTACGCGCTCGAAATCGGCAGGTTCGGTCGTCATAGGAACAGGACCCTGAAATGAAGCGCGCCGCGCATGCGCCAGTACAGCGACACGGGCGGAATCGCGATGGACGTGACGATCATCTCGGCAACATGCGACAGCGTGAGCTGCGTGCCGCGCAAGCGCTTCACGCAGAACGCGGCGGTAATCACGCCCCAGACCGCCACGCATGCCGCGCCCGGCGCCGGCCACCCGGCCGCGAAGCACGCGATCGCGCCGACCACGGCGAGCACCGCCGCGTAGTAGTGCCACGGCGGCGCCGGCCGGATATGGCGGCGGTAGGTCGCGCGGTGCTTCTTGTACAGCAGCGCGTCGAAGTAGACCTTCGACTGCTGGCCGATGCTCGCGCCCCACCGCGCGGGGCGTACCGGATGCACGATGCACGCCGCGTCGGCGTCGACGATCGGCCCGAAGTGTTCGCGCAACGCGAACATCAGGTCCGCGTCCTCGCGCCATGCGCGCGTGAAGCGTTCGTCGAAGCCGCCGACACGTTCGAGCGCCGCGCGCCGCACGAAGCAGTTCGCGGTCGCGAATTCCGCATACGCGAGGCCGGCCGCGTCGCGTTCGTAGTCGGTCGGCAGCGGCCGCAACGGCACGTCGATGCGGCCCGCTGCGGCGGACGCGGACGGTTCGGCGAGCAACGCGGCCGTGCCATGGCGCAGCCACGCCGGATCGGGAATCGTGTCGTCGTCGGTGAACGCGATCAACGCGCCGCACGCGCTGCGCCAGCCGACGTTGCGCGCACCGGCCGGCCCCTGCGTGGCGGGCGCGGTCATGTAGCGGATCGCCGGCACGTCGGTCACGCGCGCACGGCACCGCTCGACGACAGGCCGCGCGCTGCCGTCGGAATCGTCGTCGACCACGACGATCTCGTAGGCGGTGGGGTCGAACACCTGCGCGCACAGCGCGTCGAGGCAGCGCTCGAGCAGGTCGGGCCGCCGGTAGGTCGGCACGACGACCGACACGACCGGCGGCCGTTGCGTGTCGCGCGCGTTCATCTCGGTTTCTCCAGCAGGAACGAACCGATCACGAGCGCGTCGAGCGGCGAGGTCCAGAAGCATTCGAGCGCGTCGCGCGGCGTGCAGACGATCGGTTCGCCGCGGGTATTGAACGACGTGTTGACGAGCACCGGTACGCCGGTGAGCGCGTCGAACTCCGTCAGCAACGCGTGCAGCAGCGGATGCTGCGCTTCGTCGACGGTCTGCACGCGCGCGGTGCCGTCGATATGGCGCACGGCCGGAATCGTCGCTTCGGCGCCGGGCGCGACGTCGTACACGAACAGCATGAACGGCGCGCGCAGCGGCGTGCGCCGTCCGCCGCGGAACCAGTGATGCGCCTTGCTTTCGAGCACGACCGGCGCAACCGGGCGAAAGTCTTCCCGATCCTTGATCTTGTTGAGCTTGTGCTGCATGTCCGGGTCGGTGGGCGACGCAAGGATCGAGCGTGCGCCGAGCGCGCGCGGGCCGAACTCCATGCGCCCCTGGAACCAGCCGATCACGCGGTTCGCCGCGAGCAGCGCGGCCGTTTGCGCGGCGACGTCGGCCAGCCGCCGGTACGGCAACTGGGCGTCCTTCAGGAACGCCTCGATCGCGTCGTCGCCGTAGGACGGCCCGAGATACGCATGGTCCATCCGCCATGCGCCGCGCTCGCCGCGCATCCGGAAGTCGGTCCACAGCGCCGCGCCGAGCGCGGTGCCGGCGTCTCCGGCGGCGGGCTGCACCCACACGTCGTCGAACGGGCCGCGATCGCGGATCTTCGCGTTCATCACGCAATTCAGCGCGACGCCGCCCGCCATCGCGAGCTGCCGCTCGCCGGTGGCGGCGGCCAGCCAGTCCACTGCCTGCAACGTCGTTTCCTCCAGCACGAGCTGCAACGCATGCGCGATATCGCAGTGATGCGGCTCGATCGGGCCGCCGCGTTCGCGCGGCGGGCCGAACAGCGCGACGAGGTCGCCGTCGAGGATCGCGTAGCGCCCGTCGCCGTCGTAGCGCACCAGCTCGCGCATCGCGTCGGCGAACACCGGCTTGCCGTAGGACGCGAGCGCCATCACCTTGTATTCGTCGGACGAGTGCAGGAAGCCGAGGTAGCGCGTCACGCGTTCGTACAGCAACCCGAGCGAATGCGGCAGGTTCACCTGGCCGAGCCGCCGGTACGACCGGCCGTCGAACGCGCCGTAGCTCGTCGTTGCACGCTCGCCGCGCCCGTCCATCGTCATCACCGCGCAGCGCTCGAAAGGCGCCGCCAGAAATGCGCTCGCCTCGTGTGCGAGATGGTGCTCGACGAAATGCCAGCGGAACGGGCCGTCGTGCGTGACGCCGCGAAAACGCCGCTGCAGGTGGTGCGGCGCACCGCCCGCGAGCTGGCGCGGCGCATTCACGATCGACGACAGGAACAGCGGATGCCATGGCGACGCGCCGCCGTTGCGCGGCGCGTGGGCCGACGGCGCAAGCGGCAAGGTCAGCGACGGCTCGGCCGCTTCGCGATCGAGCTCGAACCACGGATCGTACGAGTACGCGACGTGGTCGACGTCCGCGAGCACGATGCCGGCTTCCGCGAGACAGTAGTCGATCGCATGGTAGGGCAGCTCCCAGGTCGAGAACGGTACCGGGCGCTTCGCGTGCTTCACGTGCGTGAAGCGCTCGTCCTCGGCGGCCGCGATCACGACGCCGTCGCGCACGAGGCACGCGGCGCTGTCGTGAAAGGCGGCGTTGATGCCGAGCGTATGGATCGGTTCGGTCATGCGTCAGCTCCTCGTGATGGCGGGTGCGAACGGAATCACGTTCGAGGTGCTTGCCTCGACCGGTCCGTCGCACTGCATGGCGGCCCGCACGGCCGCCCGCCGCGCATGGCGCATGCGGCCGCGCAGCAGCGCGTGCACGGCTGCGACGGCATCGTCGACGCTCACCTCGCGCAGGCACGGATGGCCGGGTTGATCGCACACGCTGCGATAGCAGTTGCGGCATGGCACGTCGACGTTCAGCACCCGGTGCGGCACCCGCCAGGGCGTGTGCTGCGGATTGGTCAGCGCATAGAGATCGACCACCGGCGTGCCGAGCGCGGCCGCGAGATGCACCGGGCCGGAATTGTTCGACAGCAGCAGGTCGGCCGTCTCGATCAGCGCGCCGAGTTCGCCAAGCGACAGCGCGCCCGCCAACGGCACCGCGCGCGGGCCCGCGCGGGCGCACACCGCGTCGACCAGCGCGCGCTCGCTGTCGCTACCCGTCACCGCGATGCCGTCGAACAGCGGCGCGACGCTCGCGGCCACCTCGCCGAAGCGCTCGGCCGGCCAGCGGCGCGACGCCGCACTCGCGCCCGGATGAACGACGAGCCAGCGCGCCGATGGCGCGCCCGGCCGGCGCAGGCCGCCGATGCGCTGCAACGTGGCCCCCAACCGCGCAGTGACCGCATGCCGCGCCGCATCGCCCGGCTCGAACGCCATCCGCCAGTTCGACGTCGTGGCGCCGACCGCGCGCACGAGCGCAAGCTGGCGCGCCACCTCGTGCCGCACGTGCGACTCCGGTTCGCTTTCCGGCACGCGGTCGGTGAGGAGTTCATAGGGTTTCTCGCGGCAATGCGCGAGCCGCAAAGGAATGCCCGCGAGCCAGCACATCATGGCGGCGGGCAGCGGGTTCTGGCTATAGACGGTGAAGATCACGGCCGCGTCGAAACGGCCGGCCAGCAGCCGGTCGATCATGTCGAGATCGGCGACCGGGTCGCCGCGCGCGTCGGGGTGCTTGACCCATGGCGCATCGTAGGTCCACACGTCGTCGACCATCGGCAGGTGCGCCGCCAGCGCGGCGCCCGTGCGCGACGTCAGCAGCGTGAGCCGGCGACCCTCGCCGCTTTCGTTCAGCGCGCGCAACGCGGGCGTCGTCATCAGCACGTCGCCCACACTGTCGAGCCGCACGCAGAGGATGCGCCGCGCGCGACGCCACGCGGCGTTCATCGCCTCACCCACGTGCCGTGCCGCCGCACGGCTTCGCGCACGACGATGTCGGCTGCGAGGTCGACGCGATCGACGACATGGTGCGGCGTACGCGCGGCGTCGGTGCGCCATTCGGTCTCATGCCCGCAGTCGACGAGGATCGTGCGGCAATGCGCGGCGCGCCCGGCCGCGACGTCGTCGAGGATGTCGCCGATCATCCAGCTCCATTCGGGCACGGCGCCCAGCATGGCCAGCGCACGATGCAACATGCCGGGGCGCGGCTTGCGGCAGACGCAGTCGACCGTATAAGCCGGCACGCTGCCGCGCGGATGATGCGGGCAGTAAAAAAAATCCGCCAGCGTCGCGCCGTTCGCATCGAACAGTTCGGCGAGACGCCGGCGGACCGCGCCAAGCTCGTTTTCGGTAAAGCGGCCGAGCGCGACGCCCGGCTGGTTCGAGACGACCACGATCGGCATGCCGGTCGCACCGAGCGTACGCAGTGCGCGCGCCGCGCCCGGCGCAAGCCGCATCCGCGCCGGATCGACGTTGTAGGGCACGTCGTCGAGCAACGTGCCGTCCTTGTCGATCAGCACGGCGCCCGGCAGCCGCCGTTCGCGCTTCACGGCCATGACGTCTCCTTCATCGGCAGCACCATCACTTCCGGCACCACGGTGCCGGGGGGCTGCGTCAGCACGAAGCGCACGGCGGCCGCGACGTTCTCGGCCGGCTGCAGCGTGTCCGCGTCGATGTCCGGGAAGCGGTCGAGCAGGAACGGCGTGCGCATCCCGCCCGCGACGATCGCCGACACGCTCACGCCGGCCGGCCGCAGTTCGGCATGCAGCGCATGCGACAGGCCGAGCAGCCCCCACTTCGTCGCGTGATAGGCGGACGCATTCGGCCATGCGCGCTTCGACGCGGTCGACGCGATGTTGACGATATGCCCGGTGCCGCGCGCCTTCATCATCGGCACGGCGGCGTGGCACATCAGGTAGGGGCCGAGCAGGTTCGTCATCAGCACCTGCCGCCACGCGTCGACGCTCACGTCGTCGATCGGCGCGGTCACGTCGATCGCCGCGTTGTTGACGATCACGTCGAGATCGCCGAGCGCTTCCCGCGCGTCGTGCACGACCTGCAGCACGGACGCCTCGTCGCGCACGTCGAGCGGCCGGCCGACCGCCTGCCCGCCGTGCCGTTCGAGCCGCTGCGCGACGGCGGCCGCGCGGTCGCCGTCGAGATCGGCGACGATCACGTGCGCACCGTGCCGCGCCAGGTCTTCGCAAATGGCCTCGCCGAGCCCACGGCCGCCGCCGGTCACCAGCGCGACGCGGCCGGCGAGCGGCGCTCCGGCGGATTCGTGTTTGACGTCGTTCACCTGCACCTCCTTGCGATCGTCCGGACGCATCCGGACTGGCTGTGACGCTTGTCGCGACAAGCGTCGATGCAGGAGATACAGCGAGAACCGTGCCGGCTTGCCTGTGTCCGTGCCGCCTCGCGCGCCGGCACGCGCGCGCCGGCTTTTTTATAAGCTGCTGTAAAAACCGCCCAGGCCGGCCGCGCTCAGATCGCCAGCGCGTCCGGCGTCGCCTGCGCGCGGCGCTTCGCGAGCGCACGCAGGCAATGCGCGATGCAGCCCGCGAATGCCTCGTCGAACCATGGTTGCGCGCCCGACACGCCGACCACGATCCCGCCGAGCGCGACGCCGCCCCACAGGTTCGTGTCGCCCGCGCGCAGCCGGTACGGCTCCAGCGCCTGCACGACGTGGCCATCGCGGCCCGTTTCCCACGACAGCCGCGCCTTCGCGCGCGCATACGCCCGGTAGTCGGCGTCCCAGTCCTTCGGATCGGGCAACGAGAACTCGTACAGGATCGCGTCGTCGAACGCCACGTCGTGAGGCCCGAGCGCGGGATCCATGATCACGATGTGCAGGCAGCCGCTGTCGCCGACGAAGTCGCTCTGCAGCGCGGCCGACAGGCTCGGCAGGAGCAGTTCGACCGCGGCGACGGCGACGGCGCGGTCCACAAACGCGCTACCGCCGCGGCGACCGGTCAGCGCTTCGGGTGTCGGGTTCGGCATGGGATTCTCCAGAGGAAAGCGCGCGTGCGCGCAACGCCTCGATCAGGTCGGCCATTGCGGCGGGCTGGGTCAGGTCAGCAGGGAAACCGGCCGCGACGGCGCGCGCGGTCGACACGGCCTCCCGTGTAGCGCCCGTGTCGTCACGCGCCGCCGGCCGCGCATCCGCCGGCGCGTGAACACGGGGCCGTGCATCCCGCGTCGACAGCGAACGTGACGAAGCCGCCGCCGCACTGGCCGACGACGATGACGAGCACCGCCCGGGCGGCGTCTCGTCGGTCCCCATCGTCATGCGCGCGGGAGGCGATTCAGCGCGCACCGTTTCGTGCACGAGCGCTCAGTGGTGCGGCTTGCGCTCGCGGTCTTGGCCGACGGTGCCCGGCTCGGGATCGAGCACGGCCGGCTGCGTCGGCGTCACGGTCCGCTGGTTGGGATGCAGCACCATGCCCGAATCGTGCTCGCCCTCACGACGAACCCGCACGCGGTTCTCGACGTCGCGCACGCACATGCAGCCGTCGGCCAGATCCTCGATGCCATGCTTCATCCATCGCGCCGGCACCGTGCCGTCCAGTTCGACGCGGCCGTCCTGCACCTGCACCGTGACGTCGCTCACGTCGATGTCGACGGCATGCGCGAGCCGCTCGCAAACATCTTCGCGGATCCGCTCGTCCGACCGCGTATAGCCTTTCGGCCCGCGACGATTGCGCAGCGCGTCGCGTTCGGCTTCGCTGCCGAACCGCGACCGGTCACGGGCTTCGCCGCCGTAGCGCGGATAGTCGCGCGGATCACCCTGGGCGCGTTCGCTGTCGTACCCGCCCATCCGGTGCTGCCCGCGAAATTCCGGCGGAACGCCGCGGTACTGGCTTTCCCTGTACGGGCTCTCCCGCCAGTCGCGGCCCTGCGCGCGACGGTCGCGCTCGCCGTAGCCGGGTTCGGGCTCGCGCGCCGGCTCGCGCTGGAAGTCGCCCTGCCAGCCCGCATCGGCCCCGCCGTGCCGCTGGCCGACCGGCCGCGCCGAGCGTTCGGTCCATTCGCTGCCCCAGTCTTCCGGACCGACGTCCTCGCTGGCGAAGCGGCCGTACGCCGACTCGTCGCCCGCTTCGGGCCATCGCGCGGGATCGCCCGGGATTCCGCGCTCGCCGGCGCCTCGGTACGCGCGTTCGTTGCGCTCCTGCCAGTCGGGCGGGCCACCGCGTTCGCCGTGCCGTCCGGGATATCGTCGTTGCATCGTGTCCCTCCTTGATCGCGCCTGCGCCGCGCCCGGCCCCATGCCGCGTCACGGCGCACGTCGGTCAGGTCGAATGCAAGTCGCGTGCCGATGTCGTGGCCGACGGAAGACGGACGCGCATCGCGACGCCGCGCTGCTGCCGGACGCGCGAATCTGCAATGCGATTGCAGTTTTTGCGTGCCGGGCGTCACGGCGTGCCGTCATCGCCCGCTTCGTCCCCGTCATCCGGTTCCGTCGTGCGACCGGGCTCGCTCAGCCGCTCGGTGCGGTCCGGCTTGATGTCCATCCCTTCGTCGAGCGTCGAATCGCCGTCCGCCGACGCGCGCTCGCCAGTGCCCGCACGGTCCGTATCGCTGTCGAGCGATGCATCGCCGCGTTCGAGCGCGTGATCGTCGAGCGGCGAATCGACGTCGAACGGATGACGCCGCGCGCCCGCCGTGTCGCTGCCGCTGTCGGACGAGTCGCTCGGCCCCAGTGCGCGGCCGTCGCGGCCGCGGCTGGCATTGTCGCCGTCCGGGCCGGACGGTTCGTTGTCGGGGTTCAGCGTGCTGTTCATGTCGTTCTCCTTGCGAGGCTCGCGGCCGCGGCGCGGCTTGCGGAACGGATGCGCGTGCAATCGGCATGCCGCACCGCGCAACGGCACCGCCGGAACCGATTGCGCGCGGCGCGCACGACGATCGGCACGACCGATGCGCACCCATTGATCAGCCGAATTGAGTTCCCTTATGCTTTCGGGGTGCCAATCCGATTCGTACTGCCGCCGCCGGCCCGCCCGACGGCGGCCGGTCGGCGCTTGCCCACCCATCTTCGCCAAGCTGCTCCGATGATGAAAGACGACATCGATCCTCTCTCGCCTCCCCCGCCGCTCGGGCAATCCGACGCGCGCGACCTGTTGCACCGCTTCGCCGAGTTCCGGTTCCAGACGGTGGTCGAGTCGATCACCGACTACGCGGTGTTCATGCTCGATCCGCACGGCAACGTCGCGACCTGGAACGCGGGGGCCGCGCGCATCAAGGGCTATCGCGCCGCCGAGATCGTGGGCCACCACTTCTCGCGCTTCTATCCGCCCGACGCGATCGCGGCCGGCCGGCCGTCGCTCGGGCTCGCCGAAGCGGCCGCCAACGGCCACTTCGCGGATGAAGGGTGGCGCGTGCGCAAGGACGGCTCGCAATTCTGGGCGAGCGTGACGATCACGCCCGTGCACGATCACTCGAGCCAGCTTTGCGGCTTCATCAAGATCACGCGCGACATGACCGAGCGCAAGCGGCTCGAGGAGCTCGAAGCGTCGACGCACCGGCTCAGCGTGTTCATCGCGATGCTCGCGCACGAGCTGCGCAACCATCTCTCGCCCTTGCGCCATTCGGTCGGCGTACTGCAGAGCCTGGCCAACCCGGCACCCGCGCTCGCGCAGTGCCGCGATGCCGTGCATCGTCAGGTCACGCAACTGACGCGGCTCGTCGACGATCTGCTCGACGTCGGGCGTATCACCGCCGGCAAGCTCGAGCTGGACGACCGCCCCATTAACGTGCGCGACATCGTGTGCCGCGGCGTCGAAAGCATCCAGCCGAAGCTGGCCGCGCGCGGGCAGCAGATCCACGTCGATCTGCCGTCCGATGCCGTGCCGCTGCACGGCGACGATGCGCGGCTCGTCCAGGTGCTGCACAACCTGCTCGACAATGCGTCGAAGTTCTCGCCGCTCGGCGGACGCATCGACGTCGGCGCCCGGATCGAGGGGCCGGTCGTCGCGATCCGCGTGACCGATCGGGGCGTCGGCATCGCGCGCGACGCGCTCGAAACCATCTTCGACCTGTTCGAGCAGGAAAGCGGAGCGGGCCGGCGGCCGACCGACGGCTTCGGGCTGGGTCTCGCGATCTGCCGGACGTTCGTCGAACTGCACGGCGGGCGCATCTCGGCCGAAAGCGACGGCCCCGGCCACGGTGCGACGTTTACGGTGCGGTTGCCGATCGACCGCGTGGCGCGCGCGACACGCGGCGAAGTGCCCGGGTCGGTCAAGCCCGAGCGGACGGGCACGACGCCGCTCCGTATCCTCATCGTCGACGACAATCGCGATTCGGCCGACACGCTCGCCGTGCTGCTGCAGGTGAAAGGACACGCGCCGCGCGTCGCCTACAACGCGCACGACGCTCTGGCGCTCGCCCGCGACTACGCGCCGCAGCTGATGATCCTCGACCTCACGATGCCCGACGTCGACGGCTTCACGCTGCTGCACGAACTGCGCGCGATCGACGCGCTGCGCGACGCGACCTGCGTTGCGCTGTCGGGACATGCCAGCGCGGCGGACCTCGAGCGCACCGAACGCGCCGGCTTCGACGAGCACCTCGTGAAGCCCGTCGAAATAACCGTGCTCGACGCGCTGCTGCAGCGCGTCGCGCGCGGCGTTCGCGACAACCCGTGACCGCCGTGCTCAAGCCACCACGCGACACATCGCCGCGCATGCTTCACACGCGAGCGCGCAGCGGCGGCAATGATCGTGCGCATGCCGCAGGCATTCGGCCGCACACAAGTCGCATGCTCGAGCGCACAGCGCGCAGACGCCGGGCGTGAGCACGCTGCGGCGCGCCATCGCACCCGACGCGAAGCGGCACAGCTGCGCGCATTCGATGTCGAGCGCGATGCAGGCGGCCAGCGCATGCGCATCGCGTTCGGCGAGGCACGCGGCCGCACACGTATCGCATGCGTGTGCGCACGCGTCGCAAGCGGCCATGCAATTGTCGTACTGATCGTTCATCGCAGTCCTCACGGTTTCGGTCGGCATCGTCATGGCGTCAGCTTCACCTTCATCCAGCCCGGCTCGCGCGTGTCGAACGCGCGATACGCATCGATCGCATTCGTCAGCGGCTCGCAACGCGTGAGCACCGACAGCGGGTCGAATGCGCCGCTGCGCACGAGTTCGACGAGCGGCGGCGTCACAGTGCGGTGATTGCAGTTGCCCATCTTGATCGTCAGGTTGCGGTTCATCGCATCGCCGATCGGAAACACGCGCGACGCCGGCGGATACACGCCGATCACCGCGACCGTGCCGGCTTTCGCGACCGCGCGCACCGACCATTGCAGCACCTGCGACGGTCCGTCCCCCGGCACCCAGTTGCGGCCGTCCGGCTTGCGGTGCGGCGCGATCGCATCGACTTCCGCATCGAATGCCTGCGCCGCGTCGCGATCGGCCGCGGCCGGCCCGTGCGTCGCGCGCATCGCGTCGACGCCCACCGCGTCGATCACGCGATCGACGCCGATTCCGCCCGTCAGCCGCAGCACCGTTTCGACCGGATCGTCCTCCGCGAAATCGACGATTTCCGCGCCTTGCGCGCACGCCATCTCGAGACGCGACGCAACGCGGTCGACCGCGATCACGCGCCCGGCACCCATCAGCTTCGCGCTCGCGATCGCGAATTGGCCGACCGGCCCCGCGCCGAACACGGCGACCGTATCGCCCGGGCGCACTTCCGCGAGCTGCGCGCCGAAATAGCCGGTCGGAAAAATGTCCGACATCAGGATCGCGCGATCGTCGTCGATCGCATCCGGCAGCCGGATCAGGCTCGCGTGCGCAAGCGGCGTGCGCGCGTATTCGGCCTGCAACCCGTTGAACGCGCCGCTGTCGGCCGGGCCGCCGAAGAATGCGGTACCCGCACGCGGGCCGCCCGGGTTCGCGACATCGCATTGCGCGGTGTAGCCCGCGCGGCAGTACGCGCAACTGCCGCATGCGATCGTCGATGGGATCAGCACACGGTCGCCGCGCCGCAGGTTGCGCACGTCGCGCCCGACCGTCTCGACGATGCCGACACCCTCGTGGCCGAGGATCGTGCCGGGCTTCATCCCGCCGAGGGTGCCGCGCACCATGTGCAGGTCGGTGCCGCAGATCGCGCTGGCCGTCAGGCGCACGATCGCGTCGGTCGCCTCGGTGATTTCGGGATCGGGCACCGTGTCGATGCGAATGTCGCCGATACCGTGAAATACGACTGCTTTCATGTCAGGCTCTCCTTGTTCGAACGTTCTCGGAACTACCGAGAACGCAATCGAGCAAGGAACGAGCCCTGATGCGCATCATCTGAATGCGCTCCGCGGTGCGGCCGCGCCGGACCACCCGGACGAACTCGTCCGGCACCGCTGTATCGGCTCGCGCCTGTCGCCGGAGCTGGCGCCCTACCGCTGGGAATTCGCGGAAAACGGCCGCCCTTCAGCTGTTGGCAGACGCTCCCGTCGCAGCGGCATCTCGCTTTACTGCCACGCACTTGATCTCGACCAGCAAGCCGGGATGCGCGAGTTCGGTCACGCCTATCGACGTCCACGCGCATGTGCCGCGTGGAAAGACCCGATTCTTCACCTCGCGAAATACGGGCATATGCGTGCCCATCTGCACGTGGTACGTCGTCATATCGACAACATCTTCAAAAGTGCACCCAGCCGCTTCCAGAACCACGCGCAAATTTTCCCAGCACGCCAGGAATTGCGCTTCGGGATCGGCGATGACTTCGAGGTCAACCGTCCGCCCGACCTGTCCGGCGCAAAAAACAATGGACCCCACCTTCACGGCCGGTACGTAACCGGCGCGCTCCACGATACGTTGCATCGTCGGCGGGATGATCAATTCACGGACGGTCATGTGTGTTACCCCTTAAGGATTGAAGCGGTCACTCACCGCGGCCCGGATGATGACCGTATCTGGCCGGGAGCACCCACGAAATTCAACTCAGCGAGCGGCAATCGGTGATTCGGTCAGCATCGTATCGGCGATATCGAGCATCGCGCGCAAGCGATCCATATGCCGAAGGTCATGGTGGTAACCCACCCAGATGTCTCTGGATGGAGGCGGCTCCGGCGTTTCGATGCGCTGCACTGCCGGTATCGCGTCGCCCAGCGGTCGCGGCAGCACCGCCACGCCCATGCCTGCCGCGCACATCCGGCCCTGAACGGCTCGGCTCGTGCTGGTGAACACGCGCCGCGACCGCGGGAACCTGTCGAGCAGCCAGGCGACGTCGGGGAAATGAGACTGCGCCGTATTCATCACGATCAATCCCACCGAAGCAGGATCGCGCCGCAACGCACGTGCGGTTTCCGCCGTGCCGTAAAGACCGTACGGAACGCTCATCATGCGGCGCTGGACAATGTCCGGTTCGGTGAAAGGAACGATCCGGAAGGCCAGGTCGGCCTCGCGACGCGACAGGCTCAGCAATCGGTAGCTCGCGATCACTTCCGGCACCACGGCCGGATGACGGCGCACCAGTTCCGCCAGAACGGGCGCGAGAACGTAGCCGGCGAACCACTCTGCGCACGATATCCGCAAGATGCCTTCGAGGCGATCGTGATTACCGGCCAGACGCCGCTCCATGGCCAGCGCGGCGTTTTCCATCGCTTCGGCGAGGCTCAGCACGGTATCGCCTGCGTCGGTGAGCACCAGCCCATCCGCGGTCCTGCGGAACAGCGCCTGCCCGGATTCATCCTCCAGCGCCTTGATCCGGCGGCCGATCGTCGGATGGCTCACGCCCAGGCTTCGGGCTGCCGCACCGAAAGATCCGCCCCGCTTGACCGCCAGAAAGACCCGGACATCACTCCATTCCATGCGACGAAGCCTCGTTCAAAAATGTACATTCAATATACAAGAACGACCATTCACAAACAATTGTGTGGGCCTCACGATGGTGACCTTCATCTACCGAACCGCCCCGCTCGGGGCCAACTCTACGGAGTGTGAAGACATGGGCAAGTTGAAGGGCAAGGTCGCGATCGTGACGGGGGCATCGAAAGGCATCGGCGCAGGCATCGCGCGCCAGCTTGCGGCCGACGGCGCACAGGTCGTCGTCAACTACGCATCCAGCGCGACCGGTGCCGAAAAGGTCGTCGGGGACATTCAGGCCGCCGGCGGGA
This sequence comes from Burkholderia sp. 4NA327C6, assembly GCF_005502655.1. NCBI lineage: Bacteria > Pseudomonadati > Pseudomonadota > Betaproteobacteria > Burkholderiales > Burkholderiaceae > Burkholderia > Burkholderia sp. 4NA327C6. The sequence continues at coordinate 46,796 of NZ_SCNZ01000008.1, read as the reverse complement.
AGGCATTGGCGGTGCGCGCCGACGTGACGAACAAGGCGGAGGTCGAGGCACTCGTCAACGCGGCCATCGACCATTTCGGGCGGTTGGACATCGTGGTGAACAACTCCGGCGTCTACCAGTTCGCCAGGATCGAGGAGACCACCGAGGCGCGCTACCGCGAGCAATTCGACGTCAACGTGCTCGGCCGGCTGCTGGTCGCCGGCGCCGCTGCGCCGCACCTGGGCAACGGCAGCAGCATCGTCAACATCGGTTCCAACGTCACGCGCGTCCTTCCGGCCGAGAGTGCCATCTATAGCGGCACGAAAGGCGCAATCGACGCCATCACCGGCGTGCTCGCGCGGGAACTCGGCCCGCGCGGCATCCGGGTCAATGCAGTGAACCCCGGCTTGGTGGAAACCGAAGGCACCCATGCCGCCGGAGTCATCGGCTCGGACTTCGAGACGTGGAACGCGGACCAGACACCGCTCGGCCGCATCGGCCAGGTGCGGGACATCGCGCCGATCGTTTCGTTTCTCGCGTCGGACGACTCGGGATGGATGACGGGCGAAATCATTCTCGCGTCGGGCGGCATGCGCTGACGCGCCATGCTCGCGGGAACGCGCGCCGATCCCGCACCGGCGCGCATATTGACCTGCCCCGTCGAGCGTATCGAAACGCGGAATCGAGCGAAAGGAGAAATGCATGAACAAGACCTGGTTGATCACCGGCTGCTCCGGCGGCTTCGGCCTGCATCTCGCACGCGCGGCGGCCGCGCGCGGCGACCACGTGGTGGCAACGGCGCGTGCGCCGGAAACGCTGCGCGATCTGGCACGGCGTTATCCGGACACGCTGCGTGTTGCAGCGCTGGACGTGACGAAGCCGGAGACGATACACGCGGCCATTGCGTTGACGACCGAAACGTTCGGCAGGTTGGACGTGCTGGTCAACAACGCCGGGCATGGATTCATGGGCGCAATCGAAGAAGGCACGCCGGACGAATACCGACCGCTATTCGACGTGAACGTCTTCGGGCTCATCGAGACGACGCGTGCGGCGTTGCCGCTGATGCGGCGCACCGGAGGCGGCAGGATCGTGAACCTGTCGTCCGGTGCCGGTATCGCCGGCTCGGGGGGCCGCGGCTATTACAACGCGACGAAGTTTGCCGTTGAAGGCCTGTCGGAGGCCCTCGCGCAGGAAGTCGAACCGATGGGCATTCGCGTGGTCATCGTGGAGCCCGGTCCGTTTCGAACCGAATTCCTGGGGCGCTCGATCGCGGTCGCCAAGCAGCAAATCGGCGACTATTCGGCAACCGCCGGCTCCGCGCGCAACTACCGCGACAGCAATGACGGACATCAGGCAGGCGATCCCGCCAAAGCCGCCGCGGTGATCATCCAGGCGATCGACTCGGACGATCCACCGTTGCACCTGCCGATCGGACCGAGTGCCCATGCCATTGCGGAGCGCAAGCTGAAGGCGTTCCGCCAGGACATCGACGCATGGCGCGCGCGCTCCATCGCGACCGACTTCGATTGACGGTGTCGGGCCGACGCAACGGTCGGCCCGAGCGAAAACGAATCGCGGACACGCCGCCGGTCGTTGAACATCGGCTTGTCGACCGCCGTCCGGTGGCACGCCGGCGAACGATAAGTCGCCCGCCGGCGGCCGGCTTACATCGGAGGCGCTACCCCGTCCTTCTCGACCACGATCTGGCGTCCGTCGTATCCCCCGTTCTTACCCGGCGTAGCCACGACGAAAATCTTCTTGCCCGCCGACAAATCGGCGCGCGTCGCCTGGATGAGCGTCACGACCGGCGCGTCGGGCGGCACGTTGATCGTGTTGCTGCCGCCCTTGTACGAAAGCTTGAGATCGCGCCCGCTCGTGCCTTGAACGACGGTATCCACGTTCGCGTTCGTCATCGAGCTGTTCGCGGCGAGATCCCACGCATAGTGGCCTTCACCCATGCCGCGCGCGGCTTCGGGGAATACGAGCACTTCCTTCGCGATCAACTTGCCGTTCTCGCCCGGCGTGGCCGCTGCGCCGACATAGGAACCCGGTTTGATATCGGAAAGCTGAATCGCTTTCACCGCGTTCACGTTGGTCGACGCCGCGACATTGATGAGCACGGTATCGCCGCTGCGACGATGGACCTTCAGGCTGTCTCCGGAAAACGCGACGATGTCGCCACGAATGCGCTCGGGCTTGCTCGCGGCGGATTGCGCGAACGCGGTGCCGGCCAGCGTAGCCGCGACGGCGGAGGCGGCGAGTTTGAGTCGAATGGACATGAATGCTCCTTTGATGAGGTTGCGATCGAGAACGTGACCGGCGAGGTGTCCAGGGCCAAGGGCTCAGGAGCCGCCAAACCAGTTGTATCCCTGGTTTTCCCAATAACCGCCCGGGAATGCGTTGGTCACCGTGATGGCGACGATGTGTTTGGGATTCTTGTATCCGAGCTTGGTCGGCATGCGCAGCTTCATCGGGAAGCCGTATTTCGCGGGCAAGACGCGGCCGTCATAGGTGAGCGTCAGCAGCGTTTGCGGATGGAGCGCGGTCGGCATGTCGATGCTCGTCCAGTAGTTGTCGGCGCAATGCAGCGCGACGTACTTCGCGGTGGTGTCGGCGCCGGCGCGCAACAGGAAATCGGAAAATCGCACGCCGCCCCACTTCCCGATCGCGCTCCACCCTTCGATGCAGATATGCCGCGTCACCTGGCTTTCCTGCGGCAGCGCATGGAGCTCGTCGAGCGTCCACGTACGCTTGCCCTTGACCAGCCCGCCGAGCTGGAGCCGATATTTCTCCGCATCCACGTCCGGCACCTGGTCGATGTCGTAGTACGCGTTGAATGGAAAGGGCCGCGCGATCATCGACTCCGGATACGTCGGCGCAAGCTTGCGCGGATCGAAGAGCGACGCCTGCACGTCGTCGTTGAACGACGACACGCGGCGCAGCATCGTGTTGACCGATTGGTCGTCGGTCAGGTCGCAGCCGGAAAGCAGCATCAGGCCGCCGAGCGTGAGGATCCGCTTGCCGAACAGGCGGCGTTGCGTCGACTGGAGTGCGTTGCGCGCATCCTTGACGATCGCATGCGAATCGAGCTGCGAGACGCGGTCGGCCCGCGACGAACGTTTGGGTTCATTCATGATCAGCGCCCTCGAATCATCGTGAGCAATGCGCGCGGAACGAGCGCGACCATCACGACGTGAACCGCAAAGAAACCGACGAGCACACTCATCGCGACGAAATGAACGATGCGCGCGTTGTCGAATCCGCCCATCAATGTCCTCAGGACCGCAAACTGCACCGGTTTCCAGATGGCGAGCCCCGACAGGACGAGCAGCACGATATCGGCGAGCGCGCCGAGATACGCGAACTTCTGCACGGCGTTGTACTGCGCGGGATCATCGTGGACCAGCTTGCCGCGCAGCGCGGCGGCGAGATCGGAAAGGAGCGCGCGCATGCCGGGCGGCAACAGCTTCCTGCGCAGCCGCCCTGTTGCAATGCCGAGCACGAGATAGGCGAACAGGTTGCCGACCAGGATCCACATCGCCGCGAAGTGCCAGAGGAGCGCACCGCCCAGCCAGCCTCCGAGCGTGATGGAAGGCGGAAACGTGACCGCCCTGAAAATCGGCGACGCGTTGTAGACCTGCCAGCCGCTCAGGCACAGGGCGATGACTGCGGCGGCATTGATCCAGTGGAGAAGACGGACCCACAGCGGATGAATCGTCGAACGTTTCAAAGCGAACTTCCTCGTAACCTTGCGGATGGTGCACGCGTCATGCCGTGGCGACATGGGCGTGACGAGAAGGATCGCAATTGCCGCGACGCAGCGGTATCGGTCGAACGACCGACCCCGCTCGGACTCCTGTCGAGCCGATGGTCAGGCGGCTCGCCGGAACAATGGCGGTAGTCCGCCACGCGACGCGTCAGCGCGGGCCGCCCAGTCGAAGGTTCGCTTCGACGTCGACCACGTCCCGCCGCTCGCGCGCGTTGAAGGTGGCGGATTCATCCCGCCAAATGCCGTCACTGCGCCGGAAAACTTCCGGCGCCGACGAAGACCATGGCGACCGCTGACGGCATGTGCGTGAGCGGCTGACATCGCGGTGCGTCAAGTCTGCAGAACAGATTCCGCATGTACCGCCATCCCACCCTCGGCTCGGCTCCATTGCACGACCCATTCGGGCAGCTCGGGCGATGGCTGCGTCACGCCGATCCCCGCCAGTAGTTCGTCCGTCGGCACGGTACCTCCGCCGCGCTTCAGGAAGCGGGTTCGCACGACACCGACCGCGACCTGCATCCCGCCACGGCTGAACCCCTGCTCCAGGAACACATGCTTTTCGTCCCAACCGATCACACGCGTCGCGACGTCGTAGCGCTCCCACAGATGCAGCGATCGATGAAATCGTATCGTCTCGAGCGTGACGACGGGATACCACCTTTGCGCGTTGACGCGTTGCCAGACGCGCGAGCGCAGCAGCAGATCGACCCGCCCCAGATCGAGAATGCCAAAGTAGCGGCCATTGGTCATGTGGCGCAGCACATCAAGGTCGTTGGGCCACACGCGGAACGGCGTGACACACGTGTCGAGAATGTGCAGTCGCTGACGACGCAGGCTCAGCAGGAACGTAAGACACAAACGTAGCAGTAGATTCATGAATCGCGAGTTTTGACGGTGCCGTCGCAGAGCGCGCGTCACGGCATCCATACCGGACGGGAGGCAGCCTGCGTTAGCAAACCGAAATTAATCCTTCCATGCGGCCAGAACGCAAGGCGGAAATTCGCACATATGCACGCTGCGGCCGTCTGCGACGTCCGTGTTACCGGGCAACATTTGCCCACTGAACGCCTCCTCGATAGTCGGTGACGACACAAAACGAAACAGATACGCGATTCGTGGTGTGTTTGTTATGGACGTTGCTAATCACGCTCGCAAATCCGAGCAAGCGCGCGATCCATGGCGAGTGCATAGAGCGAATTCAAAGAGTGGGTCGCGATGTACTCGTGAGTTGCACGAGAAATGCGCTCGCTGCAGTCAGTAAGATTCCGAAATTCACCGGATTGTGCGAGTACATGGATGAACCCGCTTTTGAGACGGTCGAGTTCGGGACGTATTTCTTTCTCGAGATCCGCACGCGCATCATCCGGGGCGTGATCAGAACGCCGCCATTCAGCCAGCAGCGCATACTGGACAAGCTTGTTGGCTTCAATTTGATCCGTGAAGAAATGGTCTGCCAACTTGGCCGGTACTCCGTTGGCTCGCGCTTCCTTTACCGCGGCAGCGATCACCTCAGACTCTCTCGAAAGATCCTCCACGGGCTTTCCGGAGTCCCACTTGCTCAGTGTGACCTGCCTCGCAATTCGTAGCCGTGCCGCCGTCAGGTCCAACAATGCGCTTAACGTCGATGCGTTGCCTGAAGGTACCGCTGCCGACGGCGATGTAGATAACATGACAGTGGCGAGCGAACTTATCAAAAGACATGATCTCCAGGATCTGAACTTCATTCTGCGGGCAATTCCATCTGGTGCAGGAGTCGAACGCTCGACCTTCGATTTATACGCCCTCGTTTCGTCAGGTCGCGGCGCCCTCGGCGCCCATTCCTGGGTGGCAGTAGCGGCCACGCCGCTTTTCCCTTCCCGCACGCTACAAGTCATGGTGTCTACGCCATCTTCTCCGTCACTGAAGAATCGCAAAACATTTGACCGGTGCACATCGGTCAAATGACCGATCCAACGTGCAAGGGATTTCCGATTCGTGAGGGCCGCCGTTCGATGCTGTAGGCGTTCACAACTAGCGCTAGCCGTGTTCACGGGCGCGCTAATTTGTTCAGCAACGCCGGTAGCAGCGTCTTTTCTAAAATCGAACGCCTGGATTCAGTTTCCCAACGTTCACGGCGTGCTTGGGCAGCCCGCTGTGCCCCAAGAGACGCGCAATCATGTCGCGTCGTTCGACACACATAACCTCACATGCTCGCGCAAATACACATCGCGCTCTGCCGGCAGGCGGGACTCGGCCCAAACGACGTAGTCGACGGTGCTCGATTGGCAGCGTGCATACAGCAAAGCGAACTGCTGTTGAACCGTTTCTGACGATACCGCGACATCCCGCAGCAAGGTCTCCCGATTGCCTTGAATGTCGCGATACTTGACGCGAAGCAGTTCGACGAAAAGCTCACTCGCACTCCTGAATTTCGAGTAAAACGCGCCGTGCGTGTACCCGGCGTGCGCCACAATGTCCTCGTTGCTCGATGCTGCCAGCCCCTTCTCCGCGATGCCCAGCGCGGCAGCGTCGAGTAGGTCCCGACGGGTGAGTTCGCGGCTTTCCGAACTTCGCACAAAGAACAGGGCGACGACGTCACGCCCCGCCACGGCGTCGCTACGTACGGCCGTTACCGACCGGCAACAGCCTCAGGCGCCGCCCCTTGCCATCCTCCGCCGAGCGCCTTGAACGCAGCCACCGACGCCCGAGCCGCTTCGGTTTTCGCCTGCACGCGCTCATCCGAAGCGCGCAGCAGGCTTTCATCGGCCTGCAACACTTCGATCAGGCTGACGACGCCCTTCTGGTACGCCGCGAACGACGCGGCTCTCGCGCGGCCGAGTGAATCCACGCCGCCGGCGAGAACGGCCGCCTGTTCGTCGCGTTTGACGAGTGCCGAGAACGCGTTCTCGACGTCCTCGGTGGCATGCAGCGCCGCGAGTCGATAGGCGGCCAGCATTTCGGCATCCTTCCCTTTGGCGTCGGCAATCTGCGCATTGATCCGCCCGAAGTCGAACAAACGCCAGCGCAAGCCGAGCACGCCGGCAGCCTGGTTCGCGCCGCCGGCAAACAGGTTGCCCGCGCCCATCGTCGTCGCGCTGCCGATCAACCCGCTCAGCGAGAACTTCGGGTAATACTCGGCAATGGCCACGCCGATGCGCGCGTTCGATGCCGCCAGGCGCCGCTCGGCGACGATCAGGTCGGGCCGCCGCCTGAGGAGTTCGCCCGGCGTGCCCGTCGCGGCGAGCCGCGGTGCAACCGGCACGTCGCCACCGTCGAGCAATTCCGCGCGATACGTACCGGGTTGCGAGCCGAGCATCACGTCGAGCGCATTCATCGCCTCGTCCAGCGCCGCTTCGAGTACCGGCACCGTTGCGCGAACCTGGGCGAGCGCGCCTTCGGCCTGCCGGACCTGAAGCTCCGCCGCGAGCCCCTTTCCATACAGCAGGTTGATGGTCGACAACAGGTCCTGCTCGGTCTGCACCTGATGCCGCGCGACCTCCAGCCGGCCCTGCAGCCCGCGAATCGTGATGTAGATGTCCGCCGTCTGCGCGGCGACGGCCAGGCGCGTGGCGACCGCCGCCGCTTCGGATGCCTGATAGTCGGCGAGCGCGGCTTCCCGCCCGCGGCGCAACCCGCCGAACACATCCACCTCCCAGCTCGCGTTGAAATCGGCCTCGTAGTCGTTGCCGTGACGGTCGAAACCGGGCGTCGAATTCAGCACGCGCCCCAACGGCGTTTCGACCGACTGGTAGACGCGCGCCGCCTGACCCGTCACGTTGCCCGACGGCAGCAGCGCCGCATTCGCCGCACCGAGTGCGGCACGCGCTTGCGTCACGCGTGCCGCGGCCTGCGCGAGATCGAGGTTCTGCGCGAGCGCGAGCGTGATGAACCGAGTCAACTGCGGATCGCCGAAGCCCGTCCACCACGTCGCAAGCTCCGCGTCAGCCGCCGCGTGCCGCTGCTCCACGGCGCGCTGGCCCAGGAAGCGCTGCGGCATCGCGACATCCGGCCGCACGTAGTCGGGACCGACGGCGCATCCCGCCGACAGGAGCGCGGCAAGCACCGCGGCAACGATGGGTTTCGGTAGCATGACGGTTTCAGCAAAGACCAGGTAGTGACTATAATACCAAATAGTCACTCGTTGTCCATCCCTGCCAGCCGCAATCCATGAAAGAAACCTCTGCTTCCCCCGTGCCCGCGCGCGGTCCGGCCGATCATGACGTGCGCGATCAGATCGTGGCCGCCGCCACCGAGCACTTCAGCCGGTATGGCTACGAGAAGACGACCGTGTCCGACCTCGCGAAGTCCATCGGCTTCTCGAAGGCCTATATCTACAAGTTCTTCGAGTCGAAACAGGCGATCGGCGAGATGATCTGCGCGAACTGCCTGCACGAAATCGAAACCGACGTGCGCACTGCCGTCGCCGAAGCGGAACTGCCGACCGAAAAACTGCGGCGCATGTTCAAGGTCTTTACCGAGGCGAGCCTGCGGCTGTTCTTCCGCGATCGCAAGCTGTACGACATCGCCGCGTCGGCCGCCACCGGCAACTGGCAGTCGGTGCAGGCCTACGAGGCGCGCGTGCAGAAGCTGCTGCAGGACGTGCTGCAGGCGGGCCGGCAAAGCGGCGAGTTCGAGCGCAAGACGCCGCTGGACGAAACCGCGTCGGCGATCTACCTCGTGATGCGGCCGTACCTGAATCCGCTGCTGCTGCAGTACAACCTCGACACGACCGACGCCGCGCCCGCGCAGTTGTCCAGCCTGGTGCTCCGCAGCCTCGCCCCATGACCCGACACCATTTGTGACCATTGACTATTTTAGTCACTAGATACAAAATGAAAGCCCCGATCACTTCGTCAGTGGGTCTTTCATGGTCCGGCGTCGCCTCGCTCTCCTCGCAGTCGCTTCCGCACTGCCCTTCGCGCTAGCCGCCTGCAGCGGAAAAGCGCCGTCCGATCCGCGCACGGAGGCACCGCTCGTGCGTACCGCCATCGTCCAGGCAGCCGCGCCCGCGTCCCGTTCGTTTACCGGCACCGTCGCCGCCCGCGTGGAGAGCGACCTCGGCTTCCGCGTGTCCGGCAAGGTGCTGGAGCGGCTCGTCGATACCGGGCAGACTGTCCGGCGCGGCCAGCCGCTGATGCGGATCGATCCCGTTGACCTGAAGCTCGCGGCGCGCGCACGCGACGAAGCCGTGGCCGCGGCACGGGCCCGCGCACTGCAGACCGCCGAGGACGAAGCGCGCTACCGCGATCTGCGCGGCACCGGCGCGATATCGGCATCGGCCTATGACCAGGTCAAGGCAGCGGCCGATGCCGCGAAAGCCCAGTTGAGCGCGGCCGAGGCGGACGCCGGCGTCGCGCGCAATGCGACCGGCTATGCGGAACTCGTCGCGGACGGCGACGGCGTCGTGATGGAAACGCTCGCCGAGCCCGGTCAGGTCGTCAGCGCCGGCCAGCCGGTGGTGCGGCTCGCACACGCCGGCAGCCGGGAAGCCGTGATCCAGTTGCCGGAAACGCTGCGCCCGGCGGTCGGGTCCGTCGCGCAGGCCGAGCTGTTCGGCAAGCCGGGCTCGAATGTCCCCGCCACGCTGCGCCAGCTCTCCGATACCGCCGATGCGCGAACGCGCACGTTCGAAGCGCGCTACGTGCTGCAAGGCACGCTGGCCGCCGCGCCGCTGGGCGCGACCGTCACGATCCGCATACCGGACGACGCACGCGCGGCGCCGCAAGCCGGCCTGCAGGTGCCGATCGGCGCGCTGCTGGACGGGGGCAAAGGGCCCGGCGTATGGGTCGTCGCAGGCGAGCCCGCCAAGGTGGGGTGGCGGGCGGTCACGGTCGAGCATCTGGACGACGACAGTGCACGCGTGTCCGGCGCGCTCAAGCAGGGCGACCGGGTCGTCGCGCTCGGCGCGCAGTTGCTGCATGACGGCGAAGCGGTCCGCGTGTCGGCACCGGCCGCCACGCTCGCGAGCGAAGGAGGTCGGCCGTGAGCGAACGCCGCTTCAACCTGTCGGCGCTCGCGGTGCGCGAGCGTGCAATCACGCTGTTCCTGATCTGCCTGATTTCGCTCGCGGGGCTCGTGTCGTTCTTCAAGCTCGGCCGCGCGGAGGATCCGGCCTTCACCGTCAAGGTGATGACCATCGTCACCGCATGGCCGGGCGCGACCGCGCAGGAAATGCACGATCAGGTTACCGAAAAGATCGAAAAGCGCATGCAGGAGTTGCGCTGGTACGACCGCAGCGAAACCTACACGCGCCCCGGCCTCGCGTTCACGACGCTGACGCTGCTCGACAGCACGCCGCCGTCCGAGGTGCAGGAGCAGTTCTATCAGGCGCGCAAGAAGATCGGCGACGTATCGAGCGATCTGCCGGCCGGCGTGATCGGCCCGCTGGTCAACGACGAATACGCGGACGTCACGTTCGCGCTGTTCGCGCTGAAGGCCAAGGGCGAACCGCAGCGGCTGCTGGTGCGCGATGCGGAGGCACAGCGCCAGCGGCTGCTGCATGTGCCGGGCGTGAAGAAGGTCGACATCATCGGCGAGCAGGCGGAGCGCATCTACGTGCAGCTGTCGCACGACCGGCTCGCGACGCTCGGCGTGAGCCCGCAGGACGTGTTCGCCGCGCTCAACGGCCAGAACCTGCTGACACCGGCCGGCTCCGTCGAGACGCGCGGGCCGGAGATCTTCATTCGCGTGGACGGCGCGTTCGACACGCTGCAGAAGATTCGCGACACGCCGATCGTCTCGCAGGGGCGCACGCTGAAACTGTCCGACATCGCGACCGTCGAGCGCGGCTACGAAGATCCGTCCACCTTCCTGATCCGCAACAACGGCGAACCCGCGCTGCTGCTCGGCGTCGTGATGCGCGACGGCTGGAACGGGCTCGAGCTCGGCCGCGCGCTGGACCGCGAAGTCGGCGCGATCAACGCGGCGCTGCCGCTCGGCATGAGCCTGACCAAGGTCACCGACCAGTCGGTGAACATCAGCTCGGCCGTCGACGAGTTCATGGTGAAGTTCTTCGCCGCACTGCTCGTCGTGATGCTCGTGAGCTTCGTCAGCATGGGGTGGCGCGTGGGGCTCGTCGTCGCCGCGGCCGTGCCGCTGACGCTGGCGATCGTGTTCGTCGTGATGGCCGCGACCGGCAAGAACTTCGACCGCATCACGCTCGGCTCGCTGATCCTCGCGCTCGGGCTGCTGGTCGACGACGCGATCATCGCGATCGAGATGATGGTCGTGAAGATGGAGGAAGGCTACGACCGCGTGGCTGCTTCAGCCTACGCGTGGAGCCATACGGCCGCGCCGATGCTGGCCGGCACGCTGGTCACCGCGGTCGGCTTCATGCCGAACGGCTTCGCGCGCTCGACCGCCGGCGAATACACCAGCAACATGTTCTGGATCGTCGGGATCGCGCTGATCGCATCGTGGGTCGTCGCCGTCGCGTTCACACCGTACCTCGGCGTGAAGATGCTGCCGAACCTCAGGAAATTCGAAGGCGGCCACGATGCGATCTACGACACGCCCCGCTACAACCGCTTCCGGCAACTGCTGACGCGCGTGATCGCCCGCAAATGGCTCGTCGCCGGTTCGGTCGTTGCCCTCTTCGTGCTCGCGATTCTCGGCATGGCGATCGTGAAGAAACAGTTTTTCCCGATCTCCGATCGCCCCGAGGTGCTGGTCGAGGTGCAGATGCCGTACGGCACGTCGATTTCGCAAACGAGCGCCGCCACGCAGAAAGTCGAGGCGTGGCTCGCGAAGCAGAAGGAAGCGCGGATCGTCACCGCGTACGTCGGCCAGGGCGCGCCGCGCTTCTATCTCGCGATGGGGCCGGAGCTGCCCGATCCGTCGTTCGCGAAAATCGTGATCCGCACGGATAGCCAGGACGAGCGCGAAGCGCTGAAGGCGCGGCTGCGGCGCGCCATCGCCGACGGCCTCGCGCCCGAAGCGCAAGTGCGCGTGACGCAGCTCGTGTTCGGCCCGTATTCGCCGTTCCCGGTGGCCTACCGGATCACGGGCCCCGATCCGCACAAGCTGCGCGGTATCGCAACCGACGTCGAGCGTGTGATGCACGGCAGCCCGATGATGCGCACGGTCAATGCCGACTGGGGCACGCGCGCGCCGACGCTGCACTTCACGTTGCAGCAGGACCGCCTGCAGGCCGTCGGGCTGACGTCCAGCGCGGTCGCGCAGCAGCTGCAGTTCCTGCTGACCGGGGTGCCCGTCACCGCGGTGCGCGAGGATATCCGGACCGTACAGGTCATCGCGCGCTCGGGCGGCGATACGCGGCTCGACCCGGCGCGGCTCGACGATTTCACGCTCGCCGGCGCGAACGGGCAGCGCATCCCGCTGTCGCAGGTCGGCAAGGTCGACGTGCGGATGGAAGAGCCGATCATGCGCTGGCGCGATCGCGTGCCGACGCTCACGGTGCGCGGCGACATCGCCGACGGCCTGCAGCCGCCGGACGTGTCGGCCGCGATCACGAAGCAGCTTCAGCCGATCGTCGCCGCGCTGCCGAGCGGCTATCGAATCGAGGAAGCCGGCTCCATCGAGGAATCCGGCAAGGCCACGAAGGCGATGCTGCCGCTCTTCCCGATCATGCTGGCGGTCACGCTCGTGATCATCATCTTCCAGGTGCGCTCGATCTCCGCGATGGTGATGGTGTTCATGACGAGCCCGCTCGGCTTGATCGGCGTGGTGCCCACGCTGATCCTGTTCGGGCAGCCGTTCGGCATCAATGCGCTGGTCGGCCTCATCGCGCTGTCGGGGATCCTGATGCGCAACACGCTGATCCTGATCGGCCAGATCCACCAGAACGAACACGCGGGGCTCGATCCGTTCCATGCGGTCGTCGAAGCGACCGTGCAGCGGGCGCGCCCGGTGATTCTTACCGCGATGGCGGCCGTGCTCGCGTTCATTCCGCTCACGCATTCGGTGTTCTGGGGCACGCTCGCGTACACGCTGATCGGCGGCACGTTCGCCGGGACGGTCCTCACGCTCGTGTTCCTGCCCGCGATGTATGCGATCTGGTTCAGGATCCGACCCGGCCATTCCACCGCCGCGCGCCACGGCGGCCATGAGCCGGCCTCGCCGGCCGAGCCCGCGCTTCAGCCCGTGCTGGATGCGCGCGATTGATGACGCTATTCACCCTATCGAAGGAAGCAGTCATGTCGCATTCCACCGTTGTCGTCGTCACCGGCGTTTCGTCGGGCATCGGGCGCGTCGCCGCAGAACAATTCGCCAAACGCGGGTGCCGCGTGTTCGGCACCGTGCGCAGCATCGCGCAAACGGCGCCCGTCGCCGGCGTCGAGCTGGTCGAGATGGACGTGCGTGACGACGCATCCGTTCAATCGGGTATTCAAACGATCATCGATCGCGCCGCCCGCATCGACGTACTCGTGAACAATGCGGGCACGAGCCTGATCGGCGCGGTAGAGGAAACCTCCGTGACCGAAGCGACAGCGTTGTTCGACACCAACGTATTCAGCATCATGCGTACGGCCCGCGCCGTGCTTCCGCACATGCGGGCACAGGGGCGCGGACGGATCGTCAATGTCAGCTCGGTGCTCGGCTTCCTGCCGGCGCCGTACATGGGGCTCTATTCGGCGTCCAAACATGCGGTGGAAGGTTTGACCGAATCGCTGGATCACGAACTGCGCCAGTTCGGCATTCGCGCGACGCTGGTCGAGCCGTCGTTTACGCGGACCAACCTGGACGTCAACGCGCCGCAGGCAAGCGCACCGATTGCGGCTTATGACCGCGAGCGCACGCTTGCGTCGCGCGCCGTCGTCCACAGCGTGAAAACCGCGCCGCCCCCCGAGGGCGTGGCCGCCACCGTCGTCGACGCGGCGCTCGGCGCATGGCGGATGCGGCATACACCTAGCGGCGAGGCGTCGCTGCTGCGCAAGTTGCGGCGCTTCATGCCGGCCGGCCCGGTCGATGCGAGCCTGCGGAAGAAATTTCATCTCGCGTGACACGGCGGGCCGACGAAACAGTCTTGAACGAGGTATCCCCCATGGAAATCGGCATCATCGGAACCGGCAATATCGGCGGGACGCTGGCGCGCCGGCTGAAGGCAGCCGGACACAACCTGCGAATCGCGAATTCCAAGGGACCGGAGGACGTGCAGTCCTTCGCGAATGAAATCGGTGCGCTCGCCGTCGACGTGGCGGGCGCTGTTCGCGGCGCCGATGCGATCATTCTCGCGATTCCGCTGCCGGCGATGGCGAAGCTGCCGCCGCATCTGTTCGACGCGGTGCTCGCGAACGTGCCCATCATCGACACCAGCAACTATTACCCCGGCCTGCGCGATCCGCGCATCGCCGACATCGACGGCGGCATGCCCGAAAGCGTGTGGGTCTCGCATCGACTCAGCCGTCGCGTGATCAAGGCGTTCAACAACATCCTCGCTTATTCGCTCGCCGAGCACGCCATGCCGGAAGGCACGCCCGGACGTCTGGCAGTGGCGGTCGCCGGGGACGAAGGCGATGCCAAGCAAGTCGCGATGGCGCTCGTCGATGCGGTCGGCTTCGACCCGGTGGATGCCGGGTCACTGGAGGAATCGTGGCGGCAGCAGCCGTCGACGCCCGCCTATTGTTGCGACTGGGACGCACCGACGACGCGCGCCGCGCTTGCCGCGGCGATACGTGGCGACGCCGCCGCCAAACGCGACCGGATGCCCGAGCAGTTCGCGAAGCTCGGCGCGGATCCGCGCCATGAGGATATCGTCAGGATGAATCGCGGGGCGAATGCGATCGACGGTTTCGATCCTTGCTAAGCCGTACGAGCGGTACGCACGTTTTCCGCCAATCCCTTACATCGCGCGCTTCGCACGTTGTCCGATGCAGGCCTGATCGCCGCCGAATACGGAGCGGTGCACATCCTGGATCTCGCGGGCCTTGGGAAATTCGCGCACTCGGAGGATCGAAGCAAGTGGGCGACGTCGGCGTCAGGTGTACACATCGTCCATCCGGATTGCCGGCTCATCCCGGCAGCAGCATTCCGGCCGCCGCGAGCGCCATGGCGAGCGTCGCGAGCCAACCTCCCCACGCAAGCGGTCCTCTGATTGCGAACTCGCCCATCACGCGCCGGCTCTGCGCCATCAGCATCATCACCACCATGATGGGCACTGCCGTGATCCCATTGATGACGGCGCTCCAGTAGAGCGCGCGAATCGGGTCGAAATGAACGAACGTCATGATCAGTCCAATCGCGACCGCGGCAGCGATGACGGCATAGAACTCTCCCGCGACCGTCGCGCGTAACGCGAGACTGTTTCTCCATTTGAAGGTCCCCGCCATCGCATAGGCGGTCGAGCCGGCCAGCACCGGAAGCGCCAGCAAGCCGGTGCCGATGATGCCGAGCGCGAACAGGACGTAGGCGAAGTGGCCCGCCAACGGTTCGAGTGCACGCGCCGCGTCGGCCGATGTGTTGACGACGATGTGATGCGCATGGAGCGTCGCGGCAGCGGTCAGCACGATGAAAAAGGCGATCACGTTCGACACGCCCATGCCGAACCAGGTATCGAAACTGATCCGGCGCAGTTGAGCCGGCGCCTGAAAGGGGGCGCGGCGCAATGGATGATCACGCGGCGCCGCGTGCAACTCCTCGACTTCCTGGGAGGCCTGCCAGAAAAACAGATACGGGCTGATAGTCGTGCCGAGCACGGCGACCACGGTGGTCAGATAGGTCGGGCTCAACTGGATATGCGGCCAAATCGCCGCGCGAGCAACTTCGGACCAGGGGATAGGGAGAATCAGCGCCACTGCCACATAAGCGAACAGGACCATCGCGGTCCATTTGAGCAGCCGGGCGTATCGCTCGTACGGAACCAGCACCTGAAGCACGACAGAAAAGACACCGAGTGCCACCACATAGAGTTGTTGTGGTCCGGGCAAGAGCAGGTCGACCGCTGCCCCCATCGCTGAAAGGTCCGCCGCGATATTGATCACGTTGGCGATCGCAAGGAGCGCGACGGCGCCATAAAGCAGCCAGATCGGGTAGCAGGCTCGAATGTTCGACGCCAGGCCCTTCCCGGTGACGCGCCCGATACGCGCACTCACCAGCTGGATCGCCGTCATGAGCGGGTAGGTCAGCAGCAGGGTCCAGAGCAGATTGAAGCCGAACTGGGCGCCCGCCTGCGAATACGTTCCGATGCCGGATGGGTCGTCATCAGCCGCCCCGGTCGTCAACCCTGGACCGAGGCGGCGTAGCCAGCTTTTACCCGGCTGCGCATCGTCCGCGTCCTCTTGTTCCAACACCTGTTTCTCGCCCATGGTCATCGGCCTCCCGGGGTGCGCTGTCGCAAGCCGCATTCCCGCTGGAGGTGATGCCGGCGATTGTGTCGCGGCCGGCTGAAACGCTGGAGGCGGCTGGCGCCTCGGGCTGCCCTGTTCGCTCGAAGCAGGCCGGCACGGACGTCGCAAACGATGGAAACACACCCGAAAGTTGTGGCTCGTGGAGGATTTGCGCGGAAGCCGGTGGCTCTCCGAACACCCTTGTCAGATGAGGCGCGGTCGGATTTCAGCAGGCCGTGCCGGATCCCCGGGAAACTTCGCCCGAAGCTCATAATGAGCCTGATTCATAGGGTTTAAGTGGTCGCGTCGTTTTGGTCTCAACGTGACGATCTGGCGCCGACGATCCGCGCCAGCGCTTCTTCCAACAGACCCCTATCGGCCGCTCGTTTGGCGTCGGTGCGCTGGGCCAGGTTGAGGAGTTTGCGTCGCACGGCTGGCAACCCGGCCGCATGCGGAAGTCCGATCAGATCGAAGTCCGGCCGCTCACCTTCCACTGATCGCAGAAATGCGCACGACGGCTCATCCAGCCACCCGGCCACACGCGCCAGCAGGCGCTCATGGATCCCCAACAGGACCTGGGCTTCGACAGGCTCTGCCGTCATCCCCCTGAAGTGCGCTTCAAAGGTCGCGGTGAAATCCGCAGGCACGCGGGGCGCCAGCATTTCCCACGCAGGCTTGGGGCTGCAGGTCAGGTAGACAAGAAAGGTTCGCCAGAGCGCCTGATCCGCGCGCTCGTCTTCCAGCAACAAGCCGACATCGAAAAGATCGCGCGGATGCTGTCTCGACAATGCCGCAGCCAGCTTGCCGGCATAAAGATCGGCGAAGTGCAGCACCTGCACCGAAGCAAAGCCAAATGCCTCCTCGACCCTCGGGCGCACCACCATGTTCCGCGCAGGATGCACCGTGCCGCGCATCACCGGCGTCGTCTCGATCTGCACGCGTGCACGACCGCGACTGGCCACCAGTCGCGTGACGCCTGCGCCCTCGCCTGCCGACAATTGCACCTGCAGTTGCAGAGGCCGGGCGCGCAGCACATCAGCCAGCCGCCCAAGCGCTTCAGCGATGAGCCTTGCGTCCTCGGCATAGTCATGCACCGGCAACCAGGCCAGATCAATGTCCACAGACAACCGGGGCAGGTCGTGCTCGAACAGGTTGATCGCCGTACCGCCTTTGAGCGCGAAGCGCGGCTCTTGCGCCAGCGCCGGCAGAATCTCGACCAGCAGCCGTACGCGGTCGGTATAGCGCCGATCCCAGTGATCAAGCCAGGTGTTCATCGAGGTCTCCCGGCAAGGTGATCTGGTAGACCGGATGCAAGCGGCCGCCAGGCACCAGCGCGCGCTTTCCCCGACCCAGATCGATACCATCCCGCGGCACGTGCGGTAGCCATGCATGCCGATGGCGCTCGGCCAACGCCAGGAACAGCCGCTTGGCTTTGATGCTTCGGCAATGGCGCAGTAATACGCCGACCCGCTGCGGCCGCAGTGTGGTCATAGCCTGCATCAGCGCATCCACCTCGTAGATCAAGGCAGCGTCTGAGGCGTCAGCGCACAGCTCCAGCATGGCCCGCTCCGGCGTGGAACACACCAAGGCATCGGCACCGGGTGCGGCCTGATGCCACGCCAGGCCCTGTTCGGACAGCATCGTCGCGGACGTCTTCGCCTCGAACGGCATGGGTGGCCAATCGAACGGCCCCTTCCCCAGATACTCGAAACACTGCGTCAGAGGCAGTTTGCCAATCCAAGCGGGTGGCCGCTCCGCCCCATACAGGGTGATCGTGCCGGCATCGCCCAGACGTAGATAGTGCTCGTGCCCCTGCAGGCTGAGTGCAAAACGACCTCCGACATGCAGCGGCATGCCCTCCCCAACCTGCAGGCTGCGAACCACGCCCTCCCACTGTAGGCGCCCACTCTTGCGCAGGTAGACGCCGCGCGCCGGCGACACCAGCCAACCGCTGCTCACGTAGCGCGCGACGAGGCTATTGGAGTAACCGTGAACCCGCAGCCAGCGGCTCGACACCAAGCTCGTGTCACCCAGCTCAGCTAGCAGCCGGTTTAATTTTCCTGGATTTTGTTCACTCATGGTGAACAAAGTACACCTTCTGGAAACTTCTGCCAAGGCAGGGCGGTTTGAATTTTGATAAAAAAGATCACTCTTAGCGATCTTTTTATACGACAAGCAAACCAGCCTCGACCGAGGCGCGCCCGGCACAAGGGAATCCGGAAGGCCCCTCTTCTGACCTTTGCAGCGTCGAGAGCGACGACATATCGATATGTGGGTGGCTTACCTGCCACCGACCGCTCAAACCCTTAATTCTCTCCGCACCGCGGAGAGAATTAAACAATCCGTCTGGCAGGGCCCTCGCCTTTCGCCACGCTAAATGTAGGTGCCTGCAATTGAGATTCAGCACCGTTTGAGACAAAGCCGCCTACGGCGGTCCCACCCGGATCGGAAAAACCTCCAAGCCTTCGGCGCCAACGCCGAACATACAGAACCACCCCGAGCGTAGAGCTTTGGCGCGATGTCCCGAAACGAAGGGCAACATAGCCCTTAATATGTTCTCCTTCATTCCGCCGGATCCTGCCTCGACATGGACCGCTTCGGCGGAGCGCATCGTGCCCCTCTTTCACTGGGCAGCCGCGCACGTCCTGACTCGCCCCCTGAAGTTTCTACGTAAAAACTGTCAAACCGTTGCGCCCACACGCACACCACACGTCGGTCGCGCCAGCTTGCAAACTCATCCGTCTATCAATGCGCATCAGACGCTCGGTGTGATTCGCGACCGCAGTCAAACAACGTTCATTCCCCAGTCCGATTTGATCGGCAAGCCAAAGTCCGGATTCACCGCGCAACGCTACGAACACTAAAAAAACACTAAAAATCGCTGCGCGAACCCGTACTCGGTAAACATCGGCGGCTCACCCGCTCAAGGCCCCTTGCCAATGGGATCTTCGACGGATTCCAGCACACCCCCACGAAACACCTGAGACATCACAATTCATTTAACTTTCCGTGAGGACTTCGACACCGGCCGCTGACTACGATGGGCGCATATTTTCAGGACCTGCTGCCAGGAGCCCATCATGCCCACCCGCAGACATCTGCTGTTCGCCGGCGCCACCGGCCTCGCCGTGCTCGCGACCCTGTCGTCCGTCGGCCGCCGCGCGCTGGTCGGCCGTGCGTTCGCCGCATCGCCGGCCACCCCGCAGACGGCCGCCCCGTTTGAAGTCACCCTCAGCGACGCCGAATGGCATCGCCGGCTCACGCCCGCCCAGTACTCGGTCCTGCGCGAAGCCGGCACCGAGCGGCCGTACACCAGCCCGCTGAACGACGAGCACCGGCAAGGCACGTTCGCGTGCGCCGGCTGCAACCTCGCGCTGTTCTCGTCGGCCGCCAAGTTCGACAGCCATACGGGCTGGCCGAGCTTCTGGAAGCCGCTCGACCACGCGGTCGCAACGAACACCGACGCGTCGTTCGGGATGATCCGCACCGAAGTGCACTGCCGCCGCTGCGGCGGCCATCTCGGCCACGTGTTCGACGACGGCCCGCAACCGACCGGCCTGCGCTACTGCATGAACGGCCTCGCGCTCACCTTCCACCCCGCCGCCGCCTGATCCGGCCCCGAACTCCCGACCGACTGGAGAACGCACCATGCTGCTCATCGTCCTTGCCTATCTTGGCGGCGTGCTCACGATCCTGAGCCCGTGCATCCTGCCCGTGCTGCCGTTCGTGTTCGCGCGCGCCGACCAGCCGTTCGTACGCAGCGGCCTGCCGCTGCTCGTCGGCATGGCGCTCACGTTCGCCGTCGTCGCGACACTCGCGGCCGTCGGCGGCGGCTGGGTCGCGCAGGCCAACCAGGCTGGCCGCTGGGTCGCCATCGTGCTGCTCGCGGTATTCGGCCTGACCCTGTTGATGCCGCGCGTCGCGGAACACCTGACGCGCCCGCTCGTCGCCGCCGGCAACCGGCTCACCGGCTTCGCGCAACGCGACGGCCGCCCGGCCGGCCCCGCGTCGTCGCTGCTGCTCGGCGTCGCGACCGGCCTGCTGTGGGCGCCGTGCGCGGGCCCGATCCTCGGGCTCGTGCTGACCGGGGCCGCGCTGCGCGGCGCCAGCGTCGGCACGACGCTGCTGCTGGTCGCGTATGCGGCCGGCGCGGCGACGTCGCTCGGCGTCGCGCTCGTGATCGGCGGGAAGGTGTTCGCCGCGATGAAGCGCTCGCTCGGCGCCGGCGAATGGATCAAGCGCGGGATCGGCGCGGCGCTGCTGGCCGGCGTCGGCGCGATCGCGCTCGGCCTCGATACGGGTGCGCTCGCGCAGCTGTCGACCGTCACGACGGGCGGGCTCGAGACGAAGCTCGTCGACCGGCTCGGCGGGCGTTCGAACGGCGCACCCGGCGCACCGGCGGCGATGGCCGCCACCGCCAACACCGCCGTCGACACGAATGGCGGCGCGATGATGGCCGCGGCTGTCGATAGCGCGCAGGTCAACGGCGGGCCGATCGCTGGCGGCGCAATGATGCGCGCGGTGGATACGACGCATGCGACGGCCGCGCTGCCCGTCGAAGGGACGCTGCCGTCGCTCGACGGCGCGGTGCAGTGGCTGAACTCGCCGCCGCTGACGGCGGCCGGCCTGCGCGGCAAGGTCGTGCTGGTCGATTTCTGGACGTACTCGTGCATCAACTGCCTGCGCACGCTGCCGTACACGACCGCATGGGCACGCAAGTACGCGCCGTACGGGCTCGTCGTGATCGGTGTGCACGCACCCGAGTTCGCGTTCGAGCGCGACATCGGCAACGTGAAGAAGGCCGTGCACGACCTCGGCATCGACTTCCCGGTCGCGATCGACAACCGCTTCACGATCTGGCGCGCGTTCAGCAACGAATACTGGCCCGCACACTACTTCGTCGACGCGCAGGGCCGCGTGCGCCGCCACCACTTCGGCGAAGGCGAATACGCGGAATCGGAGCGCGCGATCCAGTCGCTGCTCGCCGAGGCCGGTCATCCGGAAGCGCTGAACGTGCCGATCGGGCTCGCCGGCGCGCCCGCGAAGGGTGCGCTCGCGGCAGCCGACAATGCGGACGTCCGCTCGCCCGAGACCTACGTCGGCTACGCACGCGCCGAGGACTTCATGTCGCCGGGCGGTGTCGTGCGCGACGCGGCGTACCGCTACGCCGAGCCGGCGCGACCCGATCTCAACGACTGGGGCCTCGCCGGCACGTGGCAGGTCGGTGCCGAACGCGCGACGCTCACGGCGCCGGCCGGCCGCATCGTCTACCGCTTCCATGCACGCGACCTGCACCTGGTGCTCGGCCCCGGCGAGGACGGCAAGCCGGTGCGCTTTCGCGTGACGCTCGACGGCGCGGCGCCCGGTGCCGCGCACGGCAGCGACGTCGATGCACAAGGCTACGGCACCGTGACCGGGCAGCGCCTGTACCAGCTGGTCCGGCAGCCCGGCGCGATCGCAGACCGCACGTTCTCGATCGAGTTTCTCGATCCCGGCGTGAATGCGTATGCGTTCACGTTCGGCTGATCCCGGCAGGACGCGGCGCATGGGCGCCGCATCCGGGCCCCCCGCTTCCCCTACCGCCTTTCGAAGGAGCACACCGTGAACACCCTCTCCCCCCGCGGTCCCGCGCCGCAACGGCGCACGGCGATGCTGCGCCGCATCGGCGCCATCGCCGTCGCGGCCGCCGCCGTGTTCGGCTACCAGCGCATCGTCAAGTCCGCCGAGCCGATGCGCACCGTGCCCGCCCCGACGCTCGACGAAACGCCCGGCGCATCGCACGACGAGACGGCCGTGCTCGCCGGCGGCTGCTTCTGGGGCGTGCAGGGCGTGTTCGAGCACGTGAAGGGCGTGAAGCAGGTCACGGCCGGCTATGCGGGCGGCGCGTCCGAAACCGCGCACTACGCGCTCGTCGGCTCCGGGCTGACCGGGCACGCGGAATCGGTTCGCATCGTCTACGACCCGACGCAGATCACGTACGGCCGGCTGCTGCAGGTGTTCTTCTCGGTCGCGCACGATCCGACCGAGCTCAACCGGCAGGGCCCCGACGAAGGGTCGCAGTACCGGTCGGCGATCTTCCCGACCACCGCGCAGCAACGCGCGGTCGCGACCGCTTACATCGCGCAGCTCGGCACGGCGCACGTGTTTCCGGGGCCCGTCGTCACGCGCGTCGAGGACTACAAGGGGTTCTACCCGGCCGAGGCCTATCACCAGAACTACCTCGAACTGCATCCCGACGCACCGTACATCGCGTACAACGACATGCCGAAGATCACCGGGCTGAAGCAACACTTCCCGGCGCTGTACCGCACCGACGCGGTACTGTGGCGCGATGCGCGTTCGTGACCGGCAAGCGGCCGCGTGACGGGGTGACGCCCGACGCGCGGCCGAGACCCGCGCGACCACGCACGGCGAGCGCGCGCCGCCTTCGACCCGGTTTGCCCTATATCAACGAAACCACGGCCGCCGTGCCGGGGCAAACCCGCATCGCTTCCGCCGCGGCGGGCAACTTCGCGTAGACTTCTCCAGATCCCCGCCGCATCACGCGGCGCCTGGAATCCCAGTTCAGCCCGGAGACGTCACGCATGCGCGCAGTGCCCATTCCTGACAGCGGCACCCTTGGAGAACCCTCTTCCGGCGCGGCCGTGCGCGACCTGCGCCGCGTGCCGATTCATCCCGATCACTGGTACCCGCTCGCGTGGTCGCGCGAGCTGAAACGCGGCAAGACGCTCGGCGTGCGCTTCGCCGGCGATCCAATCGTGCTCGTGCGCACCGAGTCCGGTGCCGTGTATGCGCTCGAAGATCGTTGCGCGCACCGCCAGGTGCCGCTGCACGCGGGCGTCGTGAGCGGCGAGACGCTGCGCTGCTGCTATCACGGCTGGACTTACGCGTGCGACAGCGGCCGCTGCGTCGACGTGCCGTACCTCGGCCGCGAGCGGCTGCCCAACGGCGTGCGCGCGTATCCGTGCCGCGAGGCGCACGGGCTGATCTTCGTGTTCCCGGGCGATGCGACGCTCGCCGATACCCGGCCGTTCCCCGCGCTCGAATCGGCGGACAACCGCGCATACAAGACGCGCCGCTTCGGCCGCGAGGTCAAGTGCCACTACTCGTTCATGCACGAGAACCTGATGGACATGAACCATCAGTTCCTGCACCGCAAGCAGATGGGGCAGATGCGCGCGCGCTCGGTAGGCCGGCGCCGCGGCGACGACTGGGTCGAGGTCGACTACACGTTCGCGCGGATGGAAGGCAAGCAGCCGGTGGGTGAAGCGCTCGTGTTCGGCGCCAGCAAGAAGCCGGCCGACCAGTCCGACAAGAGCGTGATGACGGTGCGCACCGGCTACCCGTACCAGACGCTGCAGATCCGTTCGAGCGAAGGCACGCTCGTGATGGACCTGTGGATCGTCTACGTGCCGCTCGACGCCGAGCAGCGCACCAACCGCACGTTCGGACTGCTGTCGATCCACAAGCCCGGCATCCCGTTCGCGCTCGATCTCGCGTGGCCGCTGCTCGTCTGGTTCACCGAGCGCATCTTCCGCGAGGATCGCTGGATCGTCGAGCGCGAGCAGGAAGCGCACGATGCCCAGGGCGCCGACTGGAACCACGAGGTGTTTCCTGTCATCAACGAGCTGCGCGACCTGCTGCGCCAGTGCGGCGCACGTACGGTGATCCCGATCCGCGACGCGCGCGACGGCGCGTGATGCGTGCGGCGCGTAGCGTGAAAAGCGCGCGCCGTTACAACCGGAACGCGCCCGGCAGCAATGCATGGGCCGTCGTGACCTCGACGGCCCCTTTCAGGTTGGCCAGGATCACTTCGATGTCGGGCGTGCCGATCTCGATCATCACCTGACGGCACGCGCCACACGGCGCGATCGGGCCGTCCGTGTCGCCCACCACCGCGAGCCGCGTGAAATCCCCCGGACGATAGCCGGCGGCGATGGCCGAAAACATCGCCGTGCGCTCCGCACAATTGCAGAGTCCGTAGGACGCGTTCTCGACATTGCAGCCATGAAAAACCGTCCCGTCGCGCGCCTGCAGCGCCGCGCCGACCTTGAAGCGCGAATACGGCGCATACGCGCGTTCGCGCGCCGCCTTCGCCGCTTCGATCAGTTCGTTTCGTTCCATCTCGTCGTGCCTCCGATTGTGTGCCGGGTGTTTCCGCGCGGCCGCATCCCGGCCGTGGCGATATGCCAGTGACGTGAAGCGACCAACGGTGTCGGTACCGGCGATCAGTCAGCCGATCCGCTGATAAAGGGTCGGCGGCGCGGCGCCCGTCTCGCCCAGCACGTAGCTGCGCTGGATCGCGTCCACCGCGTGCGCGGCCGCGGCGGCGTCGCGGGCATGCACGTAACCGAGCGGCTCGTCGGCCTCGACACGCTGCCCGATCTCCGCGAGCGCCGTCAGGCCGACACTGTAGTCGATCGCGTCCGCCGCGCGCGTGCGGCCGCCGCCGAGCGCGACGACCGCGAGCCCGAGCGCGCGGCAATCGACGCGCTGCACCACGCCGCTCGTGCGCGCCGGAACCGGCACGATCACCTCCGCTCGCGCGAGATGACGGGCGGGCGCATCGATCAGATCCGCAGGGCCGCCGAGCGCCGTGACCATCCTCGCGAAGCGTTCCGCTGCCGCACCGGTATCGAGCGCCTGCTGCAACTTCGCGCGCGCCGCTGTGACGTCGCGTGCCAGCCCGCCGGTGACGAGCAACTCTGCGGAAAGCGCCATCGTGACCTCATGCAGGCGCGCCGGCCGCGCGTTGCCCGTCAGGTAGTCGATCGCGCACGCCACTTCGAGCGCATTGCCCGCGCACGGCGCGAGCGACTGGTTCATGTCGGTGAGGATCGCGGTCGTCTTCATCCCGGCGCCGTTGCCGACGTCGACGATGCTGCGGGCCAGTTCCGCCGATTTCTCCGCGGTCGGCATGAATGCGCCGGAGCCGACCTTGACGTCCATCACGAGCCCGTCGAGTCCGGCCGCGAGCTTCTTCGACAGGATCGACGCGGTGATCATCGCGATCGACTCGACGGTCGCCGTCACGTCGCGAATCGCATAGATGCGCATGTCGGCCGGCGCGAGCCGCGCGGTCTGCCCGATGATCGCGACGCCGACGTCGCGCACCGTGCGGCGAAACGCGTCGGTATCGGGCGTGACGTTGTAGCCCGGAATCGCACTCAGCTTGTCGAGCGTGCCGCCGGTATGGCCGAGCCCGCGCCCCGAGATCATCGGCACGTAGCCGCCGCATGCGGCCACCATCGGCCCGAGCATCAGCGATACGACGTCACCGACGCCGCCGGTCGAATGCTTGTCGATCACCGGCCCGTCGAGCGCGAGCGCGCGCCAGTCGAGCACGTCGCCCGAGTCGCGCTGCGCGAGCGTGAGTGCGACGCGCTCGTCGGTGCTCAGGTCGTTGAAATACACCGCCATCGCGAACGCGGCCACCTGGCCCTCGGTCACGCTGCCGTCGGTCACGCCGCGCACGAACGCGGCGATCCCGTCGCGATCGAGCGGCTGCCCGTCGCGCTTTCGGCGAATGAATTCCTGCGGTAAGAACATCGTTGCCTCTCCTCGATCAATCGATGGCCGCTGCGGGCTCAATGCAGGGAAAAGAACAGGCCGGCGATCGCGGCGCTCATCAGGTTCGACAGCGTCGCGGCCGTCAATGCGCGCAGGCCGTGCCGCGCGACTTCGGAGCGGCGCTCGGGCGCGACTGCGCTGAAGCCGCCGGCGAGAATCGCGATCGACGAGAAGTTCGCGAAACCGCACAGCGCGAACGACACGATCGCGAGCGTCTTCGGGTCGAGCACCTGCAGGCCGGCGGCCGCGACGTGTTCGCCGCCCTTCAGGTACGGCGACAGGTCGCCATACGCGACGAACTCGTTGAAGATCAGCTTCTCGCCGATGAAGTTGCCGGCCAGCGCCGCGTCATGCCACGGCACGCCGATGATCCACGCGAGCGGCGCGAACAGGTGGCCGATGATACCCACCAGCGTGATCTGCGGAAAGCCCACGAACGCGGCCACGCCGCCGACGATGAGGTTCATCAGCGCGATGAGCCCCACGAATGCGATCAGCATCGCGCCGACGTTGATCGCGATCCGCAGCCCGACCGACGCGCCGGACGCCGCCGCCTCGATCACGTTGGCGGCCCGCTTGTCGTCGAAGTCGAGCCCGTCGACCACGACGCGGCTCGGCTCGACCGTCGGATACAGCAGCTTGCCGAACAGCAGCCCGCCCGGCACCGCCATGAACGATGCGGCGAGCAGGTATTCCATCCTCACGCCGAGGCCGGCATAACCGACCAGCACCGAGCCCGCGACCGACGCCATGCCGCTCGCCATCACCGTGAAGATTTCGGCGCTCGTCATGTTCCGCACGAACGGCTTCACGAGCGCGGGCATCTCGCTTTGCCCGAGAAAGATCGTCGCGACCGCCGAGCACGCCTCGATGCGGCTCACGCCGAGCACTTTCGCCAGCGCCGCGCCGAGGATCGCGACGATCCACTTCATCACGCCGATGTAGTACAGCACCGCGATCAGCGCGGTCACGAAGATGATCATCGGCAGCACGCGCAGGCCGAACACGAACCCGCCGTCGCCGAACAGCTGGAACATCCGGCTGTCGACGAGGCCGCCGAATACGAACGCGATACCGTGATTGCCCATGTCGAGCACGCGATTCACGCCGTTCGCGGCGCCCGCCAGCGCCGTGCGGCCTGCCGGTACGAACAGCACCAGGGCGCCGATCGCCAGCTGCGTGCACAGCGCGGCGATCATGGTCCGGCCGCTCACTGCGCGCCGGTTGTTCGACAGCAGATAGGCAACCAGCAGCAGGAACAGCATACCCAGGAGACTGCGCAGAATATCCACCTCGTACTCCTTGCTCTCAATGTTGTTGGATTGTTCGGCGGGCGGCCCGGCACGCCTGCGCAACGCCGTCGGTGGATATTACTCGCCGGCATGCACGTCGACAACGCAAACAAAATGGTCGCATTTGCGCGACATCGCGTGTTGCATCGACTTGCTCAGTTGTTCTATGTATCCGGAGATCGGCAAGACGCGATCGCACTCATTTCATCCCAAATATTGAGAGGATGGGCGTGATGCGGAGAGGCGGCACGAGCGGTGCCGGCACGAACGTAAACGCACGCTCAAACATGCGCGGGGCGTGTCGTTCGAACCGACACGCCCCGCGCGATACGCAACGCTCAACCGGCGCGCTCGACCGGATGCGGTTCGCGCAACCGGTTCGCGATCCGCGCGGCCTCGTAGTAGCTGGCTGCCGGCGGGCGCTTCAGATAGCGGCCCGCGCCGCGCACGGCACGCAGATCGCCGTCGGCCCACGCGAGCGCGCCGCGCGTGAGCGTGTGGGTTGCGACGCCTTGTACGGTCATCCCCTCGAACACGTTGAAATCGACCTGCTGGTGATGCGTCTTCACCGAGATCGTCCTGGTCGCGGCCGGGTCCCACACAACGAGATCGGCATCGGCGCCCACCTGCACGGCGCCCTTGCGCGGATACAGGTTGAAGATCTGCGCGGCGTTCGTCGACGTGATCCGCACGAACTCGTTCGGCGTGATGCGGCCATGATTCACGCCGTGATGCCAGAGCACCGACATGCGATCCTCGACACCGCCGCAGCCGTTCGGGATCTTCGTGAAATCCTCGCGGCCCATCGCCTTCTGCGACGCGCAGAACACGCAGTGGTCGGTTGCCGTCGTATGCAGCTGCCCTGCCTGCAGCCCGCGCCACAGCGCCTCGCGGTGCTCGGCCGAGCGGAACGGCGGGCTCATCACGTGCGCGGCCGCACGTGTCCAGTCCGGATCGCGATAGACGGCCTCGTCGATCACCAGATGGCCCGGCAGCACCTCGCCGAACACGCGCAGCCCTTCGCTGCGCGCCTTCGTGATCACATCGACCGCGTCCTTCGCGGACACATGCACGATATACACCGGCACGCCGAGCACCTGCGCAATACGGATCGCACGGTTCGCGGCCTCACCCTCGACCTCCGGCGGCCGCGACAACGGATGCGCCTCCGGCCCCGTCATCCCGCGCGCGAGCAGCGCCTTCTGCAACTGGAACACGAGCTCGCCGTTCTCCGCATGCACGGTCGGCAACGCGCCGAGTTCGAGCGAACGCGAGAAGCTGTTCACGAGCACCTCGTCGTCGGCCATGATCGCGTTCTTGTACGCCATGAAGTGCTTGAAGCTCGACACGCCGTGTTCGCGCACGAGCGTACCCATGTCGCGGTGCACACTCTCGTCCCACCACGTCACGGCCACGTGGAAGCCGTAGTCGGCCGCCGCCTTCTCGGCCCAGCCGCGCCAGGCATGGAACGCGTCCATCAGCGGCTGCTTCGGGCTCGGGATCACGAAGTCGATGATGCTCGTCGTGCCGCCCGCGAGCCCGGCGGCCGTGCCCGAGTAGAAATCGTCGCTCGCGGTCGTGCCCATGAACGGCAGTTCCATGTGCGTATGCGGATCGATGCCGCCCGGCATCACGTACTGGTCGTGCGCATCGACGACGGTCGCGCCGGCCGGCGCATCGATCTGCCCGGCGATCTGCAGGATCGTGCCGCCGTCCTCCGGGGCTGCGCAGAGCACGTCCGCGCGGTAGGAACGGTCCGCATCGACCACGGTGCCGCCACGAATCAGGATTGCCATGGGGTTGCCTCCTCGTTGACTGTCGGGTGCCGAATCAGGCGCTCGCGATCTGCGCGTGCTGTCCGGTGCGCCACTTCATCCAGGTGCCGTACACGCATGACGCCAGCACGAGGCCGACGAACCACGCGTACGTGTAAAGCGTGTTGAAGAACGCCGGCACGTTCGGAAACGACGCCGGAAACGCCGTGTGCAGGAAGCCGGGCAGGTTCGGCAGCACGCCGACCGCGAGCGCGGCCAGCGCGGCCGGGTTCCAGCCGCGCGCGTAGCTGAAGCCGCCGCGCTCGTCGAACAGCGCGCGCGTGTCGAGCCGCGTGCCGCGAATCAGGAAGTAGTCGACCATCAGGATCCCCGCCACGGGCCCGAGCAGCGCCGAGTAGCCGACGAGCCAGGTGAAGATGTAGCCGTCCGTCGTCGCGAGGATCTTCCACGGCATCATCACGATCGCGAGCGTCGCGGTGATCATCCCGCCGGTGCGGTACGAGATCGCCTTCGGCCACAGGCTCGAGAAGTCGTACGCCGGGCCGACGAGATTCGCCGCGAGGTTGCAGCACATCGTGTCGAGCGTGAGGATCACGAGCGCGATGCCCACGCCGATGCCCGTCATCCGGCTCGTCAGGTCGATCGGATCCCAGATCGCGTTGCCGTAGATCACGACGGTCGCCGACGTCACGACGACCGACACCACCGACAGCAGCGCCATCGGCAACGGCAGCCCGATCGACTGGCCGATCACCTGGTCGCGCTGCGAATGCGCGAAGCGCGTGAAGTCGGGGATGTTCAGCGCGAGCGTCGCCCAGAAGCCGACCATCGCGGTCAGCCCCGGCCAGAAGGTCGCCCAGAACAGCCCGGCTTTCTTGCCGCCTGCGGCAAACTGCGACGGCGCCGACAGCATCGTGCCGAAGCCGCCCGCCTTCGACGTTGCCCACCACACCAGCGCCACGCACATCACGACCTTGATCGGCGCCGACCAGCTTTCGAGCCAGCGGATCGAATCGGTGCCGTGCCAGATGAAGTAGAGCTGCAGCGCCCAGAACACGAGGAAGCATGCGAGCTGCCCGAACCCGATGCCGATGACCGGCAGCGCGGCGCCATGCAGCGCGTTGCCGGTCAGGATGTTCAGCAGCGTATAGATCGCGCTGCCGCCGAGCCAGGTCTGGATCCCGTACCAGCCGCACGCGACGATCGCGCGCAGCAACGCCGGCAGCTTCGCCCCCTGCGTGCCGAACGACGCGCGCACGAGCACCGCGTACGGAATCCCGTGCTTCGCGCCCGCGTGGCCGATCAGCAACATCGGCACCAGCACGATCAGGTTGCCGAGCAGCACCGTCGTCACCGCCTGCCACGGCGACATGCCTTCCTGGATCAGCCCGGCCGCGAGCATGTACGACGCGATGTTCATCACCATCCCGACCCACAGCGCCGCGAAGTGATACCACTTCCACGTGCGCTGCGCCGGCGTCGTCGGCGCGAGGTCGTCGTTGTACAGGCTGCCGCCCTGCGCCGCGGCGCGATCGGGATCGGCGGGATTCGCTGCGTGATTCATCTGACTCACTCCACGAAAACGTCAACGCCGGCATCACTCGATGCCGGCCCGGGTGGAACGAAAGGCGGCGATGCAGGATGGCCCGCATCGCCGGACGCCGTCAAGCAGCCTTCTTCGCGTGCTTCTCGGGTGCCGACGCGCCTGCACTCGCCCCCGCGTCCGCGCTCGCCGGATTGTTCGGATGCGTGGTCCAGTTCGCGTAGTCACCCGAATCGACACGCTCCATCGTGATGCATTGCTCGACCGGACACACATGCATGCAAAGATTGCACCCGACGCATTCCGAATCGACCACTTCGAAATGCCGCACGCCGTCCTTCGTAGCGGTGATCGCCTGGTGCGACGTGTCCTCGCACGCGATATGGCACAGCCCGCACTGGATGCAGCGGTCCTGGTCGATGCGCGCCTTGATGTCGTACTTCAGGTTCAGGTATTTCCAGTCGGTCACGTTCGGCACCGCGCGGCCGCGGATGTCGTCGAGCGTCGCGTAGCCCTTCTCGTCCATCCAGTTCGACAATCCGTCGGCCAGGTCCGACACGATCCGGAATCCGTAATGCATCGCGGCGGTGCACACCTGCACGCTGCCGGCGCCGAGCACCATGAACTCCGCCGCGTCGCGCCATGACGAGATGCCGCCGATGCCCGAGATCGGCAGGTTCGGCGTTTCCGGGTCACGTGCGATCTCCGCGACCATGTTCAATGCGATCGGCTTGACCGCCGGGCCGCAATAGCCGCCGTGCGTGCCCTTGCCGTCGACCGTCGGCATCGGCGCCATATGGTCGAGATCGACCGCGACGATCGAGTTGATCGTGTTGATCAGCGACACGCCGTCCGCGCCGCCCTTGTACGCGGCGCGCGACCCCATCCGGATGTCGCTGATGTTCGGCGTGAGCTTCACGAGGCACGGCAGCTTCGTGCCTTCCTTCACCCAGCGCGTGACCATCTCCACATATTCGGGGACCTGTCCGACCGCCGCGCCCATCCCGCGCTCGCTCATCCCGTGCGGACAGCCGAAGTTCAGCTCGACCGCGTCGGCGCCCGTATCCTCGACGAGCGGCAGGATCCATTTCCAGTCGCGCTCGTTGCACGGCACCATCAGCGACACGATCAGCGCGCGGTCCGGCCAGTCGCGCTTCACCTGCGCGATCTCTCTCAGGTTCACGTCGAGCGGACGGTCGGTGATCAGCTCGATGTTGTTCAGCCCCGCGATGCGCTGGCCGTTCCACTGCACCGCGCCATAGCGCGAACTGACGTTGACGACGTGCGGATCGAGCCCGAGCGTCTTCCACACGACGCCGCCCCAGCCGGCCTCGAACGCGCGGTTCACGTTGTAGGCCTTGTCGGTCGGCGGCGCGGACGCCAGCCAGAAGGGATTCGGCGAAGTGATGCCCGCGATGGTGCAGCGAAGGTCGGCCATGGTCGGCTCCGTGAGAGTGGGGTCGTGTTGGTTGTGCTCGTGGTGGGTGACGCGCGTGGTGTGCTCACGCGGCCTTCGCGTCGCGCTGCGCGAGCGTCGCGTCGATCGACGCGGCCGCGCGCTTGCCGTCCTGCACGGCCTGCACCGTGAGGTCGACGCCGCCCGTCGCCGCGCAGTCGCCGCCGGCCCACACGTCGGGCCATGCGGTGCGCCCGTCGGCGTCCACCGCGATGCGCGCGCCGTCCGCCGTCAGCAGCGCGGCGTCGATGGCGTCCGGCACCAGCGTCTGGCCGATCGCCTTCAGCACCATGTCCGCCTCGACGGTGAAGCGCTCGCCCGATGCCGCCTCGAACTCGACACCCGTCACCTGCCCGTTCTCCCCCGCCATGCGCACCGGCTTCGCATGCGTGACGAGCGTGACGCCGCTCTTCTGCGCGAACTCGCGCTCGGCCCACGTCGCGCTCATCGCCTCCACGCCGCGCCGGTACACCATCGTCACGCGCTCGGCGCCGAGCTTGCGGCTCTGCACCGCCGCATCGATGGCCGTATTGCCGCCGCCGATCACGACCACGCGCCGCCCGACCGCCACGTTCTCCAGCGCATCGGCCTGCCGCACCTGCTCGATGAAATCGACCGCGTTCATCACGCCGTTCAGTTGCTCGCCGTCGATCGACAGCGCACGCACGCCGCCGAGCCCCATCGCAAGAAACACCGCGTCGTGCTGCTCGCGCAACGCGTCGAGCGTGATGTCACGGCCCAGCGCAACGCCGGTTTGCAACGTGATGCCGCCCACCGACAGCAGCCACGCGACTTCACGCTGCGCGAAATCGTCGACGGTCTTGTACGCGGCGATCCCGTATTCGTTGAGGCCGCCGGCCTTCGGGCGCGCGTCGAACAGCGTGACGCGATGCCCGGCGAGCGCGAGCCGATGCGCGCATGCGAGCCCGGCCGGCCCCGCGCCGACCACCGCGACATGGCGTCCCGTGTCGGGCGCGCGCGTGAAGCGCACCGCGCCGGTCTCCATCGCCCAGTCGGTTGCATGCCGCTGCAGTGCGCCGATCGCGACGGGCTGCGCATCCTGGTGGTTACGCACGCATGCGCCCTCGCACAGGATCTCGGTCGGACACACGCGGGCACACATCCCGCCGAGCGGATTCGCCGACAGGATGTCGGTCGCGGCGCCCTTCAGGTTGCCGTTGCCGATCTTGCGGATGAAGCTCGGGATGTCGATCTGCGTCGGGCAGGCCTGCACGCACGGCGCGTCGTAGCAGTAGTGGCAGCGGCTGGCGGCGGCCGCCGCGGCAGTCGGATCGAGCAGCGGCGCGATGTCGGCGAATTCGCACGAGAGTTGCGTGGACGACAGGCGTTGCGCGGCGATATCGCCGGTTGGCTTGGTGGTCATACGCGTTCCTTCGACTGGGTGGAGACAAAGCCGTCCCCGCCGGCTGCGAATGCACAGTCGGGGCGGTCGTTGTTAGGAATGCTACGGTCAGGCTGTCACGCGTTGATCAGCCTGCCGGCTGCTACGGCCCTGACGTCATGACGCCGGCTCGCATGCACGCGACAGCATCGCGTGCAGCAGCACGTTCGCGCCGGCCTCGATCCAGGCGGGCGTCGCGTCCTCGATCTCGTTGTGGCTGATGCCGTCGACACACGGCACGAACACCATCGACGTCGGTGCGACCTGTGCGAGGTAGCACGCGTCGTGGCCGGCACCCGACACGATGTCGCGATGCGAGAAGCCGAAGCGGTCGGCCGCACTGCGCACGGCTTCCACGCAGGCAGCATCGAACGCCACCGGCTTGTAATAGAAAATCTGCTCGAGTTCGGTCTCGAGCCCGATGTCGCCCGCGATGCGCGCCACGCCTTCGCGCAATGCAGCATCCATCTTCGCGAGCACCGCGTCGTCCGGATGACGGAAATCGACGGTGAAGAACACGCGGCCCGGAATCACGTTGCGCGAGTTCGGATAGACCTGCATCATGCCGACCGTCGCGCAGCCGAACGGCGCATGATCGAGGCCGATCCGGTTGACGAGATCGACCACGCGCGACGCGCCGAGCAGTGCGTCGCGCCGCCGCGGCATCGGCGTCGGCCCCGCGTGCGCTTCCTGGCCGGTGAACGTGATCTCGTACCAGCGCTGTCCCTGCGCGTCGGTCACGACGCCGATCGTCTTGCACTCCGCCTCGAGAATCGGCCCCTGCTCGATATGCAGTTCGAACGCCGCGTGCAGCTTGCGCCCGCCGCACGGCACGTCGCCCGCATAGCCGATGCGCGCCAGCTCCTCGCCGATCGTCTTGCCGTCCACATCCTTGCGCGACAGCCCGTATTCGAGCGGGAACACGCCCGCGAATACGCCCGACGCAACCATCGCCGGCGCGAAGCGCGAGCCTTCCTCGTTGGTCCAGATCACGACCTCGACCGGATGCTCGGTCTCGATGCCATGATCGTTGAGACTCCGAATCACTTCAAGGCCGCCGAGCACGCCGTAGATGCCGTCGAAGCGGCCGCCCGTCGGCTGCGAATCCGCGTGCGAGCCCGTGACGACCGGCGCCGCATCGGCCACGCGGCCCTCGCGGCGCATGAACACGTTGCCCATCGTATCGACCGTCACCGTGCAGCCGGCGGCCTTCGCCCAGCCGACGATCAGGTCGCGGCCGGCCTTGTCGAGATCGGTCAGCGCGAGGCGACACACGCCGCCCTTCGGCGTCGCGCCGATCTTCGCGACTTCCATCAGGCTGTCCCACAACCGCTTGCCGTCGACCTTGATCGACGTGTCGAAAGCTGCCCGCTTCACTGTTTCCGATACCGCGTTCATTCGTATCGCTCCTGTGGGGTCGGTGATGTCGTCAGCCCGGTCTGTGCCGGTGCGTGTCATGCCTGTTTCGGGGCAACGCCGCCCAAGCGCGGTGCATGCCCCGGTCTTCGCGAAGATCGTCCGACGAATCGGGCCGAAAGGTTTCCGCCGCTCGTCGAATCCTGTCCGATTGGACAGGTTTTAGACGATCAAAATGGCCAAATCAATCTCTTTCTTGCGTGAATGGATAGAGCGAGAAACGTGCCACCGCAACGCAGCATGGCGATGAATGCGTGAGATCGGTACGCGTGCGTTCGATGCGAATCAGCGGCTAGAATGAAGCCCAACGCGGCACGCCCGCCGCGCGAGGGCAACGATGAGACATGACGAGGCGACAACCGAAGCCACCGACAGCGACGAAACGCCGGCGCCATTGCGGCGACGCAAGGCGCACATCCGCGAGTCCAACGAAGCGCATCTGCTCGCCTGTGCGGAAGCCGTGTTCGCGGAGCGCGGGCTCGACGGCGCGAGCACCGCGATGATCGCGGAGCGCGCCGGCTTGCCGAAAGCCAACCTGCATTACTACTTCCCGACGAAGCTTGCGTTGTACCGCCGCGTGCTCGACGACCTGTTCGAGGACTGGCATCGCGCGGCCGGTTCGTTCGAGGCCGACGACGATCCCGTCGAAGCGATCGGTGCGTACGTGCGCGCGAAGATGGCGCTGTCGCGGCGGCGCCCGCTCGGCTCGAAGGTCTGGGCCAACGAGATCATCCACGGTGCGGAGCACATGCAGGACATCCTGTCCGAACGCGTGAAGCCGTGGTTCGATACGCGCGTGAAGGTCATCGACAGCTGGATCGCGCGCGGGCTGCTCGCACCGATCGACGCGCATGCGCTGATGTACCTGATCTGGGCCACCACGCAGCACTACGCGGATTTCGATGCGCAGATCCGCGCGCTGAGCGGCAAGCGCACGTTCACGCAGAAGGCGTTCGACGAGAAGACCGAGCAGGTCGTGCAGCTCGTGATTCGTGCGTGCGGGGCGGTGTCGCCGGAGGCGAAGGCGTAGCGCGACAGCGCGATTCGCCAAAAGAACAACGGGTATCGCACTGGTGATTCCCGTGCGATACCCGTCGTACGCGTCGCCACATATGGGCTACGCGTGATGCGTTACACGACGCGCTCGATCGCGATCGCCGTCGCCTCGCCGCCGCCGATGCACAGCGACGCCACGCCGCGCTTCATCCCGTACGTTTCGAGCGCGGCGAGCAGCGTCACCATCACCCGCGCACCCGATGCACCGATCGGATGCCCGAGCGCGCACGCGCCGCCGTGCACGTTGACCTTCTCGTGCGGCAGGTCGAGATCGCGCATCGCGGCCATCGGCACCACCGCGAATGCTTCGTTGATCTCGAACAGGTCGACGTCGCGCAGGTTCCAGCCGGTCTTCTCCGACAGCTTGCGCAGCGCGCCGATCGGCGCGGTCGCGAACAGGCCCGGCTTGTCCGCGTAGGTCGAATGCCCGACGATCACGGCCTTCGGCGTGAGGCCCAGGCGCTCGGCTTCCGAGCGGCGCATCATCACGAGCGCGGCGGCGCCGTCCGAGATCGACGACGCATTCGCGGCCGTCACCGTGCCGCCGTCACGGAACGCAGGCTTCAGCGTCGGGATCTTGTCGAGCTTTGCCTTGCCCGGCTGCTCGTCGATCGACACGACTGTTTCGGCCTTGCCGGCCTTCACGGTCACCGGCGCGATTTCCGACACGAAATGCCCGTCGGCGATCGCCCGTTGCGCGCGCGTCAGCGATGCGATCGCGAACGCGTCCTGCGCTTCACGCGTGAACTGGTACGCCTGTGCGCAATCCTCGGCGAACGTGCCCATCAGGCGGCCTTTCTCGTACGCGTCCTCGAGCCCGTCGAGGAACATGTGATCGAGCACCTGCCCGTGCCCCATGCGCATCCCGGCGCGCGCCTTCGGCAACAGGTACGGCGCATTCGTCATGCTCTCCATCCCGCCCGCGACGGCCACGCCTGCCGAGCCCGCCAGCAGCAGGTCGTGCGCGAACATCGCGGCCTTCATCCCCGAGCCGCACATCTTGTTGACCGTGGTCGCACCGGCCGCGAGCGGCAGCCCGGCCTTCAGCGCGGCCTGCCGCGCCGGCGCCTGCCCCTGGCCCGCCGGCAGCACGCAGCCGAACACGATTTCATCGATACGCTCGGCCGGCACGTTCGCGCGCTCGAGCGCCGCGCGAATCGCTACCGCACCGAGATCGCTCGCGCTGGCGGCCGCCAGGTCGCCCTGGAAACCACCCATCGGCGTACGCGCCATACCAACGATTACGATCGGATCCTGAGTCGTCATGATTCGTTTCCTCCAGTGTCAGCGCGGTGCCATGCGCAACGCGCCATCGAGACGGATGACTTCGCCGTTCAGCATCGTGTTCTCGGCGATGTGGCGCACCAGCGCCGCAAATTCTTCCGGGCGGCCGAGCCGCGGCGGGAACGGCACGCTCTTGCCGAGCGCGTCCTGCACGTCCTGCGGCATGCCGGCCATCATCGGCGTCGCGAAGATGCCCGGCGCGACCGTCACCACGCGAATGCCGAACCGCGCGAGTTCGCGCGCGATCGGCAGCGTCATGCCGACCACGCCGCTCTTCGACGCCGCATACGCGGCCTGCCCGATCTGCCCGTCGAACGCCGCGACCGACGCGGTGTTGACGATCACGCCGCGCTCGCCTTCCGCATTGGGCTCCTGCTTCGACATCGCTTCGGCGGCCAGCCGGATCATGTTGAACGTGCCGACCAGATTGATCGACACCGCACGCGCGAAGCGGTCGAGCGAATGCGGGCCGTCGCGGCCCACCACCTTCTCGCCCGGCGCGACGCCCGCGCAGTTGACGAGCGCGTCGATGCGGCCGAACGCGTCACGCGCGGCTGCGACGGCCGCCTGGCCGTCGGCTTCGCTCGTCACGTCGGTCTTCACGAAGCGCGCAGCCGTGCCAAGCTCGTGCGCGAGGCCCGCACCGGCCTCTTCGTTGACGTCCAGCAGCACGGCCTTGCCGCCTTCAGCGACCACCATGCGCGCCACCGCGGCGCCGAGGCCGGAACCGGCGCCCGTAATCAGAAAAACGCGATCCTTGATATCCATTCGCAGTCCGTACAGTGTGTATTCAGGATTGAGCGGCTTTCTCGGCTTCCATCTTGCGCAATACGAAGCGCTGGATCTTGCCGCTCGGGGTTTTCGGCAGCGCATCGACGAAATCGATCGCGCGCGGATAGGCGTGAGCGGACAGCCGCCGCTTCACGTGCAGGCTCAGTTCCTCGGCCAGCGCCGGCGTGCCGTCGTAGTTTTTCGACAGCACGACGAACGCCTTGACGATCTCAGTGCGCTCCGCGTCCGGCACGCCGATGACGGCGGCCTCGCTCACGGCCGGATGCTCGATCAGCGCGCTTTCCACGTCGAACGGGCCGATCCGGTAGCCGGACGACGTGATCACGTCGTCCGCGCGGCCGATGAAGCTCACGGTGCCGTCCGGCTCCAGCTCGACGTTGTCGCCGGTCCGGTAATAGCCGCCCGCGATCGCCGGCGTGTCCTGCTGCCAGTAGCCGTGGAACCACAGCAACGGCGAGCGCGCGATGTCGATCGCGAGATTGCCGGGCTCGCCCGGGCCGAGTTCGCGGCTCGCTTCGTCGAGCACCGCGACGCGGTAGCCGGGCATCGCGAGGCCGGCCGAACCGGCGTGGACCACGTGCGCGAGGCCGTGGTGGTTGTTCACGACCATCCCGAGTTCGGTCTGGCCGTAGTGATCGTAGATCGGCGCGCCGAGCGCCGCGTCGAACCAGCGCACGACTTCCGGATTCAGCGGTTCGCCCGCGCTGCTGACCACGCGCAGCTTGCCCTTCAGCCGTGCCGCCGCTTCCGTCCCGGCCGCCATCAGCATCCGGTAGGCCGTCGGCGAGCCGGCGAGGCTCGTGATCCCGAGCCGTTCGATCACGTCATACGTGCTGTCGACCGTGAAACCGCCTTCGTAGAGCGTCGTCGCGTGCCCGAGCAGCAGCGGGCCCGTGATCGCGTAATAGAGGCCGTACGCCCAGCCCGGATCGGCGATGTTCCAGAAGCGGTCGTCGGCACGCAGGTCCACCGCTTCACGCATGTATGCGCCGAACGCGAGCAGCGCGCGCAGCGGCACCGGCACGCCCTTCGGCAAACCTGTCGTGCCCGACGTCGACATCATCATGAACAGGTCTGTGCCCTTGCGCAGCACCGGCTCGAACGAATCGGGCTGCGCGTCGAGCGCCGCACGGAAATCGATGTCGTTTTCCGGCAGCGTCTCGCCCGGCTCGCGCACCGTCGCGACGGGCGGGCAACCGGCGATCTCGTCGAGCTTCGCGCGATTCGCGACGTTGGTCACGACCAGGCGCGCGTCGCTCATGCGCAGCCGGTGCTCGATCGCCTTCGGGCCGAAGGCGGTGAACAGCGGCTGGTAGACGGCGCCCGCGCGCCACGTGCCGAGGATCGTCGCGACGAGTTCGGGCGTGCGCGGCAACAGTCCCGCCACCACGTCGCCCGGCTTCACGCCCTGCGCAACCAGCAGGTTCGCGACGCGCGCCGACAGCGCCTTCATCTGAGCAAACGTGTAGCGGTGGTGCTGGCCGCCGGCGTCGATCCAGTCGAGCGCGACCGCATCCGCCGATGCGTGGCGATCGCAGCATTCCACGCACGCATTCAGGCCGCGCTCCAGGTCGCCGTGCAGTTGCTTCGCGGCGGTCTCGATACTAAACCGGGCCACGGCGTCGGCATAGGCCGGCACCGCGCGGGCGGTAGCTCCATCAGACATGCGTGTCTCCTGTGCGTTATGGCCGCCGGCGAGCCAGGGGCGCGACGGGGGATACATCGATAGTAGACAGCCCGTACATTGCAATCAATGACAAACAGAATCTAGAATCGTGATCGCTTTTGCCATGTCGGGAGGACGCTGGAAAATGGGGCCGCAGATGATTTCGTCGGATTTCGTTCACGATGCGCTGGCGTGCCTGCGCCGGCAAGGCCTTCCGACGGAGCCCGTGCTGCGTGCCGCCGGCCTGCCGGCCACCGTGCGCGAGCCCGTCACGCCGCAGCAGTACGGCCGGCTGTGGCTCGCGATCGCCGGCGCGCTCGACGACGAGTTCTTCGGCCTCGCCGCACGCCCGATGCGGCGCGGCAGCTTCACGCTGCTGTGCCATGCGGTGCTGCACGCCGGCACGCTCGACAAGGCGCTGCGGCGCGCGCTGCAGTTCCTGCGGGTGGTGCTCGACGAGCCGCGTGGCGAGCTCATCGTGGCCGACGGGCAGGCGCAGATCGTGCTGACGCAGACGGGCGCGCCCTACCCGGCGTTCGCGTACCGGACATTCTGGCTGATCCTGCTTGGCGTCGCGTGCTGGCTGATCGGCCGGCGCATTCCGCTGCAGCGGATCGACTTCGCATGCCCGAGCCCCGACCAGCGCAGTGACTATCACCAGTTCTTCGGCGTGCCCGTGCATTTCGACCGGCCCGACAGCCGGCTCGCATTCAATGCCGCATACCTCGCGCTGCCGACGATCCGCTCCGAGCAGGCGCTGAAGACTTTCCTGCGTGGCGCGCCCGGCAACCTGCTCGTCCGCTACCGGCACGACACGGGCTGGGTCGCGAGGACACGCGCGCAGCTGAAAACGCAACCGGCCGCGGAGTGGCCCGACTTCGACACGCTGGCCGTACGCCTCGACACGACGCCCGCGACGCTGCGGCGGCGGCTGCGTAGCGAAGGGCAAAGCTTCGCGGCAATCAAGGACGAGCTGCGCGGCGCGCTGGCCCAGTCGCTGCTGCGCGGCAATGCGCTCAGCGTCGCGGAGATCGCGGCCGAGCTCGGCTTCACCGAGCCGAGCGCGTTTCATCGCGCGTTCCGGAAATGGACGGGCACGAGCCCGGGTGCGTTCCGGCGGGACGTGCATGCGGCGGAGGGAGAGCCGGGCGTGGCGAGCGGATGAGGCGGCAAGCAGCCGTCGACACCGAACACCCGGCCGACACGGAAACGCTCACGCGACGCGCTGCAGCGGCCGCGAGAACAGCTTGCACCCCCGCGTAGTAGACGAGCGACGTCAGCGACAAACCGACGATCCACGACACGTCCGCGCCGCCGAGCCGGCTCGCCAGTTCTCCTGTATAGAGGTCGGTCCTGCCCCATCGCAATCCCGCTGCCGTTTGTTTGCGTGCGATCGCATCGGCTTTCCAGTGCGATGCGACGTGACACCCGCTGCGACACGTGGCCGGCACGACGTTGCGCACCGGCCCGTCCGGCCACATACTGGTCGGCCTGCGCGAACGAGGGTGCGTCGATGATGAGTGTCGATCAGGGCGCCGCTTCGATCTTTGGCGTGATCGGAACGGCCGTGTCTTTGCTGGCGGCGATTCCGTATGCGCTCGCAATCTACCGGCGCACGGTTCGTCCGCATCTGTTCACATGGCTCGTGTGGTCGGTCGTCACGGCGATCGCGGCTGCCGGCCAGTTCGTCGCGGGTGCCGGGCCATCCGCGTGGTGCACGGCAGCCATTGCCGTTACCTGCTTCCTGACGCTGGTGGCGAGCATCTTTCGGGGCGAACGCGGCTGGACACGCATCGACTGGTTTTTCCTGGTCGCGGCCCTGTCGGCCATTCCGCTGTGGATGCTGACCGACGACCCGACGCTCTCGATCTGCCTGGTCACGCTGATCGAGCTGGCCGGGCTCGGCCCGACCGTCCGCAAGACGCTCCACGATCCGTGGAGCGAGAGCCTCGCGTATTTCGCGCTGTGCGTGCTCAAGTACGCGCTGGCCTTGCTGGCGTTGCGCACATGGAGCCTCGCGGTCGCGTTCTATCCGGCCGTCAACGTCATCGCATCGATCGGTATCTGCGTGGTGATGCTCGTTCGGCGTCAATCGCTGTCGAACGCGCGGTAGACGGTATCCGTCGGTGCGGTATGTTCGTTGCTGCTGTTGCTCGCCGGTATGAGCTGAACCACCAATCTTCAAAGACGATGCGAGGCCCTCAAATGGATGCAATCCGCACAGCGATCGAATCCAGTGAAATCGCGCTTCGCGCCGCGATGCTGGCCAACGATGTCGAAGCGCTCGATGCGTTGCTGGATGACGATCTGGTGTTCACCGTCCCGACCGGCCAGGTCATCTCGAAGGAAGACGACCTGGCCGCGCATCGCGCGAAGCTGCTGCGCCTCGACAGACTCGATGTGCAGGAAACACACGCATACGCGATCGGCGGAATGATCCTGACCACGACGAAGGCGATACTCGCCGGTCATTTCGACGGCACGGCGTTCGAGGGCGCGTTTGCCTATACTCGGCTCTGGCGCCTATCATCCGCCGGCTGGCGCGTCGTCGCCGGCCATGCATCGCAGGTCGCCTAGCCGCGTCGAGCACGACGTTCCCTGGAACCGGCGAGCACGAATCCGGCGTCGAGTCGACGCGGGCCGGGCGATACCCTCGACGAAGCTGTCGGCCATCACAGGAGACGAGATGCACAAGGCATTCACCGTGCGCGCGGCCCGTCCCGCGGACGCGGACGCACTCACGCGACTGGCTCGCATTTCGAAGGCACACTGGGGCTATCCGCAGGACTGGCTCGACTTGTGGCAGAGCGATCTCACGATTGTGCCGGAGACGATCGA
Organism: Burkholderia sp. 4NA327C6; assembly: GCF_005502655.1. NCBI lineage: Bacteria > Pseudomonadati > Pseudomonadota > Betaproteobacteria > Burkholderiales > Burkholderiaceae > Burkholderia > Burkholderia sp. 4NA327C6. The sequence goes on along the minus strand of NZ_SCNZ01000008.1, from coordinate 4,692 downwards.
CGGGTCGATCGGATACGTTGCGGAATCAGGCGCGGCAATCATCGGGTTCTGGGTCAGGGCGTCATCGGAATCGGAGCACCCGACGCCCGGATGGCTGTTCGTCCATCCCGACCACATGGGCCGCGGTGTCGCCCGGGCACTATGGGAAGAGGTCCGCAGGGAAAGCGCCGCGAGAGGGATCAGAAGCTTCGTGATCGAAGCAGACCCCAATGCGGTTCCGTTCTATCTGGCGCTCGGCGCTGAAAAAATCGGCGAAAAGGAATCGGGCGTCGTCCCGGGCAGGTTCTTCCCGATCCTGAGGATCACGATCTGATTGCAACGTCCGTCGGCACCGCCGCCAGACGTACCCGGTATCACCCTTCTCACGCTGGCTGCAACGTCATCGCGCGGCGGTCCTCGAGCTTGAACTCGCCGACCGTCTGCGCGAGCCTGGCGGCCTGCTCGCGCAGCAATGTCGCGGCCGCCGCCGACTGCTCGACGAGCGCCGCGTTCTGCTGCGTCGCATTGTCGAGTTGCGACACCGCCTGATTCACCTGCTCGATCCCCGTGCTCTGCTCCTTGGCGGCGACGGTAATTTCCGCAATCACGCTCGTGATGCCGCGCACGCCCTCGACGATTTCGTTCATCGTCGTACCGGCCGTCTGGACGAGTCCCGAGCCCCCCTCGATCTTCTCGACCGACGAGTGAATCAACTGCTTGATTTCCTTGGCGGCCTGCGCGCTGCGCTGCGCGAGCGCACGCACCTCGCCCGCGACGACCGCAAAGCCCCGGCCGTGCTCGTTCGCACGTGCGGCCTCGACGGCAGCGTTCAACGCGAGAATGTTGGTCTGGAACGCGATGCCGTCGATCACGCCGACGATGTTGGCGATCTCGCTCGATGCCTGCGTGATCTCGTTCATCGTCGCGACGACTTCGCTGACGACCGTGCCGCCGCGCACCGCGACGTCCGACGCCGATTCCGCCAGACGGCTCACCTGGCTCGCGGCATCGGCCGAGTTGCGGGCCGTGCCGGCGATTTCCTCGAGCGCGGCGGCCGTTTCCTGCAAGCTCGATGCGGCATGCTCGGTCCGGCCGGACAGATCCTGGTTGCCCTGCGCGATCTCGGCGCTCGCGAGATTGACGGATTCGCTGAACTCGCGAATCTGCAGCAGGATCGTACTGATCTTTTCGGCGAACAGATTGAACGCATGCGCGATCTGCGCGGCTTCGTCCGCGCCGTCGGCGGGCAAGCGTTTCGTCAGGTCGCCGCTGCCGGTCGACACATCCGTCAGCGCGTCGCGGACCAGCAGGATGCGCTTGAAGGCTGCGTTCGTCATCGCACCGACGAGCGCGGCTGCGATCACGGCCACGATCAGGATCGCCGCCAGCGTCGTCGTCGCGACCGCGCGCATGCCGGCCGTCACGTCCGCCTTGTCGAGCGCGAGCACGAGGGACCAATCGGTACCGGCGATCGGCTGGGCCCGCACCAGCTTGGTGGCGCCGTCGATGTCGACAGCGACGGGCTTGGACGCTGACTGCAGCGCGCCGAGGTGGTCGGCGTCGAGTGCAGGGGAAAGACCGGTCGCCGGCTTCATGATCAGGTCGGTCTTGGCCGACGCAATCACGCGCCCACTCTTGTCCACCAGAAATGCGAAGCTCGCGGGTGTCGGGTGTACCGAGGTCACGATCGAGCTCACGCTCTCCATGAACAGGCTGGCGGCCAGCACGCCCTTCACCGTGCCGTCGCGCACCACCGGCACCGCGAACGCAACAGCCGGCTTGCCGGTCGTTGCATCACGATAGAGTGCCGTCACGACCAGGCTGCCGGCGCTGACGGCCTGCTTGTACCACGGGCGTGCCGTCGGGTCGTAGCCGGGGGCGAGCGGCACGTTCGAGAACGCGGTCTTGTCCGGCAGGCCGAGCGTCAATACTTCGAAACCGCCCGACTTCCCGAGCAGCTTCAGCGCCGGCAGGGGATCCCCTTCGCCGATGGCGATCGTGTCTGCGAGTGCCTGGGTTTCCCGGCCTCTGCTGGCCACCCATTCGTTGATCGCCAGCGCGTGCCCGGCGAGGATCGACTTGTGATTCTGGTCGATTGTCTCGTCGTTGTGTTGCTTGACGACGTAATAGACCAGGCCGCCTGTCACGGCCAGCGCCGTTACCACGATGGCGACGCAGGTCGCGAGTATCCGTGCACGAATCGAGGACAACATGATGACTTCGATCTCCGTTACCGCGTTATAGGAATGGGGTCGCCAAAAACAGGCAACGTCCTGTTTAACGACAGCGGCTGGGGGAACTTAAGGCCTGACTGGCCAGACCAGTGCGGGTAACGGTTCGTCGGAGTCGCCGATTGGGGGACGGACGGGCTGGTCCGACAAGTCGGATACCGTGCGACTGCCCGAGATACGTAGAGGAGGAGGCATTCGGCAGCAGATTTTTTCTCTCGCCACAATATTCGCGCGCCTGAAACGTCTTCAGGCACATGGAATCGCCACCCACTTCGCAAACGATGACGGACCCAGACCGCGACATCACAGCGACAGTGATGCGTGAACGATCGAGGCTAGTGAATTTCATCCGGCGTCGGATTCGCGACCCGGACGACGCCGAGGACATCCTGCAGGACGTGTTTCACGAATTCGTACAGGCGTATCGACTTCCTGCGCCAATCGAGCAGGCGAGCGCGTGGCTTTTCCGTGCCGCACGCAACCGGATCGTTGACCGCTTTCGCAAAAAGAAGGAGCAGCCGCTGACCGATCTGTCCGAGGTCGACGATGACACAAGCGGTGAGTACCGCCTGGACCTCGCGCTACCGGCGCATGATGCCGGCCCCGAAGCGCTCTACGCTCGCACGCTGGTGCTCAAGGCTTTGCAGGATGCGCTCGACGAGTTGCCGACGAATCAGCGTGAGGTATTTATCGCCCACGAGCTGGAGGGCCGGTCCTTCAAGGAAATGGCCGCACAAAGCGGTGTCGCGCTCAATACGCTGCTCGCTCGCAAACGCTATGCGGTCCTGCATTTGCGTGCCCGACTGCAGCCCATTTATGACGAACTGGATAACACCTAGAGGAATCGACAGATGAATTTCCGAATCAGATGTGCAGGCAAGGCGCTTCTCGTGTTGATCGCGTTAGGCGTGCTCGGATGGGTCGTCATGATGTTATGGAACTGGGTGATTCCGGCGCTGTTCGTCGGCGCCCGGACGATCGACTTCGCCCATGCGCTGGGCCTGCTCGTGTTGAGCCGCATCCTGTTCGGCGGATTCCGCGGACATCACGGCTGGCGCGGCCGACGCCACTGGCGCGAGTGGGAATCCATGACACCGGAGGAACGCGAGCACTTCCGGACCGCGTGGCGATCCGGCAGCAACCGGCCCACGGGAGAATGAACATGCCCGACAAGTCAACGGACGACTGCAAACAGCAGCCGGGGGTGATTGCGCCGGTCGTCGATCTGAAGCGCTGCGAAGGCAAAGGGGATTGTGTCGCGGTTTGCCCCGAGAACGTGTTCGAGATCCGGCGCATCGACAAAGTCGATTACCTCGGCCTTGACCTGATGCATCGCCTGAAGCAGCGCGTGCATGGCATGAAGGTCGCCTATACGCCGAATGCAGACGCGTGCCGGTCATGCGGACTGTGTGTGACGGCGTGCCCCGAACGCGCGATCACGCTCGCCCGAACGGCATAGCAACACCATGTATCGCCGATATCGAGCGACAGCGCAGCGACTCTGACGGGGAAGGCTGTCGTTGGAGGCATCGTCGACCGGATCAATCGCGTCAAGGAACGCACATGACTTCACCCACCATCGCCCTTCTGCAGCGGCTCCACGAAGAGAGCCGCACCGAAATCGTCGCCCGCGCCCGCGCGCAATTTCAGGGATCGAACGAGGATTTTCTGTCGTTGGCCGAGGAATACGAAGCGATCGCGCCCCGTCTGCGGGGGCGGTTTCTCGAAACGTTCGGGCTGTCCAGCGACGACTTCGATTCCCCCGAAGGCAGTCCGCTATCGTTGGCCGTGTCGCCGGAAACGGGCGGATTCTTGCGCAACATGGTGCTCTCGCAACGACCGGCCAGAATCCTTGAACTCGGCAGTTCATGCGGCGTATCCACGCTGTATTTCGCCGAGGCGCTGCGCACGTTGGGCCGTGGCGTGGTCGTCGCGACCGAACGCGATGCGCTCAAGATCACGCGCTTGTGCGATCACGTCAGGACGGCGGGCCTGGATGCCTATGTCGACATGCGGGAGGGCGACGTATTCGAGACCGTCGTCGAACTGGACGGTACTTTCGACATGGTGTTCATCGATGTATGGGCCGACGCCTATCTGAAACTGTTCAGGCAGATCGAGCGCCTGCTGCGCCCGGGATCGGTCGTGCTGGCCGACAACATGTACACGGCAGAGGACGCCGTTCGACCGTACAAGCATTACCTGGACAACGACCCGCGGTTTTCGACCACTACCCTGGACTTTGAATCGGGAGTCGAATTTACGGTCGTCGTTTCTTGAGTGGGGAGTCTGTCGAAACGCTTATTCCATGGGATCTCGGGCTAAAGGACAGCGCCGCCCGTCTTGATCCCTTGTGCATTTCCGCCGCACCAATGCAAAAACCCCCGCCTTTCGGGCGGGGGTTTCTGGCTTAGGGAGCCTGACGATTACCTACTTTCACACGGGAATCCGCACTATCATCGGCGTAGAGTCGTTTCACGGT
>NZ_SCNZ01000089.1:0-17854 GCF_005502655.1 Burkholderia sp. 4NA327C6 | reverse complement strand
TCCTCGGCGAGCGCGGCAGCGGCCGCCGCCGCGCTCGCCGAGGATCTGCAGCGCGTGCGCGACGCCGCGCACGCCGAAGGCCATGCGGCCGGCCACGTCGAAGGCCAGGCGCTCGGCTACCAGGCCGGTTTCGACCAGGGCCGCGAACAGGGTTTCGAAGCCGGCCAGGCCGACGCGCGTGAACAGGCCGCGCAGCTCGCGGCGCTCGCCGCGTCGTTTCGCGAGGCCGTGTCGACCATCGAGCACGATCTCGCCGCCGACATCGCGCAGCTCGCGCTCGACATCGCGCAGCAGGTGGTCCGCCAGCACGTGAAGCACGACCCGGCCGCGCTGGTTGCCGCCGTGCGCGACGTGCTCGCGGCCGAACCCGCGCTGTCCGGTGCGCCGCATCTCGCGGTCAATCCGGCCGACCTGCCCGTCGTCGAAGCCTATCTGCAGGACGATCTCGATACGCTCGGCTGGACCGTGCGCACCGACGCATCGATCGAGCGCGGCGGCTGCCGCGCCCACGCCGCGACCGGCGAGGTCGACGCGACGCTGCCCACGCGCTGGCAACGCGTCGCCGCCGCGATCGGCAAGGTGAGCACGTGGTGACGCGGCCGCCCGAGGCGCTCGCGCACGACGGCATGACGCCGCTCGAGCGCGAACTCGCGCTCGCGTCGTTCGGCCCGGACGCGCACAACGCCGCGCTGGACACCGCCCAAGACACCACCCCGCACGCCGCCGCTGCAGCGGCCGACGCAGCCGGCGCCACGCCGCGCGCACCGCACAACCCGCATCTCGCGCACTGGCGCACCCACCTGAACGGTCTCGCCGCGCGCAGCCGGCGCGCGCTGCCGCTGCGGCCGTGCGGGCGCCTGACGCGTGCGGCCGGCCTCGTGCTGGAAGCGATCGGGCTGCGCCTGTCCGTCGGCGCCGAATGCACGATCGAACTGCCGCCCGGCAGCACGCTGCCGCACGCGGAAGCGGAAGTCGTCGGCTTCGCCGGCGATCGCCTGTTCCTGATGCCGACCACCGACGTCGCGGGCGTGCTGCCCGGCGCGCGCGTATGGCCGCGCGAAAGCGCGCCCGTCGCCGATCCGCTCGCGGGCGCGAAGCGGCTGCCGGTCGGCTGGGAAATGCTCGGGCGCGTCGTCGACGCGTCGGGCCGCCCGCTCGACGGCCTCGGGCCGCTCGCGTCGAAGGTCGATGCACCGCTGTCGGCGCCGTCGATCAACCCGCTCGAGCGTGAACCGATCCACCACGTGCTCGACGTCGGCGTGCGCGCGATCAACGCGCTGCTCACCGTCGGCCGCGGGCAGCGGATGGGCCTGTTCGCGGGCTCCGGCGTCGGCAAGTCGGTGCTGCTCGGCACGATGGCGCGCTACACGAGCGCGGAAGTGATCGTGATCGGGCTGATCGGCGAACGCGGCCGCGAAGTGAAGGAATTCATCGAACAGATCCTCGGCGAGGACGGGCTCGCGCGCTCGGTCGTCGTCGCGGCGCCGGCCGACGTGTCGCCGCTGCTGCGGATGCAGGGCGCGGCCTACGCGACGTCGCTCGCCGAGTATTTCCGCGACCAGGGCAAGCACGTGCTGCTGCTGATGGATTCGCTGACCCGCTACGCGATGGCGCAGCGCGAGATCGCGCTGGCGATCGGCGAGCCCCCCGCGACGAAGGGCTACCCGCCGTCGGTGTTCGCGAAGCTGCCCGCGCTCGTCGAGCGTACCGGCAACGGGCCGGAAGGCGGCGGCTCGATCACCGCGTTCTACACGGTGCTGACCGAAGGCGACGACCAGCAGGACCCGATCGCCGATTCAGCGCGCGCGATCCTCGACGGCCACGTCGTGCTGTCACGCGCGCTCGCCGAGGCCGGCCACTATCCGGCGATCGACATCGAGGCGTCGATCAGCCGCGCGATGACCGCGCTGATCGACGAAACGCACCTCGACCACGTCCGGCAGTTCAAGCAGATGCTGTCGCGCTACCAGCGCAATCGCGACCTGATCGCGGTCGGCGCGTACGCGCCCGGCCGCGACGCGCAGCTCGACCGCGCGATCGCGCTCTATCCGCGCATCGAGGCGTTCCTGCAGCAGGGCTTTCGCGAATGCGCACCGTTCGCGTCGAGCCTCGCCGGGCTCGATGCACTGTTCGACGCTTACGGAGGCTGATCCAGATGGCACACGGCTTTCCCCTCCAGTTGCTGCTCGACCGCGCGCAGGAGGATCTCGACTCCGCCACGAAGCAGCTCGGCACCGCGCAGCGCGACCGCACCGCGGCCGCCGAGCAGCTCGACGCGCTGCTGCGCTACCGCGACGAATACCACGCGCGCTTCTCGCAATCCGCGCAGCACGGGATGCCGGCAGGCAACTGGCGCAATTTCCAGGCGTTCATCGATACGCTCGACGCCGCGATCGCGCAGCAGCGCAGCGTGCTGGCCGCGGCCGAAGTCCGTATCGACGAAGCACGCCCGAACTGGCAAAACAAGAAACGCACCGTCGGCTCGTTTGAAATCCTGCAGGCGCGCGGCGTCGCGCAGGAAGCGAAACGCGACGCCCGGCGCGAACAGCGCGACGCCGACGAACACGCCGCGAAGATCCTGCGCATGCGGGCCGACGCGGCCCGTTCGTCGTAACCGACCACCGCATTCGAACGAGAGAACCGACATGCCTCCCCTGCCCCTGCTCGGCGCGCTGCTCGACACCGCCGGCACCGCCCTCAAGGCCGCCCGCGGCGCGGGTGCGTCCAGCGCCGCCGGCAACGATGCCGCGACCGCGACGACCGCCGTGCCGTTCGCGCAGACGCTGAAGCAAAGCGTCACCACCCGTCGCGACGCGTCGAATGCCGACGTGCCGGATGCGTCGACGCAACAGGCTTCGTCGAAGCCGGCCGCCGGCACGAAGCCGTCCGTCAACGATGACGACGACACGACCGACGATACGACCACGAACGCCGCCACCAACCCCGACGCCGCCGCGCTCGCGGCGGCCGCGGCCGTGCAGGCGCAACTGCAGGCGCGCACGGACAACGCGGTGCCGACCGATGCGGCTGCCGCCGCGGCCGCTGCGCAAAAGACCGCCGTGTCCGGCCAACCCGATGCCACGGCCACGCTGGCGGATCACGCGGCCAAGGACGCGGCCGCCCAGACCACCCAGGCCACGCCGGCGACGAGCCGCGACGCGCTGCAGGAAGCGCTCGCCAGGCTGACGGGTGGCTCGGGTGCGATCGCGATGCCCGCAGCCGGTACGACGGCGTCCGCACCCGCGGCGACCGCGGCGACCGCGGCGACCGCCACGGCCGCGCCGCTGACGCCGAAGGTGCCGACCTTCGACCGCACGCTCGCCGACGCGAAGGGCGCGCTCGCCACCCAGCAAGCGCCCGCGCAAGCCACCGCGCAGGCGCTGCAGGCCAACGCGAATGCGCAGTCGGGTGAGCAGCACGCGCTCGCGGCAGCCAGCGGCGCGGCGGACCCGGCCGCCAGCGCGACGCTCGCGGCCGGCGCCACGGCTGCGGCCGCGGCCCAGGCGAACCTGCAGCTGTCGCCGGCCGCGGGGGCGATCGCCGCCGCGAACGCGCACGTGCTCGCGCCGCACATCAGCACGCCGGACTGGACGGACGCGCTGAGCCAGAAGGTCGTGTTCCTGTCGAATGCGCACCAGCAGAGCGCCGAACTGACGCTCAATCCGGCCGATCTCGGGCCGCTGCAGGTCGTGCTGCGCGTCGCGGACAACAACGCGCACGCGCTGTTCGTGTCGCAGCACCCGCAGGTGCGCGAAGCAGTCGAAGCCGCGCTGCCGAAGCTGCGCGAGGCCATGGAAGCGGGCGGCCTCGGGCTGGGCAGCGCGACCGTCAGCGACGGCGGCTTCGCCTCGCAGCAACAGAACCCGCAGCAGACCTTCGCCCACGGCCAGCCGTCGCGGCGCGGGAGCGGCGGATCGTCAGCCGGCGATGCACCGGTCGGCGCTGCGCAATCCGCACCGGCCGCCGCGAGCGTGAGCCGCGCCGGCCTCGTCGATACGTTTGCCTGAGCATGGCCGCCGCCGTGCGCGCGCCGCTCAGCGGCCGTGCACCGCCGCGGCCGCCTCGCCGCGCGGCGCCGCGCCCTTGCGCGTGGCGACGATGAAATCCGCCGCGCGTTCGCCGATCATCACCGACGGCGCATTCGTATTCCCGCCGACCAGCGTCGGCATCACCGACGCATCCACCACGCGCAATCCTTCGACGCCGCGCACGCGCAGTTGCGGATCGACGACCGCGCGCGCATCCGAACCCATCCGGCAGGTGCCGACCGGGTGGTAGATCGTGTCGGCATGCTCGACGATCGTCTTGCGCAGCTCCGCTTCGCTCTGGTCCGCCCGCGTGTACAGCTCGCGCCCGCCCTGCGACGCGAGCGGCGCCTGCGACAGGATCTTGCGCATCGCCTGCGTGCCGCGCACGAGCAGGTCGAGATCGCGCGAATCGCTGAAGAAGCGCGGATCGATCAGCGGTGCGTCGCGCGCATCGCCGCTCGCGAGCGCCACCGTGCCACGGCTGAACGGCCGCAGTGCACACACGTGCAGCGAATAGCCGAAGCCCCAGTGCATCTTGCGGTTGTGGTCGTCCACGAGCGCCGTGCAGAAATGCAGCTGCAGGTCGGGACGCTCGAGCGACGGATCGCTCTTGATGAAGCCGCCGGCCTCCGCGACGTTGCTCGTCATCATCCCGGTGCGGCTCGAGAAATAGCGCGCGAGCGCGGGCGTCATCTTCGCGATCCCGCGCAGGCACACGCCGACCAGCTCCGATGAATTCACGCGCGTATTGATGATGAAATCGATATGGTCGATCAGGTTCGTGCCGACGTCCGGCGCGTCCTGCACGACCGCGATCCCGTGCCGGCGCAACTGCTCCGCCGGGCCGATCCCGGAGCACATCAGCAGTTGCGGCGAATTGAACGCGCCGGCCGACAGGATCACTTCCGCGCGCGCGTCGAGCATCTCGACGCGCCCGTTGCGCGCGACAGCGACGCCGGCCGCCCGCTTGCCGTCGAACGTGACGCGCAGCACCGTCGCATCGGTGATCACATGCAGGTTCGGCCGGTTGCGGCCATAGATGTACGCGCGGGCGACGCTGCAGCGCGAGCCGTCGCGGTGCGTGACCTGGTAGAAGCCGACGCCTTCCTGTGTCGCGCCGTTGAAGTCGTCGTTCAGCGGATAGCCGGCCGCGTGCGCGGCCTGGATGAATCGTTCGGAGAACGGATTGCGAAAGCGCAGATCCGACACCGTGAGCGGGCCGTCCGCGCCATGCCACGCATCGGCGCCGCGCGCGTTGCCTTCCGCACGACGGAAATACGGCAGCACGTCCTGCCAGCCCCAGCCCGTCGCGCCGAGCTGCGCCCATTCGTCGTAGTCGCCCGGGTGGCCGCGCGTGTAGATCATCGCGTTGATCGCGCTCGAGCCGCCCATCCCGCGCCCGCGCGGCTGGTAGCCGCGCCGCCCGCCGAGGCCCGGCTGCGGCACCGTCTCGTAGCCGTAGTTCGTGCCGAGTTTGAACGGCACCAGTGCCGCGATGCCGACCGGCATGTTGACGAGCAGGTTGCGCTCCGTGTGCGAGCCGGCCTCGATCAGCGCGATCGTCGCATCGGGGCAGGCATCGGCGAGACGGCCTGCCAGGCTCGAGCCGCCCGAACCGCCGCCGACGATGATGTAGTCGTATTGCATGTCACGTCTCCGTCGTGTCATGAAAGGCCGCCACGCGACCGCGTCCCCTCTTGTAATGTTCGGGCATTGTAGGAATGGCCGTCGCGCGCGCGGCGCGCGGATTCAAGAGCGATTCCTCTAAACGCCCGCGTGAACTAAATTTAAGATGTATCGATTCGCTTTGCGCGACGCGCCGGCCACGAAAAGCCGATCCGTCGCGAAACGGGAGTGACGACGATGCAGCGCCAGGTTCTGCAGGCCGCGTGTCGACCGGGTTGTCCGGATGCGATGCGCGCAGCCCGCATTTCATTTCAAACGGCTGCCCGCGCGCGGATGCGCGACGTCATGCGCGCAGTCGATCGAAATCGAACGGCACGTGTCGTCGCCGACCGTTTGGACGGTTGGCCGCCGCAGCGGCACGATGCGCCGCGGCATGATGTGACGGACCCGTCGCGCTGCCCCGCTTCGGAGCGCCGGCGGGTAGTCGGGCAGCCGCGTCGCGCGCCCGGCAACAGTCGCATAGCGCCACCTGCACATGCGCATCGCCACGGTTTCCGGATGCGCACACCGTCGCGTGGATGCGACGCCCGCTGCACGCTTCAACCGGTTTTCGAGCACACGTCGCATCCGGCCCCGTGCCGCGCGACCCGCACCACCCCGATCCGCGTCGCCGCGCTCGCCGAGCGTGCGCGTGCGGCGTGACGGCCGGCCGACCAGCCAGGCCCAACTGGAGGAGACGACATGAAGAACGACCTGCCCGAACTGGCCCCGCAAGCGCTGCCGTCGGTGGATGCGCTGACGGCGCTGCTGCGCGACCAGCGCGCGGCCTACCTGCGCGCGCCGTATCCGGCATGGGAAACGCGCATGAAGCACTTGCGCGCGCTGCGCACGATGCTGATCGACCATGCGGATGCACTCGCCGAAGCGATCAGCGCCGATTTCGGTCATCGCGCGAAGCAGGAAGTGCTGCTGTCGGAAATCTGGATGGCGAAGGAGGAGATCGACGACGCGCTCAAGCACGGCAAGCGCTGGATGAAACCGATCCGCAAACCGATGAACAAGTGGCTGCGCCCGGCGCGCGCGAAGGTGATTCCGCAGCCGCTCGGCGTGGTCGGCATCGTCGTGCCGTGGAACTACCCGGTGCTGCTCGCGGCCGGCCCGCTGATCTGCGCGCTCGCGGCCGGCAACCGCGCGATCATCAAGATGTCCGAACTGACGCCGCGCACGTCGGCGCTGTTCGAGCAGCTCATTGCCAAGACCTTCACGCGCGACCACGTCGCGGTCGTGAACGGTGATGCGGAAGTGGGCGCCGCGTTCAGCGGGCTGCCGTTCGATCATCTGCTGTTCACCGGCTCGACGCACGTCGGCCGCCACGTGATGCGCGCGGCCGCCGACAACCTCACGCCCGTCACGCTCGAACTCGGCGGCAAGTCACCGGCGATCGTCGGCCCGAACGCGCGCTTCGATGCAGCGGTCGACGCGATCGTCGCGGGCAAGACGCTGAATGCGGGCCAGACCTGCATCGCACCCGACTACGTGCTGCTGCCGCGCGGGATGGAAGCCGCGTTCATCGAGCGCGCGCGCGCACGGTTCGCGAAGCTGTATCCCGACCTGTCGGCCAACGGCGACTACACGACGATCGTGTCGCCGCGCCACTACGCGCGGCTGCAGCAGCTCGCGAGCGACGCGCAGGCGGCCGGCGCGCAGCTGCATCCGCTGTCCGATGCGCAATCCGATCCCGCATCGCGCCGCTTCGTGCCGTGCGCGGTCACGCAGGTGCCGGCCGCGTCGCAACTGATGCAGGAGGAAATCTTCGGGCCGCTGCTGCCGCTCGTGCCGTACGAACGGCTCGACGAAGCGATCGCATACGTGAATGCGCGCCCGCGTCCGCTCGCGCTCTACCTGTTCGACGAGGACGGCGGCACGATCGACCGCGTGATGCGCGAAACGATCTCGGGTGGCGTCACGGTCAACGAAACGCTGATGCACATCGCGTGCGGCAGCTTGCCGTTCGGCGGCGTCGGTGCGAGCGGCATGGGCGCGTATCACGGCTACGACGGCTTCGTGACGTTCTCGAAGATGAAGCCGGTGCTCACGCAGGCGCGCCTGAACGCGCGCAACCTGCTCGCGCCGCCGTACGGCAAGCGCTTCGCCGCGCTGATCAAGCTGATGCTGAAGTTCTGAGGGGAACGGGCCGCGCGCATCGCGCCGCGGCCCGCACGTGCATGCCGCGCGGCGAGGGTGCCGCGCGCGCCGTCACACGGGCCAGAGCGGCCCTTCCTGCATCGCGCCGATCTGCTCGCGCAACTCGAGCACGCGCGCCTCCCAGTAACGATGCGTGTTGAACCACGGGAACGCGGCGGGAAAAGCGGGATCGTCCCAGCGTCGCGCGAGCCATGCCGCGTAGTGGATCAGCCGCAGCGTGCGCAGCGCTTCGACGAGATGCAGCTCGCGCGGCTCGAATTCGCAGAAATCCTCGTAGCCGGCCAGCAGGTCCGCCAACGCGCGCGACGCGCCTTCGCGATCGCCCGGCAGCAGCAGCCACAGATCCTGGATCGCGGGTGCCATCCGGCTGTCGTCGAAATCGACGAAGTGCGGGCCGGCCTCGGTCCACAGCACGTTGCTCGGATGACAGTCGCCGTGCGTGCGCAGCAGGCGGATCTCGCCCGCCCGCTCGAACGCGGCCTCGACACCTTCGAGCGCGAGCGTCACGGCCGTCTCGTATGCGGGCCGCACATCGTCCGGAATGAAATCGTGCGCGAGCAGGTAGTCGCGCGGCTCGTAGCCGAACGTGTTGATGTCAAGCACGGGGCGCGCGACATACGGCTGCGTCGCGCCGACCGCATGGATTCGGCCGATGAAGCGGCCGAGCCATTCGAGCGTGTCGCTGCGATCGAGATCGGGCGCGCGGCCGCCGCGCCGCTCGAAGATCGAGAAGCGGAAGCCGTCGAACGCGTGCAGCGTGCGGCCGTCGAAGGTGCGCGCGGGCACCGCCGGAATCTCGCGCGCGGCGAGTTCGGCGACGAACGCGTGCTCTTCGAGGATCGCTTCGTCCGACCAGCGCGCCGGACGGTAGAACTTCGCGACGACCGGCGGGCCGTCTTCGATGCCGACCTGATAGACGCGGTTTTCGTAGCTGTTGAGCGCGAGCAGGCGCCCGTCGGTGCGCAGGCCGGCCGGTATCAGCACGCTGTCGAGCGCGTCGAGCACGCACTCGGGCGTGAGTCCGGCGAACGGCGGGCCGGCGGGAGAAGCGGGAGCGGAAGTGACGTCTTTCATGCCCCGCATTGTGCCGCCAGCCGGGCTGAAAGACGAGCGCCCGGTGCGATGGTTGCGCTTAGTGAAGCGCCGCGCCGGCCGGCAGCACGGATTCGCCGGTGTCGATCAGGTCCTCGAGAAAGAACGGCTCGGTGTTGAGTTCCTTGGACTCGCCCGGTACGCCCGCGTACCAGGTCACCATGGCCATGTCGCCCAGGACGCGCTGGACGATGCCGCGCGCGCCCTTCGGCACCGCGATATGGGTAGTGCAGACAATCGACCCGACATGCATGATGGTTCCCCACTCTTGAATCTTGAAACCCGGCCCGCTGGCGAGCCGGCAAATGCACGATCCGCGCGCTCTCGACGGAGCGTTGCGCGTAATCCCATTGTTCACGGTTTATCGAAGCACGAAAAGAAGAAGAAGCAGGCGAAGTGCCGCGAATTCGTCGAATGTCTCCAATCAACCACTACGCCGGAGCAGGCGCTTGCCCGCCCGGTTACCCCCATCATACCCTGTCGAATGTGACTGCCCGCCGAATCCCCGGCATCACCGCGGCGCGCACGTGACCCACGCTCCACGTGCACCGTGAATCCGGTATCGGGTCGCCAGGCAATTTCGTGCGACTGCGATTGCCGAATCACGCGACGCCATCATCACCTTCCCCCTGCCTCGAACGCAGCCGGCACAGTGACGGTTGCGCACGCATCGCGTTCCGACCTTCGCCATGCGATGCGCCACCGACAGGTGTTGCATCCGGTGCAGGCGTTGCGGTACCTTTGATGCTCATTCGCGTTCCAGCGCATTCCGACACGATGCATCCGCTCACGTCCGTCCTCGCAAAATCCCGGCCGCAGTTCGACTCGCGGCCGCGGGCGTGCGCGCATCCGTCGGTCCTTCCTCCTCCTGTCGCACCGCCGCTCGTCGGCGCCGCGCCGCCCCCGCCGGCGGCACGCGCCGGCTGACCCGCCGGCTTTTCGTTTCGTCCTCCATTCGCCCGCAGGCTTGCATTCGTGCGTCGTGACGCACGGCGGATTGCTGCGCGCGCGGATGGAACATTCCGATCCGTTCGACAGGTGGATTCACATGGTTTCGTTCAAACGCGCGCTCGCCGCGCATGGCGCGACGTCGCTCTTCGTGCTGCTGTGGAGCAGCGGTGCGATCTTCGCTGAACTCGGTCTGCGTCACGCCTCCGCGTTCGTCTTTCTCACCGCACGTTTCGCACTGGCATCGCTCGTGCTGCTCGGGCTGGCCTTCGTGCGCAAACGCTGGCTGCCGCCGCGCGGCGAGCGTCGCATGGCCGCGCTGACCGGCTTGCTGATGATGGGCGGCTATTCGATCTTCTACCTGCTCGCGCTCGAACGCGGGATCGCGCCGGGCGTGCTCGCGACGATCCTCGGCGTGCAGCCGATCCTCACGCTCGCGATCGTCGAGCGGCGCTGGCAGCCCGTACGTGTCGCGGGGCTCGCGCTGTCGCTGGCCGGCCTCGCGCTCGTCGTGTTCCGCGGCGTAGGGGACGGCGGCCTGTCGCTTGCGGGCATCGCATGCGCGCTCACCGCGCTCGTCGCGCTGACCGCCGGCTCGCTGCTGCAAAAGCGCGTACGAGCGGCGCCCGCCGACGTGCTGCCGCTGCAGAATGCGATCGGCCTCGCACTGTGCGTGGCAATCGTGCCGTTCCGGCCGGTGTCGTTCGACATGAGCTGGGCATTCGTGATCCCGCTGCTGTGGCTCGGCATCGTGATTTCGGTGATCGCGCAACTGCTGTTCTACCGGTTGATGCAGCGCGGCGATCTCGTCAACGTGACGAGCCTGTTCTATCTCGTGCCCGTCGTCACCACGCTGATGGATGCCGCGTGGCTCGGCAACCGGCCCGAGCCGCTCGCACTCGCCGGCATGGGGGCCATCATCGCGGGGCTCGCACTCGTGTTCCGCGCGCCGGCGCCCCGCGTGCAACCCGACCGCGCATGAGCGGGCGTGCCGCCGCGCCAGCGAGTGCGGCGGCACGCATCGGACCCATACGACGAATCCGCGAAAATCGAAAGGCACGAGAAAGACATGCGCAAGGCATTCGTCTGACTTGCGGGGAAGAATGCGTGATTCGTCAGGCTTTCCGCCGATTTTTAATGGTTCGGATAGCGAAAAGCACTGCCGGTTGCCTATACTCGAATTGACCGCCCCGCTCGCAATCGGGCCGGACCAATACTAGAAACACCCGGCATGGGGCCGGAGCAAGCGCGCAAGCGCCCACTCCGGTCGACCTTGGAGACACGCATGACGACCTACTTCACGATCGGCGACTTCATCCTGTTGATTCCGATGGCGCTGGCCGGAGCGCTGTTTCTCGGCGCGGTGCCGTGCGCAACCGAATTCCGCCACAACCTGCTACGCGTGCTGGGCGTCATCCTCGGCGTCGGCGTCGCGGTGCTGCTCGTCGAAGGCCTGCCTGCGCTGATCTAGCGGCGCAACCCGTGCGCGGCGCGCATCGCTGCAGTGCAGCGATGCGATATGCTGCGCGCCAGCCATTGATACGGCACGCGATGTTTCGCATGCCGTATCGACTGCCGGTCAGATCGCCTGGTCGGTGGACGGCTTTTCCCACAGATTGATGCCGCCTTCCGTCGCGTAACGATCGATCTCCGCGAGTTCTTCCGCCGAGAATTCGAGGTTCTTCAGCGCGCCGACGTTTTCGCGCACCTGCTCCGCGCGGCTTGCACCGATCAGCGCGGACGTGACGCGGCCGTTGCGCAGCACCCACGCGAGCGCCATCTGCGCGAGGCTCTGCCCGCGCCGTTCGGCGATTGCGTTGAGCTTGCGCACATGATCGAGGTTGTCCGCGCTCAGGTGATCCTGCTTCAGCGAACCGCCACCCGGCTTGTTCACGCGCGCGTCGGCCGGCACGCCGTTCAGGTACTTCGACGTGAGCAGCCCCTGCGCGAGCGGGGTGAACGCAATGCTGCCCGTGCCGATCTCGTCGAGCGTGCCGAGCAGTTCGGTTTCGACCCAGCGGTTCAGCAGGTTGTACGACGGCTGGTGGATCAGCAGCGGCACCTTGTATTGCGCGAGCAGCTCGGCCATCTCGCGCGTCTTCGCCGCCGAGTACGACGAAATGCCGATGTAGAGCGCCTTGCCCTGCTGCACGGCCGACGCAAGCGCGCCCGCCGTTTCCTCGAGCGGCGTGTGCGCGTCGAAGCGGTGCGAATAGAAGATGTCGACGTAGTCGAGCCCCATCCGCTGCAGGCTCTGGTCGAGGCTCGCGAGCACGTACTTGCGCGACCCGCCGCCGCTGCCGTAGGGCCCCGGCCACATGTCCCAGCCGGCCTTCGTCGAAATCAGCAGCTCGTCGCGATACGGCCGGAAATCCTCTTTCAGCAACCGGCCGAAGTTGATTTCCGCGCTGCCGTACGGCGGCCCGTAGTTGTTCGCGAGATCGAAGTGGTTGATGCCGAGGTCGAACGCGGTGCGCAGGATCTCGCGCTGCGTCGAGATCGGCGTCGAGTCGCCGAAGTTGTGCCACAGGCCGAGCGACAGTGCGGGCAGTTTGAGCCCGGATTTGCCGCAGGTGCGGTATTGCATGTCGGCATAACGTTCGGAAGCTGCTTCGTAGGCCATGAGTCGGTTCCGTCAGGACATCGGGGGAAAGGACGCGCGCCGGCCGCGCTTGCGGCGCGACGGCGGCGAAGGAGTCATACGACGACTATGGTAGCGAAAGCGGCCGGATCGCGCTCGTCGGCACGGCGATGGACGCGGCCGCGGTGGTCGCCTACACTGCGGCGTCTCGAATCACCGTTTCAGCGAGGTTGGTATGTCCCGGGTCATCTCGGTTGCGCTGCTCGTCGGCGGCGTCGTGCTGCTGTATTTCGGCGGCCAGTCGTTCCATTCGATCAACGACAACGTGTCGCGCTTCTTCACCGGTTCGCCCGCGACGAAGACGATCCTGCTGATCGTGGGCGGTGCCGTCGCATCGTTCATCGGCCTGATCGGCCTCGCGATGCCGGGCGGCAAGCGCTGAGCGCGCAGTCGCGCGATGCGCGCACGGCCTGCGTCTTGCGTTCGGGCCGCGCCAAACGAAACGGGCGGCCAGGCCGCCCGTTGTTCCATGCCCCCGCGATGCGGTGCATCGCGGAATCGCCGCGGCCTTGAGGGCCGCCCGCTCCGCGCCTAGAACGGCACTTCCGATTTCGACGCCGAACGCGTGCCCGGCAACGGCCGGTTGCTCGCGCCGTGGTACGTGTACACGAGCGAGAACTTCACCTGGTCGGAACGGTTCTGCCCGGCCGAATGCAGCGTGTTGCTGTGGAAAAACACGACGTCACCCGTCTGCAGCGACGGGCACGTGGCCGCGTCGATCATCTTCCTGTTCGCCGGCAGGTCGCTGCGGAAGAACTTCGCATCGTCGAACGCTTCGGGCCCGAATTCGGCCGTATGCGACCCCGGTACGAGCCACAGTGCGCCGTTCTCGTTCGTTTCCGGGCCGAGTGCGAGCCACACCGACACCATGTCCGGACGCTCGAACGCCCAGTAACGGAAATCGCGATGCCAGCCGGTCAGGCTGCCGTATGCCGGGTGCTTCGTCATCATGCAGTTGTGATGCGCACGCGACAGCACCGGTTCTTCGCCGAAATATTCGCGCATCCACGCACCGATTTCGGGTGCGATCGCGCGCTCGGCGAAGGCCGGATCACGCGAATACGCATCGAGCAGCCGCCGCACCGTGTGCCCGCCCGGCGCATGCTTGGACTCGGGGGCGCCCGGGTAGCGCAGATCCGCCTCGAACTCGATCGGCTCGGCCGCCTCCTGCAACTGGCGCTCCGCGACCTGCCTGAGCGCCGCGCACTGCTCGGCGCTGACGAGGCCACGCGCGACGACGAAGCCCCGCTCGCGCAATTCCGCGACTTGCGCGCGGATCGATTCCGACTGCAATGGAGACGACATGGGATGCCAGACGTTTATTGTGTGAATGTGACGATTGTAAATCGGCACCGGATACCGCGAACAGCACCATTGTCGTGCGCAGGGGCATGCCAATCTCGAATTTGATCCGGCTCAAGGGAACTGTACGGCGCGGTGCTGGCCTCACCCACAGGCGGTATGCGGCACACGCCTTGTGGCACAAGGGTTTATCGCGACTTTTGCCCGTCATGAATCCCCTGTAGCCTGTCGCGGCCTGTCAATTCTGGCGGGCGCGGCGCGCAGCGGGTTTCGGTAAGATCCGTTGCGCAATCCGAGGCCGTTCATACCAGTGCGCTCCCAAGGGCGCCATCCATACAAGCGAAGCATCGTTCACATGCCATTCCGTCTGACTTCCCGTCTCAGCCGCGCTGCGAAGCGCGTCGTGCCGCCCGCTCCTGCCCGCTCGCTGCGCCATCACCGCGCACGCACGCAGGCGCTGGCGGAGCGTACGCCCGCACATAGCCGGCTGGACGGTATCCGTGCGTGGTTCCACGCATTTTTCTCGATGATGAGCGCGCAGGCGTTCTCGCGCCGTGCCGGCCTGCGCTCGCTGCTGCAGAAGCCGTCGTCGCTGCGCGCGCTCGCGCTGCGCCGCACGCTCGGCCCGCAGCGCCGCGTCAACCGCCCGCGCCGCCTCGCGGCCAGCAACGGCTGGTTCGGGTTCGGCGCACGCTGAGCGCACGCCGGCGGGCCCCGCAGCGCGGCGATCGCCGTCGCGTCGCTGCCCGCGCCGTTGCCCGACTGCCCCGGCGATCGGAACCCATAAAAAAACCCCGGCAATGCCGGGGTTTTTCATTTGAGGCGAACGACGCTTACGCGACGCGTGCCGTCGGCTCGACGCCGGCCGCTTCGGCCAGGGCGAGCGCCTTGTCGGTTGCTTCCCACGAGAATTCCGGCTCTTCGCGGCCGAAGTGGCCGTAAGCAGCGGTCTTCTCGTAGATCGGGCGCAGCAGGTCGAGCATCTTGATGATGCCCTTCGGACGCAGGTCGAAATGCTCGCGCACGAGCTTCGTGATCACCGCATCCGACACGCGGCCCGTGCCGAACGTATTGACCATCACCGAGGTCGGCTCGGCCACGCCGATCGCGTACGACACCTGGATCAGCGCGCGCGACGCGAGGCCGGCAGCGACGATGTTCTTCGCGACGTAGCGGCCTGCGTATGCGGCCGAACGGTCGACCTTCGACGGATCCTTGCCCGAGAACGCGCCGCCGCCGTGCGGTGCGGCACCGCCGTAGGTGTCGACGATGATCTTGCGGCCGGTCAGGCCGCAGTCGCCCTGCGGGCCACCGATCACGAACCGGCCGGTCGGGTTCACCAGGAACTTGATGTCGCCCTTGATCAGGTCGGCCGGCAGCGTCGGCTTGATGATTTCCTCGATCACGGCTTCGCGCAGCGCCGGCAGCTCGATGTCCGGTGCGTGCTGCGTCGACAGCACGACGGTGTCGATCGAATCGGGCTTGCCGTCGACGTAGCGGACCGTCACCTGCGACTTCGCGTCCGGGCGCAGCCATTGCAGGCGGCCGTCGCGGCGCAGGCTGGCCTGGCGCTCGACGAGGCGGTGCGACAGGTAGATCGGCAGCGGCATCAGTTCCGGCGTTTCATCGCACGCGTAACCGAACATCAGACCCTGGTCGCCCGCGCCCTGGTCGAGGTTGTCGTCGTGTGCACGATCGACGCCCTGGGCGATGTCCGGCGACTGCTTGTCGTACGCGACGAGCACCGCGCAACCCTTGTAGTCGATGCCGTAGTCGGTGTTGTCGTAGCCGATGCGCTTGATCGTGTCGCGTGCGATCTGGATGTAGTCGATGTTGGCCGTCGTGGTGATTTCACCGGCCAGGACGACGAGACCCGTGTTGCACAGCGTTTCCGCCGCAACGCGCGAATACTTGTCTTGCTCGAGGATGGCATCGAGGATCGCGTCCGAGATTTGGTCCGCGACTTTGTCCGGATGGCCTTCAGAGACGGATTCGGACGTGAAGAAATAATCGTTTGCCACTTTTTCAGGCTCCTGTGTGGTTACGGTTGGTTTCACGTAGCCAGCTTCGTTGGGCCTGAAGCGGCGACGCTTTAGCGGATTACCAGGACCGGGCAGCGCGTGTCACGCTAACCGGCTTCGCCCCGCAAGTTGTCAGTTAACTCGGCGAAGCCCGTATTATAGCGGCTTTCCTGAATTGTCACAGAGCGCCGCCCGTGCTGCATCTTCCGCTGTCTCACCACCCTGTTTGCAAAGCGCCGGCCAGCCGGTCCCACGGAGGTTTCGCATGCTAGGTCGTCTAGCCACGCACCTCGCCATTGGCTTGCTGAAACTGCTCGCCCTGTTGCCGTACGGCCTGACCGCACGGTTCGGCGATGGTCTCGGCTGGCTGCTCTACAAGATCCCCAGCCGGCGAAAACGCATCGTACACACCAATCTGAAACTCTGCTTCCCTGACTGGAGCGACGAGCGCCGCGAGGAAATTGCCGGGCAGCATTTCCGCCATGCGATCCGCAGCTACGTCGAACGCAGCGTGCAGTGGTTCGGTTCGGAGAAAAAGCTCGCGAAGCTGATCCAGGTCGACAGCGCGGTCGACCTCGACGATCCGGACCTGCCGCCGACGCTGTTCCTCGGCCTGCATTTCGTCGGCATCGAGGCCGGCTCGATCTGGCTGAATCGTTCGCTGCATCGCCGCTGCGGGTCGCTCTACCAGCCGTTCTCGAACGCGGTGCTCGAGGAAGAGGCGAAGAAGGCGCGCGGGCGTTTCGACGCCGAGATGGTCGGCCGCGCGGACAGCGCGCGCGTCGTGCTGCGCTGGCTGCGCGACCGCAAGCCGGTGATGCTCGGCGCCGACATGGACTACGGGCTTCGCAATTCGACGTTCGTGCCGTTCTTCGGCGTGCCCGCCTGCACGCTGACGGCGGTCGGCCGGCTCGCGAAGACGGGCCGTGCGCAGGTCGTGCCGTTCATCGGCGAGGTGCTGCCGAACTACAAGGGCTACCGTCTGAAGGTATTCAAGCCGTGGGAGCATTACCCGACCGGCGACGACGATCTCGACGCGCGGCGGATGAACGAATTCCTCGAGGAGCAGATCCCGCTGCTGCCCGAGCAGTACTACTGGGTCCACAAGCGCTTCAAGACGCGCCCGAACGGCGAACCGAGCCTGTACTGAGCCATGCTCACGAGAGCGCGGTCACGTGCGTGCCCGCGCTCTCGCTATCTTGGGCACGCCTTTCGCGCGCGCCTGCCACAAATCGTAAGCGGATTGCTGCGCGAGCCACAGATCCGCGCGACCGCCGTTCTCCTCGCCAAGCCACGCCTCGATGCGCAACGCCATTTCCGGCGAGATCCCTGCATGACCATGCAGAATGCGCGACAACGCCGCACGCGTGACGCCGAGTTGCGCCGCGGCCTCGGTGACGGTCAGGCCGAATGCCGGCAGCACGTCGTCGCGCAGCGCTTCGCCTGGATGCGGCGGATTGAAGATACGGGTCATGGTTTGAATCACCTCAGTGGTAGTCCTGGTAATCGACCAGAACAGCGTCGGCACCCTCGAAGCTGAAAGTCAGGCGCCAGTTGCTGCTCACGCTCACCGCGAAATGGCCGTCCAACCCCCGAGCGAGACCGTGCAAGCGCCAGCCCGGCACGTTCATGTCGAGCGGTCGGCTCGCGACGTCGAGACGCGCAAGCTGACGTCGTAACCTTGGCGCATGGTCGGGCCGGATGCCGGCCTTGTTCCCGCTCGTGAAAAACGCTTCCAGTCCCTTGTGCTGCCACGACTTGATCATGGATCTCCCAGA
Source organism: Burkholderia sp. 4NA327C6 (assembly GCF_005502655.1). Classification (NCBI taxonomy): domain Bacteria; kingdom Pseudomonadati; phylum Pseudomonadota; class Betaproteobacteria; order Burkholderiales; family Burkholderiaceae; genus Burkholderia; species Burkholderia sp. 4NA327C6. Next base: position 213 of record NZ_SCNZ01000089.1, on the reverse strand, counting down.
TTCGAGTCGCGATGCCGACAGCATGGCCCATGCGTATAGCCACACTATACGAATCGCTTGATTGCCTCGTCAATTTGACCTGTACGAAAGTACGCGCCCGCGCCATCCCGTGCGTTCGCCGAACCTGCTCGCACGACGACAGGCCCGCCACATCTCGTCAATCTGCCCGCCTGTCGCACACGCGCCCAGTCGACCCATCGACAGATGCGCCCC
>NZ_SCNZ01000088.1:0-18129 GCF_005502655.1 Burkholderia sp. 4NA327C6 | reverse complement strand
GTGGACTCCTTGCTGTTCGCGGCGCGCATTGCCGCTGCGGGCTACGCCCTTCGCGCTAATGCGCGCCAGCATGAAAAACCAACCACTGTCAGATTTAGTCTAGTCCACCGCATTTGAAGGGAGGGACTCCAGCGCGCCGGCCGGCTCGATCCATTCGCGTGCCCAGGCATTCAGGTAGTCCGTTGTCGGGAGGGCCTCCTGTGCATGCAGAAGGCGATCGACAGCCTCCGACAATCTTCCTTGCCACGCCCAGAGCAATGCCCTGAGCGCTTCGGTCGACGCGTAGCGATGTTCGGTTTCTGGCAGCAACACTTCGTCCGCTCGATCACCTGCTCGCTGCGCATAACGCCTCGCAAGATGCAGCCACTCCGGGCGCGCTGGTGCATAGGTGAGTAGCGCAGCCAAATGCTCGGCGCCGTGCGGGAGATTCTCGCCTGATTCGATTTCGGCAAAAGCGATAAATGCTTCGAACTCCGAGGTTCCGGTGCGAAGCTCAAGTGTTTTTTCCGAGGTAATTGCCGGCGCCGGCACTTTCGTTCCTTTACGGGAAAAAGGTTTCCACCAAGACATATTCTGGTTTTCCAATCCTGTAAACACGTGGCTATAGTTTGCGAATAGGCAGGCCCTTTGGCCATCGTGTGTGTCCGGTTGTCAGACGCCACACATGGCTACCACCACCGCGAATCGTAGTGCACCAAGCGCGAAATCTTCGTCACTGCCAAGGTTGATTGACTACTCGATACTCCTGTTCCTGACGGCTCGAACACGTAATGCAAATGCGCGATGACGCAGACCCTGCGGGAAACGTCGATTCCCGGAAATTTCCTGCAACAACTCGCATATTTTGTCGTCGATAGCTAGACCTTGCTCTAACCAACCGATCGCGAGATCGCACCAATATGGGGTTGGCCATCGCAACCCAGCCGCCATGACTTGTCGAGCAGAATCGACGCTGGATCCATACTCCGCCAGCGGGCGCTCGAGTGGTTTGACGATTGAAGGGGATTTCATCTCGACGCTTGATTTGCGTAGTTTCGGAGGACGGCGAGAGCGACTCCAGTCGATTCTCTTTGATGTTGGCGTTCGTGTCGACCGACTCATTTGACCTGACTGGCAATAGGGTTCATGTTTCCGAACGATGCGCCAGGAACAAAAAAGGCCCTTGCGGGCCTTTTGAAGACAAAGATGCAGACAACGCTTACCGCGTCAACGCCGTAAACCCCTCCAGCAACCGCTCGACATCAGCCGCCTGAATCGCGCCCATCGTCGAAATCCGGAACAGCTCCTTCGACAACCCGCCTTGCCCCGCATAGATCACGAAGCCACGCGCCTTGAGCCCGTCGTGCAGCGTCTCGTACGTCACACCTTGCGGCAACCGGTACGCACGCAGCACCACCGACGATTCGCCTTCCGGCAGCACCAGCGGCATCCCGCGCGCCGCAAGCCCGGCTTGCGCCTGATCGGCGAGCGCCTTGTAATGCGCATGCCGCGCACGCCAGCCGCCAGCCTCGTCAAACTCGCGCAGCGCCTCGACGAGTGCGTAATACGCATGCACGGAAGGCGTGAACGGCGTATTGCGCTGATCCTGCAGCTTCGCGAGACGACCGAGATCGAGGTAGTAAGTACGGCTTGCGGCCTTCGCGAGCGCACTACGACGCACGATCACGAACGCCGCGCCCGGCACACCATGCAGGCACTTGTTCGCGGTGGCAGCCACGGCATCGATATCGCCACCGGCAAAATCGATCGCTTCCGCACCAAAGCTGCTCACACCATCAACGAGCATCTTCACGCCACGCGCACGGCAGACTTCCGCGATCGCGCCGAGATCGTTCAGGCGGCCGGTCGTCGTTTCATGATGAATCACGGCAACGTGCGAATACCCACCCGCATCGAGCTTCGCACCAATCTGCGCGAGATCGGGCGCCTGCATCCACTCATGCTTGAGCACATCATGCGCGATCCCGTACTGCGTCGCGATCTGCGAAATCCGCTCGCCATACACACCGTTCTCGATCACGAGCAGCTTGCCGTCCTTCGGCACGAGCGCGGCGATCATGCTTTCGACCGCGGCCGTGCCCGACCCCGTCATCAGCACGGCCGCCCACTCAGCCGGATCGAGTTCATACGCGGCGACGAGACGCGCACGCGCCTCATCCTGCAGATCGAAGAATTCGCTTTCGCGATGGCACAGATCGGGTTGCAGCAGGCTGCGGCGCACGCGTTCGGTGAGCGTGACCGGGCCGGGGTTCAGCAGCAGCATCAATGGGCTCCTTCAACGTGGGCTTCGGCCTGCGCGGCGCCGATGTGCCGCATCAGACGATTCTTGACCTCGACCGGCGTGACGGTCGGGCGGGGCAGGCCGTCGGGCACGCCGGTGCGGATCGCGAGCCGCACGAACTGCGTACCGTCGGCCGGCGCGGCCAGCACCGTATCGAGCACGTCCAGCGTATCGCCTTCGACCGCCGACGCATACCCGCACGCGGCAGCCACACCCGCGAACGAAACATGTTGCGACACGGTGGCCTGGCCACCGGTCGATTCGTGCGCACCGTTGTCGAGCAGCACGTGCGTGAGGTTCGCCGGGCCGTAGGTGCCGAGCGTCGCGAACACGCCCATGCGCATCAGCGCGGCGCCGTCGCCGTCGACCGCGACCACGCGCAGGTCGGGGCGCGCAAGCGCGAGGCCGAGCGCGAGCGACGTCACGCAACCCATCGAGCCGACCATGTACAGCTGGTTCGGGCGGTCGTCGATTGCGTAGAGTTCGCGGCCGCAGAAGCCGGTCGACGCGATCACGACGGTCGATTCGACCGGCGTGTGCGCGATTACGCGCTGCAGCGCGTCCTGGCGGGTCGGCCACGCATCGGTCGACGCGGCGCGCGACGACGACTGTGCAGCGACATGCGCGCGCGGTTTCGCGGCCGGGTTGGCCTTCAGCTCATACGGCGCGACGCTGCCTTTCTGCATCACGAGCGCGTACGGGCGGCCCGTCGCGTCCATGTGCGCAATCGCGCGGTCGAGTGCCGGGCCGACCTGTTCGGGGTCGGTCGGGAACGTCTCCCACGGGATCTCCATCGTGTCGAGCATCGCGGGCGTGATCGGGCCCATCAGCGCGTGCTGCGGCTCGTCGGCCACGCCCGGCTGGCCGCGCCACGTGACGATCAGCAGCTGCGGCAGGCGGAACGTCCACGTGAGCGACGTGAGCGGGCTCACCGCGTTGCCGAGCCCCGAGTTCTGCATCATCGCGATGCCGCGCTTGCCACCGAGCGTCGCGCCCGCGATCAGCGCGACCGCGTCGCCTTCGTTCGCGGCCGACACGTAATTCAGCGTCGGGTCCTGCAGCACGTAATTGATGAACGGCGTCAGGTACGAGCAGGGCACGCCCGCGTACCAGTCGAAACCACGCTCGCGCGCGGCCTCGACGAACTGGGCCGCTTCGATCATTGCGCGCCCCCGTTGCCGGCACCCGGTTCGGACAGCGGCGTCTGGCCGTGCGCGAAGTCGCCCGCGCGGCGGAAGTCTTCGAGATCGTTGACGCCGCGCCAGTGGCCGTGCACGTACTGCACTTCGATCTTCTCGCCGGCGGCGATCAGTTCGTTGAGCAGCGACGGGATATCGAGCGTGTCGAAATCCGGACGCGCCTGCAGCGTCGCGAGCATCGCCTTCAGGCGGTCGACACCGGCGCCGCGCACGTTCAGCAGGCCGATCCAGCGGCCGTGCGGCGTGCCTGCGGCGACGTCGCTCGATACGCGTTGCAGGTACGTCTTCTGGCCGAACAGGCCGCGATCGTCTGCGGCGGAGCAGAGCGCGAAATCACGCACGCTCTGGTTGGTCTCGGTGAGCGACGAATCGACCACCACGCTGAACTCGGCCTCGCTCTCCGCCAGGTCGCGCACGATGTAGCTGCGGAACAGCAGGTCGCCGTACGAGATCACGGTGTCGCCGGTCAGGCGGTCGGCCGCGCAGGCGAGCGACGCGAGTTCGCCCGTCTGTGCATGGCGTTCGTTGACGACGAGCTTGATGCCCGACGTGTCGATCGCGTCGGCGCGATAGCCGCCGACCACGGTGATGTCGTTCACGCCGTGCGTCTTGAAGCCGTCGACGAGCCAGCGCAGCAGCGGCTTGCCGGCGACCGGCAGCATGACCTTCGGCTTGTCTTCGGTCACGGCTTCCAGGCCCTTGCCGCGGCTCGCGGCGAGCACGATCGCCGCGTTCGACGCACGCGACGACGACGACAGGTAGATACGCTCGGCCGCCGAGTATTCGTCGGCGTCCTGCAGGCGGAAGATCTCGTTGACCGATGCAACGCGGTCCTCGACGTTGATCAGCGTTTCGCTCTCGTGGATCTCGCGTGCGGTCGCCTGCATCGCGGATGCCGACGCGCGGATCAGGTGGTTCGCCCAGATCACGGTGCTGATGCCGGCCTGGCGGAACACGTCGGTCGGCGTGCTGTAGTACTTGGTCGGCACGATTACGAGCGGCGCCTTGCCGCTCCATTCGCGCGCGAATTGCAGGATCTCGTCCGGGCGCGACAGCTTGCTGTGGATCAGGATCGCGTCGGCGCCGGCTTCCGCGTATGCGTTCGCGCGGCGCAGCGCCTCGTCCATGCCCCAGCCGGCGATCAGCGCTTCGACACGCGCGACGATCGAGAAGTCGGGATCGGTCTGCGAATCCTTGCCGGCCTTGATCTTGCCGCAGAATTCGTCGATTTCCGCGAGCGGCTGGCGCTCGCCGCCGATGAAGCTGTTGGTCTTCGGGAACTGCTTGTCCTCGATACAGACGCCGGCGATGCCGCGCTGCTCGAGCTTCTTCACGAGGCGGCGCACGTTGTTGAAGTTGCCGTAGCCGGTGTCGCCGTCGAGCAGGATCGGCAGGTCGCTCGCATCCGCCATGAATTCGAGCACGTCGACGACCTGGGTCCAGCTGGCTTCGTTGTTGTCACGCACGCCGAACTGCGCGGAGATCGCGAGGCCCGATGCCCAGATGCCCTTGAAGCCGGCTTCGCGGACGATCCGCGCGGACAAGCCGTTGTGCGCTTCCATCAGGAATTCGAGGTCGCTGCTGACGAGCATGCGGCGCAGGCGTGCGCTGCGCGATTCGGTGAAGTTGGGTTCGCGTGCGTTCATCGTGCGACTCCTGCGGTGGTGCGTTGAATCAGGGGGAGGATTTCTTGCGTGGCGCGAGCGACGTCGTTCGGGAAGTCGATCTCGATCCACGGCGAGCCGGTGACGTCGGCGACGTCGAACGAGTGGCCGCCTTCGAGCAGCAGGTCGCGCACGGCTTCTTCGTGCGGCATGTTCGCGCGGCCGCTGTCGACGTAGCCCGCGACGATCGTCGCGAGGCGGCGTGCGGTGCCTTCGGTGAAGCGGAAGAAGCCGACCGATTCGCCGATCGTGTCGTACTGGAGGTCGACCGCGAGCTGCTTGCGCAGCTCGACCGGCACGCCGTCCTTCAGGCACAGCTTGACGGGCTCGTCGCCGGCTTCGAAGTCGCGATCGATCAGCAGGCGGTCGACCGCACGGTCGGAATCGGCCACCAGCGCGTGCAGGATGTTCTCGTCATACAGCACGTCGGCGTCCATCAGCAGCACGTCGCCGCCGCGCGTCATCGCATCGGCGACGGTATGCACGGTCAGCACGCTGCCGAGGTCGTAGCGGTCGTTGATCACGATCTCGGCCTGGCGGCCGAGGCGCTTCAATTCCTGCTCGACCTTCTCGTGCTGGAAGCCGAGCCCAAGCACGATCTCGTCGACGCCTGCGGCATCGAGTACGCGCAGATGGCGCTCGAGCAGCGAAACGTCGTCGAAGCGCAGCAGGCACTTCGGGTACTGCGCCTCGGGCGGTTGTTGCAGGCGCAAGCCGAGGCCTGCCGCAAGAATGATGGCTCGCATGGGTTCTCCAACCAAAAAGCCGGCGGATCTGAACGATCAGTCGGCGAGCGGCTGCGGCGCACGGCGCCGCTGCCAGTTTCTTTCACTGAAATGCAGATAGAGCAGGCCGGGCAGGCCGAGCGCGAGTTCGCGCGCGCGTTTCGCAAGCGACAGCGCGAGCGCCGCGTCGGGCGGCAGTCCGACCAGCGGCGCGAGAAGCAGGTAACCGCCTTCCTGCGCGCCGAGCGAGCCCGGGATCGCGAAGGCCGCGCCACGAATGGCCTGGCCGACACTCTCGAGCAGCAGCGCGTCGAGCCAGCTCACCGGATGCCCGAGGAAGTGCAGCGCGAGCCACACTTCCGCGGTGCCGACGATCCAGCCGACGAGACTCAATGCGAAGGTCTTCGCGACCTTCGCGCGATCGCGGTACAGCGCGCCCACCGCGTCGTCGATCGCATCGGCGCGGGTGGCCAGCGACGACCAGTCGCGCGGGCCGAGCAGCTTCGACGCGAGGCGCAGGCCGCGGCCGAACAGCCCGCGCCGCTGCGCCACATAGAACAGCGCGGCGAGGGCGCCGAGCACGCCGGTGGCGATCAGCGCGGGCGTGCGCAGGTGCGCGACCGATTCGTGCGTCGCATACAGGCTGAACGCGGCGATGCCGATCAGCGCGAACGCCATCTGCGAAAGCGCCTGCATCGTCGTGCTGACCGTGACGGCGGCCGCCGCGTCGGCCATCCGCGTGCCGCGCTGCGCGAGGTGGCGCACCATCAGCACGGGGCCGCCGATCTGCCCGGCGGGCAGCAGGCTGTTCACCGATTCGCCGACCCAGCGCGCGCGCAGCGCGTTGCCGAGCTCGGCACCCGGCTGGCCGGGGCGGAACATCACGGAGATCGCCATCGCGTCGATCACGAGCGGCACGACGTGGAACGCCGCGACGAGCGCGAGCCCCCAGCCGGCCGCGAGGAACGTGGACGCCACCGCGCCGACGCCCTGCCAGGCAAGGAGTGCAACGAAGAGTGCGGTCCCGAGGGACAGCAGGATAAGGCCGGCGCGTGTCATGACCCGGTCGTGCGTCGCGTCGCCAGTTGCTTGAACACCTGGCGGAAACCGAAATACGCGATCGCATCCTTCATGTTCGAGATGAAGCGCTTCCACGGTCGCATGCCGGGGTTCGTCACGTATTCGAACGTGAGCGACACGCGCATCTCGTTCTGGCCGAGCGGCGTGATGCGATGGCGCAGCTTGTCGCCGTCGAACAGCACGATGCCGCCGTCGGCGATCTGCACGGAGCCGGACTCGTCGGCCACGTCCGGATTGCGCGTGTGCAGCTCGTAGTCGAGCCGGCACGACGATTCGTCGATCACGCCGATCAGCAGCGTGTAGCGGCGGCCGTCGTAGTACGACGTGTCGTAGTGCCAGCCGATGTGGTCGCCGGGCTTCGTGTAGTAATACAGCGCGTATGCGTGCGGATCGTCGTCCGGCGACAGCATCAGCTTGTCGCCCGTCACTTTTTCGAGGAACGAGATCAGCGCCTTCGAGCGATACAGTTCCGCGATGTACGGCGCCTGTTCGTCGATCGTATGGCGGCTTACGCTGCCGCCTTGCTTGTGGCCGGGCAGGTAATTGCGGTTCAGGCCGGCCTGCATCGCGCGGGCGGCGTCGGCCAGCTTCGCGTGCGCGTCGGCCGGCAGGAATTGGTCGAGGTACAGGAACGAGCCCTGGCGCGTGTAGTCGCCGCGCAGGCGGTCGAGGTCGAGCGTGCCGACACGGTCGGCCACGGTGCGATCGGGGTCGGCCGCGGCCGCGCGCACGGGCGCGGGGCGTGCCGGGCTCAGCACGGAGTCGTCGCGCGTGCTAGGAGTCATTTGGAAGCCTGGATTTCAGTAGGGTTCTGCGAAACGTTGCCGCGCCGGACGATGCGCCACCAGTCGAACACGACCCACGCGGCGAACAGCGGGGCGCCGATCGACGCCGCGAGCAGGAACGGCTCGACCCCGTCGAACAGCGTCACGAGCGGCAGCAGGTAAAGCACGTCTTCGGTCTCGAAGCCGCCGGCGAATGCCTGCTTGGTGCCGGCCTTGCCGGCGAACGATTCGATCCGCATGCGCAGGAAGAAGATCAGTGCAACGGCCGCGCCGGCCACCGCGCCGAGCAGCACCGGCGACGCAGCCATCTGGCCGCCCTGGGCGACGATGCCGACGCCCATGCTGACGAACAGCGCGACCGTGACGAGCGCGTCTGCCGCGAGGTCGTAAAAATGACCGATCTTGCTGGATTTCCCGCTGATGCGCGCGAGCTCGCCATCGGTGTGGTCGACGAAGTTCGACAGCACGATCAGGAACGCGCCTGCATTGCTCCAGCCGAAGCCGCCGTGCGCGAGGCACCAGGCGCCGGCGAGGCCGATCAGCAGGCGAACGGTAGTGAGGTGATTCGGGGTGACGGGCGTGTCGACGAGCGGTCGGACAAGCGAGCGCGCGAGCCGCGCATCCCAGGTGCGAGGCAGGGGCGGTTCGGAACGTGTGGCGGTTTTTCTTTGGTCCATCGGCGAAATATATACGGAATTGTAATTTGGTGCTTTTTATTCGATCAATGTCCTGACATGAGGGAGTGTTACCGCGTCTTGCGGCGATCGGCCGGCCCAAAAGCGCGTGCGCGAAAGGGTGGCCGAGCGTGGCTGCGGCATCCGTATTCCAGTGTGGTTCGCGTCGCGCGACTGTCAAGGGCGGACGGGCCGCACAGGCCGGTGCGGCAATGCTTTTCGCGCGTCCCGCCGCGCGTCGCGCGGCGCGTGCGAGCTTGACGTGCGTCAGGTCGGAACGAGCCGCATCGGGTGACAATTGGCCGCGCCGGAAGGGCGTCGGTCATTGCCGATCGGCAGGCGATAAATCCGAATGGAAATCCGTCGATTGATGCGCACGGGTTGTCGATCGACAGCAGGTCATTCTGCCCGATGCTTTCGCGCACCTTTCGTGAGCATTCGATTTAAACGGCGCGCCTGTCACAGAACGGTCGTTCGATACCCGGCAAATCCGGCAAGGATCTTTTGCATTTGGCGGACATTTCGCAGCAATGGCCTCTGCGATACTCCGACCGTGCCTGTGGTGCCGGCCGCCCCTCGCGGCCCCAAGGGCTTCATGTCGCTCAGGAGACACCCCCCGCGACGTCAACGACAGACCCAAGCGTCAGAAACCAGCCATGTCTTCATCACGCATCCTCGCTCCCGCCCTGCGTTCGCTCGTCCGCACCGCCGACGAAGCCGCCGCGCTGATCCGTCCCGGCATGACCGTCGCCATGAGCGGCTTCACGGGCTCCGGCTATCCGAAGGCCGTGCCGGCCGCACTTGCCGCCCACATCGACGCGGCGCACACGCGCGGCGAGGACTTCCGGATCAACGTACTGACGGGCGCATCGACCGCGCCGGAACTCGACGGCGCGCTCGCCCGCACCAACGGCATCTCGATGCGCCTGCCGTACCAGTCCGACCCGACGTTGCGCGACAAGATCAACGGCGGCGAAGTCGACTACCAGGACGTCCACCTGAGCCACGTCGCGCAGTACGCATGGTTCGGGCTGTACGGCGATCTCGACGTCGCGATCGTCGAAGTCGCGGGCATCCGCGAGGACGGCCTGCTGATTCCGTCCGCGTCGATCGGCAACAACAAGACCTGGCTCGAACGCGCGAAGCACGTGATCCTCGAAGTCAACTCGCGCCAGCCGCTCGGCCTCGACGGGATGCACGACGTCTATTACGGCACCGCGCTGCCGCCGCACCGCAAGCCGATTCCGCTGACGAAGAGCGACGACCGGATCGGCGAGCCGTACCTGCGCTGCCCGGCCGACAAGATCGTCGCGATCGTCGAGACCGACGCGCCGGATCGCAGCAACGCGTTCTCCGCGCCGGACGCGACGTCGAAGCAGATCGCCCATCAACTGATCGACTTCCTGCGTCACGAAGTGAAGCGCGGCCGCCTGCCGGAAAACCTGCTGCCGCTGCAGTCGGGTGTCGGCAACATCACGAATGCGGTGCTCGCGGAGCTCAGCTCGGCCGGCTTCTCGAACCTGACCGCGTACACCGAGGTGATCCAGGACGGCATGCTCGACCTGCTGCAGGACGGCACGTTGAGCTTTGCGTCGGCCACCGCGCTGTCGCTGAGCCCGGCCGCCGTGCAGCGCTTCGCCGACGAAATCGCGACGTTCCGCGAGAAGATCGTGCTGCGCCCGCAGGAGATCAGCAACCATCCGGAACTCGTGCGCCGCCTCGGCTGCATCGCGATGAACGGGATGATCGAGGCCGACATCTACGGCAACGTGAACTCGACGCACGTGATGGGCACGAAGATCCAGAACGGCATCGGCGGCTCGGGCGACTTCGCGCGCAACGGCTACCTGTCGTGCTTCATGTCGGCGAGTACCGCAAAGGGCGGCGCGATCTCGCGGATCGTGCCGATGGCGAGCCACGTCGACCACACCGAGCACGACGTCGCGGTGGTCGTCACCGAGCAGGGCCTCGCGGACTTGCGCGGCCTGTCGCCGAAGCAGCGCGCACGCAAGATCATCGCGACCTGCGCGCACCCCGATTACCGGCCGATGCTCGAGGATTACTTCGAGCGCGCGTCGCGCGAAAGCTTCGGCAAGCATACGCCGCACCTGCTCGCCGAGGCGCTGTCGTGGCACGAGCGCTACGTGCGCACCGGCACGATGAAGGCCTGACGCAGAGCGAAGCGGGCGCGCGCCGTACGTGCGCCCGTCAATCCATCGCCGCGTGCGCGATCTCGACGCTCGCCGTTTTCCGCGGCGGGCGGATCAGCAGCAACAGCGGAATCATCAGCAGTGTCGCGACGAACATCAGCTTGAAGTCGTTCAGGTACGCGATCATCGACGCCTGCTGGTTGATCGTGCGGTCGAGCAGCGCGATGTCGAGGCGGCTGCCGGTCATCGCCTGCACCGCCGGGTTGAACGGCGTGATGTGAGTCGCGAGGTCCGCATGCGCGACCTGCGTGTTGCGCGTCATCAGCGTCTGCACGATCGAGATGCCGATACTGCTGCCGATGTTGCGCATCAGGCTGTAGGTGGCCGTGCCGTCCGCACGCAGATCGGGCGGCAGCGTCGAGAACGACAGCGCGCTCAGCGGCACGAACACGAGCCCCAGCCCGAAGCCCTGCACCACGCCGGGCCACACGATGTTCGCTTCGGACAGCACGACCGTGTACTGCATCATCTGCCAGAGCGCGAGCGCGGAAATCGACAGCCCCGCGAGCAGCAGCATCCGCGCATCCACGTATTTCAGCAGCCTGCCGACGAACAGCATCGCGATCATCGTGCCGGCGCCGCTTGGCGCGGTGACGAGGCCCGTCGTCGCGACCGGGTAGCCCATCAGTTTCTGCAGCATCGGCGGCAGCAGCGCGCGAGTCGCGTACAGCACCGCGCCGACCACGAAGATGAACAGCGTGCCGGTGGCGAAGTTCGGGTCGCGCAGCAGTTCCGACTTGAAGAACGACGCCTTGCCGACGGTCGCCGTATGCACGAGGAAGAACGCGAAGCTGAGCGCCGCGACGATCGCCTCGATGCGGATCTCGTACGAGCCGAACCAGTCGAGCTGTTCGCCGCGGTCGAGCATGGCCTGGAACGCGCCGATCGCGAGCGCGAGCGTCGCGAAGCCGAACGCGTCGAACTTCACGTGCGGGCGCGGCGCGCGTGCGGGCAGGAAGGTCATCACGCCGGCGAGCGCGAACGCGCCGATCGGCACGTTGATGAAGAACACCCAGCGCCAGTTGTAGCTGTCGGTGAGCCAGCCGCCGAGCGTCGGGCCGAGGATCGGGCCGACCATCACGCCCATCCCCCAGATCGCCATCGCCTGGCCTTGTTTCTCGCGCGGATTGATGTCGAGCAGGATCGACTGCGACAGCGGCACCAGCGCGGCGCCGAACACGCCCTGCAGCAGGCGCGCGCCGACGATCTGCACGAGCGTCTCGGACAGCCCGCACAGCGCCGACGCAACCGTGAAGCCCGCGATCGACACGATCAGCAGCCGTTTCACGCTGAGCCGGTCGGACAGCCAGCCGGTGAGCGGGGTCGCGATCGCCGCGGCGACGATATACGAGGTCAGCACCCACGTGATCTCGTCCTGCGACGCGGACAGCGTGCCCTGCATGTGCGGCAGGGCGACGTTCGCGATCGTGCTGTCGAGGGTCTGGATCAGTGTGGCGAGCATGATCGACAAGGTCAGCATCGGCCGGTTCAGCGCGGGCGAGGCGGGGGCGTCGGCGGCGGGGTTCAAGCGGTGTCTCCGTGGGGCGGTCGCCGTGGGCGGCGATCCGGTGTGACTTGAATTATAAGCACGCTTATTATATATCCGCTTATCGACTGGGCATGATCGGCTTGACCCCTATAATCGCCGCATGGACAAGACTTACGAGAACCGGATCGGCTATCTGATTGCCGACGTCGCCCGCCTGAACGGACGCCTGTTCGACCGGCGCGCGAAGCGCATCGGGCTGACACGGGCGCAAAGCCGCGTGCTCGCGTACCTGACGTGGAAGGGCGAGATGAATCAGGCGCGGCTCGCCGAATGGCTCGAGATCGCGCCGATCTCGCTCACGCGGTTGCTCGACCGGATGGAAAGCTACGGCTGGATCGAGCGCGTCGCGAACGACGACGATCGCCGCGCATTCATGATCCGGCTGACCGACAAGTCGCGCGAGATCTTTCCGCAGATGCTCGAAGTGGGTGACACCGTCGCCGACGACGGGCTGCGCGGCTTCACGCCCGACGAGCGCGATACGCTGGTGCGGCTGCTCGGGCGCGTGCGCCGCAACCTGATCGACTGCGGCGGGGAATGATGCGGGCCGCCATTCGGGCGGCCCGGATGAACGACCTGAAAACACCGGGTGGCAGCGCGCGAGCACGCCGCGTTTGCCCCCATGCCGGCACGCGGCGTTGTCATGGCCGTTGCGCTGGTGCCGATGCCCGGCGTGGCCTTCGTCCGGCTGGCACAGGACGAGCGCCCGTTGGGCTCGACAAAGCGCTTGCGTGGGTGTCGATGTCGGCTCGGTCGAGCCGACGCCAGCTGTTAGGGCCTTGGGGAGTCCATGTGCTCAACGGGCCAGCGCCGCGAGCATGTACGCCGCAAGATAGAGCCCCACTCCGTACGACAGATGCGTGACGACGCTGCGCCGGCGCGCGACGCCCGGCTGCGGTGTGCGCGACGCCGCGATGCCGAGACCGAGCGCCGGCTGCATCACGAAGAACGGGGCGGCGACGCTCGCGAGCCCGGCGACGAGTGCCGGCAGCGGCGTCGGCGCGTCGATCCACGTCTGGCCGGCGATCAGGAGGGGCAGCGCCGCGAACGCGATGCCGATCGCGTAATGGGCGCCCCAGCCGAGCGCGCGTTCGCCGGGAACGGGTGCCGAGGCGACGATCGACGCATGCCGGAACCGGCCGTGCATCATGTGACCGATCCAGCGGCCGACCAGCGCATAGTCGAGCGACGGAATGCCGAAGGCACGCCGCCGGAACAGCGTCCACAGATCCATCACGAGCGTGGCGCCCGTGCCGATCAGCAGCAGGTCGAGCAGGAGGGCGGGCAGGCTCATCGCGTCCCTCCGCAGAAAAGGGAACAGGCTGCGCCGCGCAGCGGAATACAGCGTGGTTTCAACGGTTTCATGTCAGTCCGGGCTTGTCTTCATGGAGTCGAACGACTATCTTGCAACTTCAAGTTCACTTGAGGTCAAGCATGAGTCGGCTGGACATTGCAGAGGTGGCGCGACGCTCGGGATTGCCCGCGTCGACGCTGCGCTATTACGAGGAAAAAGGGCTGATCGGGCCGATCGGCCGCCACGGGCTGCGGCGGCAGTACGACGAGTCGGTGCTGGAGCGCCTGGCGCTGATCGCGCTGGGCCGCGAGGCCGGCTTTTCGCTCGACGACATCCTCGCGATGGTCGGCACGGACGGCCTGCCTGCGATCGATCGCGCGAAGCTCGACGGCAAGGCCGACGAACTCGACCGCACGATTCGCCGTCTCGGCGCCGTGCGCGATGCGTTGCGGCATGCGGCCGTGTGCCCGGCATCGAACCATCTCGAATGCCCGTCGTTCCAGAAGCTGCTGCGCATCGCCGCGCATCGCCATCCGGCCCGCCGGACCAAGACGGAAGGCGCGTAGGCGGCGAGCGGGGATTGGCGGGTTGGTGTGGTGGCAGGGTGGGGCGCCGAGCCATTCCCTGCCGGACATCCAACACAGGAACAACGGGGTTGCGTGTGTGGATTTTGCTTGTGTTTCCTGCCGCGTATGCGGCATCGAGGGTCGCGCCGCATTACGGGGTGCTCGCCGGGCTCGCGACGGTGGCCGTCGTGATGGTGACGCCGCAAGTGCTGCTGGCGTTGGGAATCGATTGGGTGACACGGCGGCGCGGGGGTATCGAACCGCCTGTCATGGCCGCTCCACCTGTACAGACCGATGGTCTGGATGACGAACTGGCTGACGAGCCCGACGACCTGCCCGATGTGCCGCTTCGATACGGCGAGCAGGCACGATTCAAACAACTGGTGCTGATTGCCGACGCTGCGCGGTCCGAAGTGACGCGCAGTTTCTACGACAAGGCGAAGCGGACGATCGAAGCCTACGTGGACGTCGAGACAGGGCGTGACGGTTCGGGGGCGGCGATGGTGTCGGCGGCCGATCTCGCCCCGGCAGACGGCTCGCCCGCCGCGCCGCCGGAGGAAACGCTGATCGTGTTCGTGTCGAACGACGGTGCGTGGTCGGGGTTTCGTGTCGGCGACGACAGCTTCCGGTTTCGCCATGGCGCAATCACGAGATTGCGACTCACGCACGTGATGCCGGTTCGCTGGAACGGCGACTACATGGTGACGTTCTCGTTCGACGTGCCGAAGCGGGAGCACAGAACCGATTACAACGCGTATTCGACCGGGTTCGATCTCGGGGTGAACCGTGCCAGCCGCCATTCCCGCTCGCTTAACCAGGCCTTTCGCCAGGTTGCGTCGGTGCTCGACATCCCGTTCGACATCGACGAGGTCGGCGACGACTGACTCAGCCCGCGTAGTACACGCGGCATTCCCGCTCGCGCCCGCGCACGATGCGCTTGCCGACGAGCGAGCCGTACGTTTCGGTGAAGACGGTGCGCTGGTGTTCGCGCTGCAGGGCGTCGTAGAAATAGAGCGAGACCCAGTCCGTCGGGCGGGAGGCCTCCGGCGTGCGCATCGCGGCATGCAGGCACAGCGCGGTGAAATGCCAGCCGCCCTTGGTCATGTGCATTACGGGTAGCGGCACGTAGTCGTCCGCATTCGGGCGCCGATGCGCGGTGACGCGTTGCACGAAGCCCGGCGTCGGCAACACGCCGGCGGCGGCCTTGTTGCGGTACAGGCGGTCGATGTAGAGGAGGAGTTCGACGGGCGGCTCCGTGCCGGGGCCGGCGTCCTGCACGTGGCCCTGCCAGCGCCGGCGGCGGCTGAGCACGTGGTCGAGCGCGGTGCGGATGCCGGCCGCGCGCCGCGGGCCGACGCCCGAGATCGTTTCGAGCTGGCCGTTGCGGGCCGCGCGTTCGAGTTCCTCGAGCGTATCGATGTGCAGCAGGTCGTGAATGCGCAGCGCGAGCGCGTGGCCGATGCCCGGCACCGCTTCGAACGCGGAGGTGCGTTCGGCGTCGCCGCACAGCCGGTCGAGCTGGCGCCAGCGCCCCGTGACCAGCAGCTCGGCAATCGCCTGGGCGACGCCCGTGCCGATCTCGGGCAGCGTCCCGAGCGCATCGACGCCACCGGATTCGAACAGGGTGCGGATGTCGAGGTCGAGCGCATCGACCGTCTCGGCAGACGCGCGGTATGCGGCGACCCGGTACGGATTCGCGCCCTGGTCAGCCAGCCGCTGCGCCGCCTCGCGCAGGCAGGCCGCGATATGCCGGTTTTCCTCATACGTTTGGCTGGCGCTCGTCTGCATGGCGAGGGACCTGGGGAAGCACAAACGGAATGGACACGGCGAGCAATGCGCCGGTCGGCTGTGCATCATTGTCGCGACACGCGACGAAGAAAACTTGACGCACGTCAATGGCAAACGTAGCACAGGTTTGAAGCGCACGGTCGTGCCGGAAAGCGGCACGACCGTGCGTCGCGTGATGCGATCAAGCGTCGAGGAACGACTGCGCGTTTTCGGCCTCGGCGGCCGTGCGCAACGCGGCGAGCGCCCGTTTCTCGATCTGCCGCACGCGTTCACGCGACATGCCCGCGTCCTGCGCGATCGCGTCGTAGGTATCGGGCTCGGCGCCGCCGAGGCCGAACCGCCGGCGCAGCACGTCGGCCTCGGCCGGCGTGACCGACCGGAGCAGCGACCTCACGCACTCGCGCATCCGCGTGTCGGCCAGTTGCTCGAACGGGCTGGCCGACGCCTGGTCCTCGATCAGCTCCACGAGGCTGGTGTCGGCGTCGGGCAGCGGCGTGTCGAGCGATACGGGCTCCGCAGGCAGCGCAAGCACCGCACGCAGCTTGTCTTCGTCGAGGCCGGTTTCGGCCGCGAGGTCGGCCGGCGTCGCCCGGCGGCCCGTGCGCTGGCGAAACCGCAGCGCATGCCGCTGCACACGCTGGTACTGGTCGCCGACGTGCACGGGCACGCGGATCGTGCGGGCGCGATCCGCGACCGCGCGCGCGATCGCCTGGCGGATCCACCAGGTCGCATAGGTCGAGAACTTGAACCCGCGCCGGTATTCGAATTTCTCGATCGCACGCATCAGGCCGAGGCTGCCGTCCTGCACGAGATCGGGCAGGTCGACGCCGCGGTTCATGTACTTGCGCGCGATCGACAGCACGAGCCGCAGGTTCGCCTCGAGCATCGCACGCGTGGCGTCGCGCACTTTCTGCTGGCCGTCTGCAAGCGCGGCGGCGAGCGCCCGCCGCGCGACCGTGTCGAAGCAGGCGGCTTCGCCCGCCACGGCGCGATGCGGCGCGGATACGAGCGTGCGCACGACGCCGCTCGCGTCGTCGACGGCCGGTGCGATCCACGCGATCGAGCCGAGCAGGGCGGCGACGTGGTTGCGTGCGTCACGGTATTCGTCCGAACGGTAGCCGTGTGCGTGCAACGCGCTGCGCAAGGCCGCGACGGCCGCCTGCAGCGCGTCGTAGCTGGCCGGCGCAGGCGTGTCGCCGGCGTCGTCATCGGACGACCCGGCTGCGCCGGTCGAAGCCGTTGCGCGATGACGCGCAAGCAGCGCGTCCACCGCCGCCGGATAGCCGGCGAGCGCGTGCAGGATCTGGTGGCGGCCCGTCTCGATCTCGCGCGCCAGCACGATTTCGCCTTCGCGCGTGAGCAGCGGCACCGCCTGCATGCGGCGCATGTAGAGGGCGAGCGGATCGGTCGACGCGCTCGTGCCGCGTGCGAGGTCGCCGAGCATCGCGCGGCCTTCGTCGAGCGCATCGCGATCGACGTCGACAGGCGCCGAACCGGCGAACGGCGCAGGCGCGGGCGGCTCGTCGAGCACGGCGATGCCGATGTCGGCGAGCGCGGCGCGCACGACGTCGAGCGCGTCGGGGCTGTCGCTTTCGGGCGGCAGCGCGTCGACGAGGTCGGCGTGGGTCAGATAACCCTGTTCGCCGGCGAGCGCCAGCAACTGGATGATCGGATCGAGCGGCGTGTCCGCCCGGAGAGTGGGGCGTGGCGTAGTCATGTCGATGGCGGCGTGAGCCGCGTTCCTGTCTGGGCGGGCCGAAGTCCGCTGGTTTCGGGCCGCCGGTTGCTCGCGAACCCCGTCCGCGCCGGCCAGCCTGACATCGTTTAAGTTGAGGGCATTTGTGCGAACTTCAACGCGGGCGTGGCAGACGCCAGCACGCGGCGTACCCGCGCCCCTCCCGTGCAGGAAACAAAAAGTAACCGATCATACCGAGCGGAAATCTGCAGGGGACGTAAGCTACAGTCAGGCGCGCGCCTGGCGGCGATGCGCGGATTCTGCCGGAGCAACAGATGACCCCGATTCCTGCCGCGAGGTGTGCGGTATTCGCATTGACGACGCTGACTCTAGGCGGCTGTTATTACACGAGTCCGTATGGCTATGCGCCTTACTACGCGCCGGCGCCGGCCACGCTGACGCAGCGCGAGATCCCCGTCACGCCGGCCGCACCGGCCACCGCGGCGCCGGCCACCCCTTCGCCGGGCCCGGCTGCGACGGTGGTCGAACCGGCTCCGGTCTACGTCGCGCCGGCCTATCCGCCGCCGTATCCCTACCCCTATCCGTATCCGTACTATGCCCCCGCGTATTACCCCTGTC
>NZ_SCNZ01000087.1:0-18294 GCF_005502655.1 Burkholderia sp. 4NA327C6 | reverse complement strand
TCGTGGCGCTTCAGGACCAGTTCTGCCAAGGCAAAGACAACAAGAAAAAGAGCAGCAAAACCAGCGGGTAACGAAGAGTTATCCACACCGGAATAGATGTACTACGCTGTCTCAGGGTGGGTCAGATTTAGATGAAATCGGTGGGTTAAGACTCGGTGGAAATCAACAGAAACAGTTCACGTAACAGCGGTGTGATGGCCAGTGTGCAGCAGTAATCCCGCATCCGGACGGCTCCTGGCTCGATGAATAGGAAGTAGAGCTGAGCATCGGGCGGTGCGCGACTGCTATCTGGGAACTCAGTCATCAGGTCAAGCGGCGCGCATCGCCGGTCGCGTTGCAGCTGGGGGGAATACGTACCATAAGCCGTCATCGTGTCGGAAGAAAAATATCGCCAACGATCGGTCAGGCTTGGCGGACTCAACACAGACACAGCGTCCTTCACGATATACCTTGTCGCTGAGCTGGAAGCGCTTGATGCGAATCGGTGACGTGTCGGAGGGGGCAAGCCACTTGTCGATCAACCTGCGCAAACAATACCCGTCGTAGTTCATCGCACTCTCCATGACCCGTCACCGCGACTCGACCACCTTGTGAGTCCGCACCTTAGCGCATACGGTACCGCCAAGGCGCGGGTGCTCCGATTTGCCCTCGGGTAACTTGACTTCCGGGCTGGTGTCGGGCGGCAATTATCAGTCGCATGACTGATTTATACAGTCATGCGACTGATATATCAATGTCATGACCCCTAGGAAATTCACCTATCCATCTGATAAATAGAAGGAATATGGATGGGGTCGGATCTTTGAGTGCTCGATTGACTGGTAATTATCAGTCGCGTGACATATTCTTTGTGACAAGGTGGTTGCTCGTCATGGTGGCTTGGGCGAGGACCGATGAACTGACTGCGATCGCTCGGTCGAGGGAAGGTCGATATTTGAGCGGTTGGACTGTCCGAAGCGCACACCGGCGGCTGCCGGCAAGAGGTCAAAGATGAGGGAACTGGCGATTGAACTGACAGGGGCCAAAGAGTTGGCCGACGAGCCAAAGCGCCGCGGCAACAGAACGACAAGAATCCCCGAAATCGTGGAGGCCGCGATCAATGTGCTCGCGCAGTACGGTAACGTCGGGTTCGCTTTGCGCCGCGTGGCGAGCGATGTTGGGATCCACCTGGCGACCTTGCAGTACTACTTTCCGACCAGAGAAGACCTTTTGCGAGCGGCGTCGGAGGCCGTGGCAACACGATATCTGACGCTCTATGAAAGTGTGGTCGACGACGATGATCTATCGCCGGAGGCTCGGCTAGATGCCATCGCAGATATCGCCTTTGACGAGTTGGTCAAGCGTGGCACACACATTGCACCATTTTGCCTGGAAGTCTGGAGCATGGCCGAGCGCGAAGAATTTGCCCGAGACTTGGTTGCAAGTTTCAACCGTCGATTTCAGGAGACGTTCGCTCGATTGCTGGCCAAGATCAATCGATCGCTTACACCGCGGGAGTGCGCATTACGCGGTCGTCTGCTGTACTCCCATTTGGCCGGTTTGATCGTTTTAGTCCGGCCGGCACATGGCGCATCTTCAGACGATGAAGCACTTCGCGCTGCGACGAAGGCTGTCTGGAGGGCGCTCAGCTACGCTCCACAGTAGCGCGGCACGAGAAGGGAATACAACGTAAATGACCCACTAATGATGGGGGAGACACATGTACGCACCTGTTCAACAGTTGTCGTCCGATCCACAAGACTTCGAGCGTCTGACATCGCAGCGGTTGTGCGAGGCGTTTGACGGCGAGCGGTTGGAACTCGAGGCTTCCCGGAATCGGCTTGAGCCGGTCGGAAAGATTACGAGGCGCCGATTAAGCAGCATTGAAATGCTGCGCTCCGAGGCGGCGACCTCCAGTCGTCCGTTTGGAATCCGTCGAGATTCGAAAAGCGGCAGAGGAGGGCAGGACGAGTTGATTCTGGTTGTCGTTCTGGCAAGTCAACTGTCATGCGAGATCGGGAACAGCTACTACACGCTGGCCGAGGGCGACATTGCGCTCATCGGCCCGGAGCATCCTAGCCGGATGGAGTTCTCGGCAGGCTTTGATGGGCTATGGGTACGTCTTCCGAAAATCGAATCACACATTCGACGCGTGATCTTTCAGGATGCGGTAGACAGAAAATTCGATAGCCGGCACGGGATCATGCATGTGCTGTTGAGAACGCTGCTGACCACATACGAGTCGGCGAACTCGATTGCAGGCGATAGCGTCCCGTGGTTGGAGAGCAGCTTGCTGGATCTCATCGTGGCGGCGGTAAGCGCCAGTTCGGTCGTGGCGAGAGAGGGACGTGCAACGATGTATAGTCGCGCGACTCTGCAGCGGATCAAATCTCACGTCGTCGCTAGGTTGCACGACGACACCCTTACCCCATCCTCCATCGCAAGCGCCATGGGCATAAGCGTGCGTCGCCTGAATGAACTCTTCGCTCAATGTCAGACGACGGTAACGGAGTGGATCATCGCGGAGCGACTCGAGCGATGCAGAAGACGATTGCTTCTCAGAAGCCAGGTTAAGGAAACAATTTGCCAGGTTGCGTACGAAGAAGGATTCAAGAACATTAGCCACTTCAATCGAGCCTTCAAGAATCGATTTGGCGAAAGTCCGGGCCAACTGAGAGATCGTATCCGCCGCGAGGGCCTTTCGTCAGTCGACGCTGAAAGGGGCGTCCAGCTGGAAGTCATGTGAGCATCCGCGTGCCCGTGCCCGTGCCCGCGCTGACGCACCACGTTCCACCGCGCGAACGCGCGATCAACTAAAGTCCATCGCCCTCTGCGGCATGACGCTCGTCATGCCGTCACACCGGGCATCCCTCCCAACGTTTCCACTCTGCAGCCGGCAGCATCGTCCATCGATGCTGTCGCGCGAAGCATCGCCATGTGATCCGCGGATGTCGCTGCCCGACAAGCAAAGCTTTTCCGCGCTGTGAGCAAAGGCGGACAGTTCGAGAACGCCTATTGTTCCTGTAACGGAAATGCGCGCGACGCTTACACCAACGGCCGCATACCGCAATAAGAGCCGATGCTTCGCCATGGGCAACTATCTAGGAGACGCAAGTGCCTGATACCACCATTCAAGGCCATCCTGCTTCTGCGCTGTTCGACGAAGAGGCGGGGACGATCAGTCCGCTGGTCTACTCCGACCAGGGTATCTACGAGCAGGAACTGGATCGCATTTTCGGGCGGTCGTGGCTGTTCATCGCTCACGAGAAACATATTCCCAAGACCGGGGATTTCTTCTCCACGTACATGGCGGAAGATCCCGTCGTTGCAGTTCGGCAAAAGGACGGGTCGGTCGCCGTCTTGCTCAATCAGTGCCGTCATCGCGGCATGAAGATTTGCCGTGCGGATCAGGGCAACGCAAAGGCATTCACATGCAGTTACCACGGTTGGGCCTATGGGATTGACGGCGCTCTCGTGAACGTCCCGTCAGAGGAGCACTACGGGCCGTGTTTCAACAAGGAAGAGTGGCCTGCAAGGCGCGTCCCTCGAGTTGAAAGCTACAAGGGCCTGATCTTCGCCAACTGGGACGAGCATGCGCAATCGCTGAAAGAATCGCTCGGCGAAGCTGCGCTGTACCTGGACGCACTGCTCGATCGGTCGCCTGCCGGTACGGAGCCGATCGGCGGGATCTACAAGTGGGTCATCCCCTGCAACTGGAAACTTGCCGCTGAGCAATTCGCCAGCGATATGCACCACGGGGTCATGTCGCATGTGTCTGTGCAAGTCGCGACAACACCGGAGTATGCGGGCAAGGAACTGCCGCTGCCGGGCCGTCAACTGTTATCGGACCAAGGACATGGCACGGGCTTTTTCCTTGCCCCGGGCCTTCATGAAGACTGGATTGTGTCGCAGGCTGGCCAGCGCGAGCCGGGGTACGATTCGGTGGCCCTTGCTCAGCGGCATGCCGCTCACAATGCGGGCGTGAGCGCGGTGACCGCGCAACACATGACCGTGTTTCCCACGTTCTCATTTTTCGGAGGCGTGCACAGCTGCCGCGTCTGGCATCCGCGCGGCCCTGGCGAAATCGAGGTCTGGGCGTTCTGTCTGGTCGACTCCGACGCTTCACCTGCCGAGAAGGAGCAACTCCGGCAAGCCACGTTGCGTACTTTCTCTCCGGCTGGAACCTGGGAACAGGACGACGGCGAGAACTGGGTCGAGATCCAGCGTGTGCTGCGCGGACATCAGGCGCGCCGTACCACCATGAGCATTCAGATGGGTAAGGATATCAATCCCGCTGCGGATCCCGCGTTCCCCGGCACTGTCGAGGGCTGCTACAGCGAGGAGGCCGCACGGCGACTCTATAGCCACTGGCTCAAGTTGATGTGTATTCCGACGCAACGCGATACGTGCGCCAAGGAGGCCGGCCATGGTTGCTAACGAAATCGCCTCGACGCGCGCGAACGCCGTTTCGGCAGCAGAGCACTTTGCGATCGAACAGTTCCTCTTTCTCGAAGCCGAGCTTCTCGACGGCAGGAACATCGCGGCGTGGATCGAGCTGATGGCCGACGACCTCCGTTACGTGATGCCGATCCGCCGCAATGTGGGGCCGCGCGAGCGAAAAGTGGAATGGACCAGTCCTGATGAACTCGCGTATTTCGACGAAAGCAAGGAAAACCTCAAGCTTCGTCTACGCAAACTCCAATCGGGCGCCGCATGGGCCGAGGAGCCGCCGTCTCACACACGGCATCTGATCACGAACGTCCGCGCAAGCGCTGCCGGGCAGGGCGAATACCTCGTCCGCTCGAACTTCCTCGCATATCGCAACAGGTCGGAACGACAAACCGACTACTTGATTGGGGAACGCCACGATCGCCTGCGCTGCGTCGATACGGACGCGGGATTTCAGATCGTCAGTCGGCGCATCTTGCTCGATCAGACGACGTTTCTCGCGAACAACCTCAGTTTCTTCCTTTGAGGGTGAGCGCAATGTCGTTTACCGATGTTTGCTCAGTGTCGGACGTCCCGAGCGACGCCGGGTTGAGGATTGATGCCGGACCCGAGGTGGTCGCCGTGTTCAAGATCGACGGAGATTTCTACGCGATCGAGGACAAGTGTCCCCACGGCGACTGGTCCTTGTCAGACGGCTATCTGGATGACGGCCTGATCGAATGCAGCTTGCATATGGCGAAGTTCTGCGTGAAGACCGGGAAGGTCTGTGCTCCGCCGGCTATACGCGACGTCAAGGTGTTTCCGATCAAGGTAGTGGGTGACCGGGTACTGATCGATCTTGAACCTGAGGCCGGCATATGAAACAGCCGCTTGCGATTGTCGGTTCGGGCCTTGCCGGTGTACGCGCGGCGCAGACGCTTCGTGCCAATGGGTATAGCGACAGGATCATCTTGGTCGGCGAGGAGGCTCAGCACCCGTACGAGCGACCTGCGTTATCGAAGGAAGCACTGTGCGGGGGCGCTCCGCCGGCGCTGTGCTCGACGGAAGACCTGAATACATTGGAGCTCGACTGGCGTCGAGGGTCGCGCGCGGTGTCGATTGACGGAGGCGTACTCGCGCTTGACGACGGCACGTCGGTGGCGACCGACGGCATTTTGCTGGCGACCGGCGCCCGGGCTCGCAAGGTCGACTTGCCCGGCGTGTCTTTGCCAGGCGTCCATACGCTACGTGCGCTGGATGATGCGTTCGCGCTTCGAGACGCGCTGGCGGCGCAGAGCGAGATCGTCGTCATCGGTGGTGGCCTGATTGGGTGCGAGGTCGCCAGCACCGCGCGGAAGGCAGGGCATGCGGTCACTGTCGTCGAGTCTGGCGAGGAACTGATGGAGCGTGCGCTCGGGCGAATGATGGGGCTTTGGGCGCGGGTCCAACTCCAGCAACTCGGTGTGGTCGTTCATCGATCCGCGACGGTCGCCTCGATCGAAGGCCATGCACGGGCGCGCGGCGTGAGATTGTCGAACGGCGCGTACTTGCCGGCTGACGTCGTTGTCCTGAGTGTGGGAGCCCAGCCATGCGACGAACTCGCACAAGCCGCAGGTGCGGCGTGTATGCGCGGCGTGGTCGTCGATGCCGCTGGCCGCAGCACCATTCCTGGAATCTTCGCTGCCGGTGACGTTGCCTCGTGGCCGCTCGTAGAAGGCGGGCGCCGCTCTCTCGAGAGTTTTCTCAACAGCCAGGCGCAGGCGGCCGTCGCAGCATGCGCAATGATCGGGCGCGTGAACGAGCAGCCTCAGACCGCGCTTTCGTGGACCGAAATCGCCGGGCGAAAGATTCAACTTGCAGGCGATCTCACCGGCTCGGGAGAGATGGTTATTCGGGGCGATGAGTCAGGCGCGTCCTTTTCCGTATTCCGCGTATCGAACGGACGGGTGGCAGGCGTTGCGACAGTCGACGCCCCGCGTGAATACGCAACGGCCAAACGGCTCGTCGAGTCGCGAATCGCGGTGCAGACCAATCTGCTGGCCGATTCCTCTACCGAGCTTCGCAGCTTGCTTAGCTACAAGGTGAACTAAATGAAAAAACTGGAAAACCAGGTCGTGCTGGTGACAGGCGGCGCATCTGGCCTGGGCCGCGCCATCGTCGAGCGGTTCGTTTCGGAGGGCGCGCGGGTAGGCGTGCTTGACCGCTCGGCTGATCGGATTGCCGAAATCCGCGATGCACTCGGTAATGCTGTGATGGGCTTCCAGGGCGATGTTACGTCGTATGAGGACAACCTTCGCGCAGTGAATGGATTGGTCGCTCAGTTCGGCCGCCTGGATTGCGCGATCGGGAACGCCGGGATCTGGGATTTCAAGACCGCACTGGTCGACCTCTCGGAAGACAAACTCTCTTCGGCGTTCGACGAATTGTTCGCCGTGAACGTGAAGGGCTATCTTCTGCTCGCCAAGGCCGCTTTGAAAGCGCTGGCCGAAAGTCGCGGGAGTCTGATCTTTACGGCATCGAACGCGTCGTTTCAGTCGGACGGTGGCGGCGTCCTCTACACGGCCAGCAAGCACGCAATTCGCGGCATCGTTACGCAACTCGCTTTCGAATTGGCGCCGTTCGTCCGCGTCAACGCCGTTGCTCCGGGGGGAATGATCACGAACCTCAGCGGCGTGAAGTCGCTCGGACTCTCGGATGCCACGATTCCGGCGGAGCCGTTCGTCGAAATGGCGCGCCATGTGGTGCCTATCGGTCATCTGCCGACTCCGGCCGACTACACCGGCGCCTATGTTTTCTTTGCGTCGCGCGAAGACAACGTGCCGGCGACGGGAACGGTCCTGCGACACGACGGTGGGTTGGCCGTTCAAGGGTTTATCGATTGCCGCGGGGGAGCCGGCTTGCTCGAAAAACTTGCAATCAATCAGGAGACAGTCGCATGAAGGTGCAATCGTTGGGTTATATCGGAATCGACGCTTCCGACTTGTCCGCCTGGAAACGGTACGCGACCAAGTTCCTGGGTTTGATGCCCGGAGAAAATGGCGCGTCCGGCGATCGCTACCGCATCGATAACCGTCTCTGGCGGATTTCGGTTGAACCAGGTGAGCGCGATGACATCGCCTATGCCGGATTCGAACTGGAAGGGCCGGAAGCACTCGCGCATATGGCCGGACACCTGCGGGACCTGGGTTACAGCGTCGAAAGCGATTCCGGCGAACTCGCACGTTGCCGGCAGGTGCGCGGGCTGGCACGTTGCGCCGATCCGTCCGGCTTGCCGGTGGAACTGTACTGGGGGGCGACCGAACGCGGCGAAGCACCGTTTCGATCGGCGGTGGTCGACGGTTTCGAAACCGGCGACCAAGGGCTCGGGCATATCGTGCTGCTCGTTCCCGACCTCAAAGCAGCACTCAAATTCTACTGCCAGGGATTGGGCTTCAAGCTATCCGACATCATCACGATGCCGATCGGTCCCGACCGCACGCTCGAACTGCATTTCCTTCACTGCAACCCGAGGCATCACACGTTGGCTTTCGCCGAAATGCCGGCGCCGAAGCGCCTCCAGCACTTCATGTTGCAGGTGCCGTCGATCGACGACGTCGGCTTCGCGCTCGATCGCGCAGAGCAGCAGAGCGTGCCGGTCACGATGACGTTGGGTCGCCACACCAATGACCAGATGGTGTCCTTTTACGCGAGAACGCCGTCAGGATTCGAAGTCGAATACGGTGCGGGAGCGGTGAGCGTCGACGAGTCGTGGACGGTGGTGAATCACGATCGGATCAGCGTGTGGGGCCATCACCGTACCGGCCAGTGAGATTGGGAGAACAACATGAGTGAAGTGAATTTCCGCAGCGCGTTTGTCGAATTCGAAGGCACCCGAATCCACTACCAGGAGGCGGGCGAAGGTCCGGCTCTCATCATGCTTCAGGGATCGGGGCCGGGTGCGTCCGGTTGGTCGAACTATAGCCGCAACGCGCCGTTCTTCGCGCGCAGCCACCGTGTCATCGTGCCGGACCTCGCCGGGTGGGGCAAATCCGACATGAGGCCGGTTGGCGTATCGATTCCTGGCTGGTGGGCGAACTCGATTCTCAGTCTCATGGAATCTTTGTCCATTACGCAGGCTGACATCATCGGTAATTCGCTCGGAGGAATGATTGCCCTGAAGATGGCCTTGATTGCTCCGGACCGTGTCGGCCGGCTCGTGCTGATGGGACCGGCCGGCGGCTTCCCGACGCTTGGCCAATGGCCCACGCCCGCGATCCGCACGTTGGCGACCGCCTATGAGGGCGATGGCATTACGGCGGAAAAGGTGAAGAGTTTCATCAGCGAGAGCCTGTTCGATCAGTCGGCGATCACCGATGAACTGGTCAAGGGCAGACTTGAGGCGGCAATGGATCCGCGCATCATTGCGCAGCCGCCGATGCGCCTGGAATCCGGACAACCGATCGAAGAACTCTGGCGAGACCCGGGTCTTGCGACGCTGCCGCACCAGACACTGATCATTTGGGGCAGAGAGGACCGCGTGGTTCCGCTCGATACCGGAATGATCTATGTCAAGCGTATTCCCAATGCGCAACTCAACACCTTTCCGAAGTGCGGCCACTGGGCGCAATGGGAATGGGCGGATCGGTTCAATCGAGTCGTTTCGTCCTTCCTCTCGGAAGAGCGTTGACACGCGCGCGAGAAGCGCAGGGCGGCCGACGGGAATACGACGCCGACGGCTGTTGAATCACGACCTAACTGGGATTTTCCATGGCAATGACAGGCCGGATGATGAGTACGCCCCTGCTCATCTCTTCGATCATCAGGCGCGCGGCGCGATACAGCGGCGGCGTCGAGATTGTTTCGCGCGGCAGTGACGGCGGCATTCATCGCTATACCTATCGGGAGTGCGAACTCCGCGCGCGTAAGCTGGCCCAGGCGTTGGAGGCGCTCGGCGTGCGACAAGGCGATCGCATCGGCACACTGGCATGGAATAGCTATCGCCATCTGGAGCTTTACTACGCCGTGCCAGGGGCGGGTGCGGTCTGCCATACCATCAATCCACGATTGTTTCCCGAGCAGATCGTCCATATCGTCAACGATGCCGAAGACACGTACGTGTGTTTCGACGTTCAATTCCTGCCCTTCGTCGAGGAAATCGCAGGACGGTGCCCAGGCGTCAAGGCGTGGATCATGATGGCCGGTCGCGAGGACATGCCCGCCGCTAGCAAGGCTTCCTTGCTCTGCTACGAAGAATTGATCGGTGCGCAGGATGGAAATTACGAATGGCCGGTGTTGGACGAGAACCTCGCATCGGGCCTCTGCTATACGTCCGGTACGACCGGCAACCCGAAGGGGGTGCTGTACTCGCATCGTTCAACCGTTCTGCATTCCTATTCTTCCGCATTGCCAGATTCGCTGAATTGTTCGGCGTCGGAGGTCATCATGCCGGTGGTTCCCATGTTTCACGTGAATGCATGGGAGCTGCCGTATTCCGCGCCTTTGGTCGGCGCGAAGCTGGTGCTTCCGGGGCAAAGGCTCGACGGCGCTTCCCTCTACGAGTTGATCGAGGGCGAGCAGGTTACCTACTCCGCGGGCGTGCCGACCGTGTGGCTCGGCCTGCTCGAACATGTGCGATCGAACGATCTGAAGTTTTCGACATTCCGTCGAACAGGTATCGGCGGGTCGGCCGTCTCCCGATCGATGATTCGCGCCTTCAAGGAATTGGGTGTCGACGTGGCTCATGGTTGGGGCATGACGGAGACATCGGCGATGGGCGCCAGCTGCACGCTGCGACGTCAGCATGCCGGGCTTTCCGAATCCGAGCAAGAAAAGGTCCTCGAGAAGCAAGGTGCCGTGATTCCGGGCATAGACATGAAGATCGTGGGCGGCCAGGGTCACGAGTTGCCCTGGGACGGCAAGACGGCGGGCGATCTGCTTGTTCGCGGCCCGTGGATCATAGATTCGTACTACGGCAACGACACGTCTCCGCTGGAGGATGGCTGGTTTCCCACTGGCGATGTAGCGACGATCGATGCGGATGGCTACATGCAGATCACCGACCGCAGCAAGGACGTCGTCAAATCCGGAGGTGAATGGATCTCGTCGATAGACATCGAGAACATCGCAGCGGCTCACCCAGCGGTACATATGGCCGCGTGCATTGCCGTGCGCCATCCGAAATGGGGCGAGCGCCCATTGGTGGTCGCGGTAAAAAAAGCCGGCGCGAATGTCAGTCGAGATGAATTGCTGCAGTTTTTTGAAGGAAAGGTTGCGAAGTGGTGGGTTCCGGACGATGTGGTTTTCGTCGACGCCATGCCCATGACCGCGACCGGGAAATTTCAAAAAGCCGCACTGCGAGAGCAGTTCAAGGAGCATCGATTGCCGACGGCCTGAATTTCGAAGCTTATTGATGAAACACACCACCTATTCCAAGGCTGCGGAACGAACGTCAGTCTGCGCCGGAGATCTTGGTAGATGAGGTTTGGACGTATGGCTAATTCTTCTATTCAGCAAGCCGCGGATGCCTTGTACGAAGCCCGCAGTACGCGTATCCCGGTTTCCAGGATTTCGGAAAGGTTCGGGATCGAGAGTCTGCACGACGCGTATCGGGTAGCGGCGATCAACACGAATCGTGCTATCGACGCGGGGAAACGAATTTGCGGGAAGAAAGTCGGCCTGACATCGGTTGCGGTCCAGCGACAACTCGGGGTCGACCAGCCGGATTTCGGCGTCCTGTTCACGGATATGGAGTTTGTCAGCGGCGCAGACATTCCGGTTAGTCGCCTGATTCAGCCCAAGGCCGAGGGCGAGGTGGCTTTCGTCGTCGGGCGCGACCTGACCGAGGAACTGAGCTGGGGCCGATTCCTGCATGGCATCGAGTACGCATTGCCCGCGATCGAGGTTGTCGACAGCGCGATCGAGAACTGGAGCATCACGCTCGTCGATACGGTGGCGGACAACGCCTCGTGCGGCCTTTATGTCCTGGGCACGGATCCGAAACGCATTTCCGATCTCGATCTCGCTACTTGCAAGATGCGCTTCCTGAAAACGGACGAGCTTGTCTCGGAGGGGCATGGGGCTGCCTGCCTGGGCCATCCGCTACTCGCCGCCTGGTGGCTCGCCCGGACGATGCAACAACTCGGCGATCCGCTTCGCGCTGGCGATGTCGTGCTGTCGGGTGCGTTGGGGCCGATGTTCCCTGTACGCGAAGGCGACGCATTGCAGCTGGAAGTCGGCGGGCTAGGCAAAGTTTCCTGTATCGCTGCGTAGGCGATCGATTTTAACGAGCGGGAGAATCCATGGCAGGCAAGTTGAAAGTCGCGATCATCGGGTCGGGCAACATCGGCACCGATCTGATGATCAAAATCATGCGACACGGTGATCATCTCGAGATGGGGGCGATGGTCGGCATCGATGCCGCTTCCGACGGTCTCGCGCGTGCGGCACGCATGGGCGTCGCGACGACGCACGAAGGCGTCGAGGGGCTTACGTGCCTGCCGGTGTTTGGGGATATCGATATCGTCTTTGACGCGACGAGCGCGGCAGCGCATGTGAAGAACGACGCATTCTTGCGGGGGCTCAAGCCAAACGTTCGCATGATCGACCTGACGCCGGCCGCGATCGGCCCGTACTGCGTGCCGGTTGTGAATCTCGACGCGCACGTCAATACGCTGAACGTCAACATGGTGACGTGCGGTGGCCAGGCGACCATTCCGATGGTGGCAGCGGTGTCGCGCGTCGCAAAAGTGCATTACGGCGAGATCATTGCCTCCATTTCGAGCAAATCCGCTGGGCCCGGCACGCGCGCGAACATCGACGAGTTCACGGAGACGACGTCCAAAGCGATCGAGCAGGTTGGCGGCGCGGCAAAGGGGAAAGCCATCATCATCCTCAATCCGGCCGATCCGCCCCTCATCATGCGTGACACGGTTTATTGTCTGTCCGATTCGGCCGACGAAGAGGCGGTGGAGCGGTCGATCGAGGACATGGTCGCCGCCGTCAATCGCTATGTGCCCGGCTATCGCCTCAAGCAACGGGTGCAATTCGATCGGATAGAAGCCCATGCACCCTTGAATATCCCGGGTGTGGGCGCGCGTATGACAGGGCTCAAAACCTCGGTGTTCCTCGAGGTAGAGGGCGCCGCGCATTATCTGCCGTCCTACGCCGGCAATCTCGACATCATGACCTCCGCGGCGAAGGCTTGTGCTGAGCGCATGGCCGCCGAGATGGTCGCCCATGCTACGACCTAGGGGAAACACGGCATGACACTCGGCAAAAAACTGTACATCTCCGACGTGACGCTGCGAGACGGTTCGCATGCGATTCGTCATCAATACAGCGTGCAACAGGCGGCGGCGATTGCGAAAGCGCTCGACGAAGCCAAAGTCGATTCGATCGAGGTGGCGCATGGAGACGGGCTGCAAGGATCGAGTTTCAACTATGGATTCGGCGCTTATACCGATCTCGAATGGATTGCCGCGGTGGCGGAAACGGTCAAGCACGCGAAGGTCGCGACGTTGCTGCTGCCCGGGATCGGCACGATTCACGATTTGCGTGCCGCCTATGACGCTGGCGCTCGTATTGTCCGCGTAGCCACGCATTGCACCGAGGCCGACATCTCCAAACAACACATCGAGTACGCGCGCGAGCTCGGGATGGAGGCGGTGGGCTTCCTCATGATGAGCCACATGACCACCCCGCGCGACCTTGCACAGCAGGCGAAGCTCATGGAGAGGTACGGGGCGACGTGTTGCTACGTCGTCGATTCCGGTGGTGCACTGGGAATGAACGACGTACGCGAGCGCTTTCGCGCCTTCAAGGACGTGTTGAAGCCGGAGACCGAGACAGGCATTCATGCCCATCACAATTTGAGCCTTGGCGTCGCCAACAGCATCGTCGCCGTCGAGGAAGGCTGCGACCGCGTCGATGCAAGCCTTGCCGGCATGGGCGCCGGTGCCGGAAACGCGCCGCTCGAAGTGTTTATCGCCGCGGCCGAACGGCTCGGTTGGAATCACGGATGTGATCTTTATAGCCTGATGGATGCTGCCGATGACCTCGTTCGTCCGCTACAGGACCGGCCCGTTCGTGTCGATCGCGAAACGCTGGCGCTGGGTTATGCAGGCGTCTATTCGAGCTTCCTTCGCCACTCCGAAGGCGCCGCTCGGAAATACGGATTGAAGACCGTCGACATCCTTGTCGAATTGGGGCGACGCCGCATGGTTGGCGGGCAGGAGGACATGATCGTCGACGTGGCGCTCGACCTTCTTCGCGCTCGACAGTCGTAAGGAACTTGGTGGTCCGCGGATAGCTGCGGATCGCTCAGGCGAGATAGTTTCGATCGACAGAAATACTCGGAGAAGTACGTTATGTAATTCGTGATACTAAATAAATGCCGACGAATGATGGCCATTGAGAGCCCGGTCGGCACCTTTCGGGACTGAGGTCGCCGTAAAACGGAGGAGACGAAGTATGAGGAAGCAACTGAATTCGATCGCACTGGCGATTTCGATGTGCGGTCTCGCGGGTACGGCGTACGCACAGGAGGCGGGAAGCGTTGTGGTAACCGGTGGCGCCGCGTGGATCGACATGAGGCAATCGAGCTCTCAAGAACTGAAAAGCAGTTCCCAGTTCGGCACTTTCACTTCTCCTGGAACAGGCGCCGAAATTCATAACACCTTCACGGGAGAGTTCCTCGTTACCTATTTCGCAACGGAGCACATTGCGATCGAAAGTGCCGTGGGATTTCCCCCGAAGCTGAATTTTTTCTCCCAGGGGGGCGCCACCCCCCTTGGGCCCCAGGGGCCGGCAATGCCCGTGGGTGATCTGAAGCCGTTGGTGACGGCACGGGTGTGGGCGCCCACAGTGTTCGTGAAATATTACTTTGGAAAGAAGGACAGTGTGTGGCGCCCATTCCTGGGTGTCGGCGTGAATTACACGTGGTTCAGCTCCGTCCAGGTTCATCCCGCATTCAGCGGGGCACTGGGTCAATTTGCCGGACCGGGTGGAAGGGTTGATGCATCGGCCAGCTCGTCGTGGAACCCAGCCTTCACGGCCGGCGTGACATATCGCCTCAACGGTAGATGGTCCGTGCTGGGATCGATTACCTACATCCCGCTAAAGACGACCGGAAAATTCGATGCAGTCAGCGCCAACGGAACGACCGTTTTGAGCAACACGGCGCGAATCACGGCCAATCCAATCATCGGATTCGTTGGGGTTTCCTATCGATTTTGAGCGGCGGATCGAGTCTGAATGGGTATAGCGAAACAGGAGATTTCACCGTGGACGACATAAAAGTCCAAGTTGACGGGCGGGTGATGATCGTCACGATATCGAGGCCAGAAAAGAAGAATGCGTTGACCGGTGCGATGTACGGCGCGCTTGCGGATGCGCTTGAATCAACTGCGCACGAGCGCGTGAACGCCGTCCTCATCCAATCTGATGGTGACACGTTCTCGGCCGGAAGCGACCTGAGCGAATTCTCCGCTGAAGCAATTCGTGACGGCATCGGCAAGAGCCGCGGTGCGCGGTTTCTCCGATATCTGGCGACGATGGAGATTCCCGTCGTGGCCGCCGTACAGGGGAAAGCCATTGGTGTCGGCGCCACCATGCTGTTGCATTGCGACTACGTCATCGTTGCGAACGACGCGCAACTCAGCGCGCCGTTTGTCGACCTGGCGCTCGTTCCTGAAGCGGCGTCGGGCTACCTGCTTCCGTTGCGGATCGGAAGCATTCGTGCGTTCGAGATGATCGCGCTCGGCCGCTCTGTCGATGCGCGGACCGCCGTGGAATGGGGAATCGCTAATCGATCGGTGCCGGCTGACCAGCTTCGAGCCGAAGCGAAGGCGATCGCGGCGGTTATCGCTGCGAAGGCGCCGGGCGCGGTCAGAGCGACGAAACGGTTGATGAGTGAGCGCAGGAGAGTCATCTATCAAATGAACGCGGAATTCGATGCGATCGACAAGCAATTGGCAGGGAACGAGTGCAGCGAAGCCTTGGCCGCGTTCAAGGAAAAGCGTCGTCCCGATTTCTCGAAGCTTCAATAACGTGATGGATAAAAGCAACACTGATACTCGATCGCATGAGGCCGCCATACGGCGATCCCCTGATTTCGACGTGCGGCGATTGGAATCGTGGCTAGGCGGAAATTTGCGTGGTTTTAGCGGGCCACTCGACGTATCGCAATTTTCGGGAGGCCAGTCGAATCCAACCTATTTGCTGACGACGCCATCCGCCCGCTATGTCCTGCGCCGCAAGCCGTCGGGCAAGCTACTGCCGTCCGCTCACGCGATCGATCGAGAATATCGCCTGATACGCGCGTTGAACGGATCCGCGGTGCCGGTCGCGCATGCGCACTGCTATTGCGACGACGTATCGGTAATCGGCACCGAGTTTTATGTCATGAGCTATGTGGAAGGCCGCGTGCTCTGGGAGCCCAGCCTTCCGGGCATGACGCCCAACGAACGCCGCCTGGTTTTCGATGAAATGAATCGCGTCATGGCGGCGCTGCATACGATCGATATCGACGCACTTGGTCTGCGCGACTTCGGGCGAACAGGAAGCTATTTCGAGCGCCAAGTGTCACGCTGGACCAAACAGTATCGCGCATCCGAGACGGGCCGCATTGCGTCCATCGAACGATTGATCGAATGGTTGCCGCATCATCTTCCGAGCGCGGAACGGACGAGCCTGGTTCATGGTGATTTTCGCCTGGACAACATGATCTTTGCCCCGGATGAGCCACGAGTGGTCGCTGTACTCGATTGGGAACTCTCGACGCTTGGTGATCCGCTCGCGGATTTCGCCTACCTCTGCCTCGCGTGGCACTTGCCGGCGGCCGGTTCGCGCGGACTGGCGGACTTGACTGACGCCGACAAGGTTTCGCTGGGCATTCCGCATGAAGCTGAATTTGTGTCGGCGTACTGCCGCCGTACCGGCATTGAGGAAATTGGAACACGTGAGTGGAACTTCTACCTCGCCTATAACTTCTTTCGCGTGGCCGCGATTCGGCAAGGAATCATGAGGCGCGCGCTCGACGGTAACGCAAGCAGCGATCAGGCATTCGAGCACGGCAGACTTGCTGCCGCGATGGGCGATCTGGGATGGGGTTGCGCAGAACGCGCGATGGCCGCTTGACAGTAGCACCGGCCGCAATTCGGAAGAGGAATAGATGAACTTCGAACCTTCGGAAAAGGTTAAGGACCTGCAGCGCCGTGTTTCGGCATTCATGCATCAATATGTGTACCCCAACGAGGAACGTTACGAGCGAGAAGTCTGCGACGGCGACCGTTGGCAGCCGATCGCGCTCATTGAAGAGCTGAAGGCGCACGCGAAGGACCAAGGTTTGTGGAATCTGTTTCTGCCCGATTCGGAACATGGGGCGGGACTGACGAACGTCGAATACGCTCCCCTTTGCGAAATCATGGGCCGGGTGCCATGGGCACCGGAGGTTTTCAACTGTTCGGCACCTGACACAGGCAACATGGAAGTGCTGGTCCGTTACGGCACGCAGGAGCAGAAGAAGACGTGGCTCGAGCCGTTGCTGCGTGGCGAGATTCGCTCGGCGTTCGCAATGACCGAGCCACTTGTGGCCTCGTCCGATGCAACGAACATCGAGAGCTCGATCGTGCGTGACGGTGACGAATACGTGATCAATGGCAGGAAATGGTGGACTTCTGGTGCCAACGATCCACGCTGCAAAGTCTTCATTTTCATGGGCAAGACGGACCCTGACGCGGCAGAGCGCTATCGTCAGCAAGGGATGATCCTCGTGCCGCGCGACGCGCCCGGCGTGACGATTCTTCGCCATCTGCCGGTGCTCGGTTTCGACGACGCGCCGCACGGGCATGCGGAAATCGTCTTCGAGAACGTACGTGTGCCGGTAACGAACATGCTGCTCGGCGAAGGGCGCGGCTTCGAGATTGCTCAAGGGCGTCTCGGCCCCGGTCGTATCCATCACTGCATGCGCCTGATCGGTCTCGCGGAGCGTGCACTCGAAGTGACGTGTACACGTAGCCTGTCGCGAACGGCGTTTGGACGGGCAATTGCCGACCAAACGGTGACGCAGCACCGCATTGCCGACGCACGTATCTCGATCGACCAGACGCGCTTACTGGTGCTGGATGCTGCGCACAAGATGGACGCGATCGGCAATAAGGCGGCCGCACGCGAAATTGCGATGATCAAGGTGGCAGCGCCCAGCATGGCATGCACAGTCATCGATTGGGCGATTCAGACCTGCGGGGGCTATGGAATGCAGGATCGCTTCCTGACGCACGCCTATGCTGCCGCACGGTCGCTGCGCATCGCGGACGGTCCGGATGAAGTGCATCGCAATCAGATAGGGCGAATGGAACTGGCCCGTTATCGGGGCTCGAGATGAGCGGCACTACAAGAATTTCGTGTTCGCCTTCAAAAAAGGCCGAACGTTCGAGTGTTTATTTGATTTTGGATCCAATCGAGCTGTCTGTATCGAACTGGCAGCGACATAGCTCAACCTGGATGCACGGTACCCCGTCCCGTGCGCCGCACATACAAAGGAAGGGAACATGACAGCGCACTACAGGGTGCACGATGACGTGGCGGTTATCACGCTCGACAACCCACCGGTCAATGGGCTCGGGCACACGACACGTCTCGCCATCGTCGAGGCAATGGCCGCAGCAGCAGCCGACGCGGGTGTACGGGCCATTGTCATTACTGGGGCAGACAGCGGCTTCTCGGCCGGAGCGGACATCCGGGAATTCGGCACGCCGAAAGCAACGCAGGAACCGAGCATTCATACGGTCATACGAGCGATTGTTGATTTCCACCGAGTCTTAACCCACCGATTTCATCTAAATCTGACCCACCCCGAGACAGCGTAGTACATCTATTCCGGTGTGGATAACTCTTCGTTACCCGCTGGTT